>NZ_CP146284.1:1548437-1858125 GCF_023744375.2 Parabacteroides sp. AD58 | reverse complement strand
TGCTTCCCCACAAACTATACCGGGCTTCGGGATTGATTTCTTCCATGCGCCGGAGCAAGTCTTTCATCTCACTTCGGCTCGAAGCTGTTTCGTAGGGACAGTTCTTGATCTGTTTCTGATACGAGCGCCATGCTGCTACGGCGGTCAGTTCTTTTTCGCTGACCAGGCAGAGCGGACGGATGATTTCCATCTCAAACTTATTCATTTTCAGTTTAGGCGGCATAGTTCCGAAAGCGCCCTGATGAATCAGGTTCATCAAAAGGGTTTCCAGAATATCATCCTGATGATGCCCTAAGGCAATCTTGTTGCATCCGTGGGCTTTGGCTATTTCAAACAAAGCCTTGCGCCGCATCCATGAACAAAGAAAGCACGGTGATTTCCGTTTGTCGGTCGAGGCATCGAAACTGGTTTCATGCAGGACGAAGGGAATATCATACTGGGCGGCCATCCGGCGCAGATAGTCGGTGTCGGAACTGTATGGAATGTTCGTCATGACGATGTGTGCAACTACCAGCGAGAACTTCGGCTGGAAGATACGCGAACGTCGTCCAAGGAATTCCACCAGAGCCAATGAATCCTTTCCTCCCGACAAGCCAATCAATATTTTATCTCCTTCGGCTATCAACTGATAGTCCCGGATTGCCTTTCTGATTTTCTCTTCCACTTTCAGAAAGAGCTGTTCTTCTTCTGTTCGTTTTGCCATATTTCCAAATAACGGCACAAAGATAGAATAAAACACAATTTTATGATTATCTTTGAAGCTGGAATCTATTATAAAAAAGAGAATAAAGAGATGAAACCGTTCGTAACAAAACTGCTTTATACTTTGGGCGTGACTGTCGTTTGCGGTCAGTTGCAGGCTCAGAGTCTGGATCAGGCAAAGAAATTATACAATGAAGGACAATACGCCGAAGCAAAACCCGCTTTTGAGAAACTGGTCAAGCAATCCCCGAGTAATTCGTCATATAATCTCTGGTATGGAGTGTGCTGCTATGAAACGGGTGATCTGGCAGCTGCCGAAAAGTCTCTCTCCTTCGCTGTGAAACGCCGGGTAATAGAAGCCTATCGCTATTTGGGAGAAGTCTATTTCAAAACCTACCGGTTTGAGGATGCCGTAGATATGTACGAACAGTATATCGAATGGCTGGAGAAAAAGAAACGGGAGACGGAATCTGCCGAATTGCGCCTGGATATCCTGCAGGACGCGAAACGCATGATGGATAAGGTAGAGAATATCCAGATTATTGACAGTGTGGTGGTGGATAAGGATGACTTCCTTTCGGCTTATACCTTGAGTGAAGAGAGCGGACGGCTGATGAGTTACGAATCGTTCTTCAAGAAACCGGGTGTTTCATCTTCGGTCTATATGAACCAGAAAGGTGACAAGGTGTATTATGCGCACCCGACAGATGAAAATCATTATTGTCTCTATACGCAGTCTCGTCTGCTGGACCAGTGGGGCGACGAGAAACAGTTGCCGATGAATGTCAACAGCACGGCCGACGATAACTATCCGTTTGTTCTTCCCGACGGAGTAACTCTTTATTATGCTTCCCAGGGAAATGATGCGTTGGGCGGTTATGATTTGTTTGTGACCCGTTATAACATGAATTCGGACTCATACTTGGCTCCCGAACGGCTGGGCATGCCTTTTAATTCACCCTACAATGATTATATGATTGTGTTTGATGAAGTAAAAGGACTGGGCTGGTTTGTTTCAGACCGTTTTCAGCCGGAAGGACAGGTCTGTGTCTATCTGTTTATTCCGAATGAGAATCACGATCGGGTAGAAACAGAAGACGTGGAAGTAAAGCGTTCCAGAGCGGCTGTTCGCTCAATACGCGATTCGTGGGTAGCCGGTGAAGATTATTCCAAGCTGATCCAGCTGGCACATCAGGAAATCCCTTATGGAAAGAAAGAAATTGAGAAAGATTTTGATTTTGTCGTACAAGATAACAGAATCTATTATACATGGGATCAAATAAAATCTCCGGAAGCTAAGTCAATTTATCAGAAAGTTGTATCTTTAAAGCAGCAGATTGCTTCGGATGAGAAAAAGCTGGATGCTCTGCGCCTGGATTATTCGAAGAATCCGGGGAAACGGGAACAGCTGAAGACGCGTATCTTGGATCTGGAAGCTAAGCTCGAGGCGGCTGTTCCACAAGTAAAGGAACTGGAAAAGCAGGCCCGGAATGCTGAAGTCCGTTATCTGAAGAAGTAAAAAACAGGCGTATAATATGAATATGTAACAAATAGATACAACTATGATCACTCAACTGATTATTTTAGCATTCGTCATGCTGGCAGCCGTTATCTTAGGTCTGGCAGAGATATTTTTCTTGCCGGGATTGACGTTGGCCGGGATTGGTGGTGTATTGTTTGCTACCGGAGGCTTGTATTGGGCATACAGTATGGGGATGCTTGTCGGGAATGTAACGCTGATTGCTTCTGCCGTCGTTTTCGTCATCGGTTTTGTCTGGCTGATGCGTTCCCGTTCACTGAATAAATTGGCTTTGCATACAGATGTAGATTCGCGTTTGGAATCCAGTCGCGATCTGGGAATCAAGGAAGGCGATGAAGGCATTACGCTTTCTCGTCTGGCTCCGATTGGGAAAGCTCAGTTTGGTACGGTTTCGGTAGAAGCGAAGTCGGAGACCGAGTTTATCGACGAAAAGACACCTGTAGTGATTGTCCGTGTGGAAGGTTATCATGTAATCGTCCGACGGAAATGATAGCTTATAAATGTTTAAATTATATACGATGATGGACACAACATTTCCTTTAGTGGTAGCAGGAGCGGTCGTTCTGCTGCTGATCATTTTCTTTTACTATGTGCCGTTCCTGCTGTGGATTTCGGCGAAAGTATCAGGGGTAAATATCTCTTTGCTCCAACTGTTCCTGATGCGAATCCGTAAGGTTCCGCCTTATGTAATTACCCAGGCGATGATTGAAGCTCACAAAGCCGGATTGAAAACGCTTACCCGTGATGAGCTGGAAGCACACTATTTGGCAGGTGGTCATGTGGAAAAGGTAGTGCATGCCCTGGTTTCGGCTTCGAAGGCCAATATCGAACTGACCTTTCAGATGGCAACGGCCATTGACCTTGCTGGTCGAGATGTATTTGAAGCCGTACAGATGTCGGTTAATCCGAAAGTAATTAATACGCCTCCGGTAACGGCTGTGGCTAAGGATGGTATTCAGCTGATTGCCAAAGCTCGTGTGACGGTGCGTGCGAATATCAAGCAGTTGGTGGGTGGTGCCGGCGAAGAGACTGTGCTGGCCCGTGTAGGTGAAGGCATCGTTTCGTCAATCGGTTCTTCCGAATCCCATAAATCGGTATTGGAAAATCCGGATTCCATTTCGAAGTTAGTGTTGCGGAAAGGTCTGGATGCCGGAACTGCCTTTGAGATTCTTTCCATTGATATTGCTGATATTGACATAGGTAAGAATATCGGAGCCTATCTGTTGATGGATCAGGCACAGGCCGATAAGAATATTGCGCAGGCCAAAGCCGAGGAACGTCGTGCGATGGCTGTTGCTTTGGAACAGGAAATGAAGGCGAAAGCACAGGAAGCTCGTGCCAAGGTAATCGAGGCCGAAGCTGAAGTACCGAAAGCGATGGCAGAAGCCTTCCGTTCAGGTAATTTAGGCGTAATGGATTACTACCGGATGAAGAATATCGAAGCCGATACTTCCATGCGGGATGCAATTGCAAAGCCGTCTTCAACGGGTTCATCCTCTAAACCTTTGAAAGAATGATAGCGTCATCCGAATTAGTCATTAATGCAGATGGAAGTGTTTTTCATCTGCATGTCAAGCCGGAACAACTGGCCGACCGGGTTATCCTGGTAGGTGATCCGGCGCGTGTTTCGCTGGTCGCTTCTTTCTTTGATACAAAAGAATGCGAAGTGTCGAGCCGGGAATTTCATACGATTACGGGAACGTATCGGGGAAAGAGAATTTCGGCTGTCTCTCATGGCATCGGAACGGATAACATCGATATTGTTCTGACCGAACTGGATGCTCTGGCTAATGTGGATTTCAAGACGCGTACTGTAAAGCCGGAGTTCCGCCAGTTGTCACTGGTGCGCATTGGTACGAGTGGCGGTTTGCAGCCATTTACTCCGATAGGCTCGTATGTGGCTGCTGCCAAATCCATCGGCTTTGACGGTGTATTGTATTTCTATGCCGGAAATGAGAAAGTACGGGATCTGGCTTTTGAACAGGCTTTATTAAGTCAGCTGGACTGGAAACTGGATCGGATCAAACCTTATGTGGTTTCGGCGGATACTTCATTGATAGAACAGATCTGCCAGGATGATATGATTCATGGGGTGACAATCGCGGCCAACGGTTTCTATGGTCCGCAAGGACGCCGGGTTCGTCTGGGACTGGCTGATCCGGATTTGAATCATAAGATCGAATCTTTCTGTTGGGAAAAGTACCAGATCACTAATTTCGAGATGGAAAGCTCATCCTTGTCTGGATTAGCATCCTTGATGGGACATCGGGCTATGACCGTCTGTTGTATTATAGCCGATCGTCTGGGTGGAAATATGAATACGCAATATAAAGATTTAATGCCGGATCTGATTCAGAAAGTCCTGAATCGGATTTGATTGCCAGCGATGCACAACAGGTTTGGGGAAAATCCTGTTGTGCATGAAGCCTGGCTTTTCTCTTCTTATTCCTTCAGAAAACCCTGTCGAATGCTTTGGGTAAAAGATTCTGTTACATCAATCAGTTGTCTGCATTTTATTCCTGTTCTTTTTCTTCTTTTTGGCATCTTCCAGATCCCGGATGATTGTCATATCCATGATATCGCTGTAAACCTCTGTTGTGCGGATACTCTGATGTCCGAGCAGCTTTTGTACAGTAGTCAGCTGTACTCCGTTATATAATAATAAGGTAGCACAGGTATGCCGTGCCGTATGAAATGAGATGTGTTTATTTGCATGAGCTTTTTTGGCCACCATTTTCAATTGTTTGTTGGTTGCAGAGTTGCTGGTTGTAGAAAGTCCGAATAATGAAGTCTTGAAATTAAGATGACCATATTTCTTGTAAATCCCGACTGCTTTTCCGTCGAACAGCATGTATATGGGTAATTTGATGTGTACGCCCGTCTTCAGACTTTTAAAGATTAACCACCATTTTCCGTCAATAAGTTGGAAATTCTCTTGTCGGAGCCGGGTGATGTCTGAGAAACGGAGACCTGTATAACAACTGAACAGAAACATATCCCGGCAGCGGTTGATGCCTCTGTAGTTTCGGGAAGGAAGAGCTTCTATCTTCTTAAGTTCATCGGGCGTGAGATGATTACGGGTAGAAGCCTGTGTTTTGATCTTGTACCTGCGGAACGGATATTGCTTCGGATTGATCAGATCTTTGTTGATGGCGGTGTTGATGTGCCGCTTCAACTGCTTCAGGTGCTTGGCAATGGTATTCTTGTGGTAAGCAAGAGACTCCATGTACGCCTCGAAGTCACAGACAAACTGATAATTGATGTCATTAAAGCTGATACTTGGTTTGAATCGCCTGAGAAGGTTGATGGTCGATTCATGATTCTTTCGGGTCGATTCTTTCATCTCATGGCTGGTGATTTCCTGTTTGATGAAGGCAATGAATGACTTGTCTTTCTCATTCTCCGCGTAATTGGCTGGAGTGGAGTCAAACGGGCTGGACGAACGGTAGAAGGTGTAACAAATGTCTGTTACTGAATACTGTATATTTCCCATACTATTAAATTTTAAGGAGAAGAGACGTTTCTTCTCTTTGGTTAGAATGGGTTTAGTAATCAAAAAGATTATTCTTACAGCTGGGAAAGCTATAAGAATAATCTTTTTTATAGATGTTTAACCAGCTTAAATGTCTGGTTAACACAGGCCGGCAATTCATGCGGATAGTGTGTTACATAGATCAGCGTCTTGCCCGGGCGTTCACAGAACTGCTCAATGATGGCTGCGGCTCGTTTCTTATTGCTGACATCCAGTCCGTGCAGCGGTTCATCCAGGATAATCAGATCCGGGTCTTTTACAAAGGCTCGTGCCAGTAAAGCCAGTCGCTGTTCACCCGACGATAAGGTCAGGAAAGAACGGTCTTTCAAGTGTTCGATGCCGAATACCCGCATCCATTTCAAGGCTCCTTCGTTCTGCTCTTCATTGCATTTCCGGAACAGACCGATTGAATCGAAATAACCGGAACCTACAATCTGGAGTGTCGGAACATTCTCCATATAATACAAATGCATCTCCGGAGAAACATATCCGATCCGTTTCTTGATTTCCCAGATACTTTCGCCTGAACCTCTTTTCTTGTCGAATAGGTAGAGCGTATTGGCATACGATTGTGGATTATCGGCATAGACCAGACTTAGTAAGGTAGATTTGCCGGCGCCGTTCGGACCAAACAAGGCCCATTTTTCGCCGTTCCGCACTTCCCAGTCCAGGTCTTTCAGGATTGTCCGTTTCCCGTAGCGGATACATACGTGTTCCATTCGGAAAGTGACTTCGTGGGTGGCTGGCTGTTTGTTCTTGTCGACCGGAAGTTCGATGTTCTTCCAATCTTGTTCCGGGAATAACTGCTGGATGAAGTCGGTATCTGCCAGAAAGGCTTCCCGGGTCATGGGCGGATAACATTTCTTCCCGGCAACGGGCAATACATGCGTAATCATATCCGGAATATCAGCCGGATTAGATAAGAGCAGAATGACTTGTACGCCGTGCAGTTTCGACAGCTGTCCGAGCATATCTACCAGCAGGTCGCGTGACGGAGCATCCAGTCCGATAAATGGATTGTCGAGGATTAATACTTCCGGGCGGCTTAACAGTGTGCGGACGATCAGGAATTTCCGGAGTTCTCCGCTTGAGAGGTAAATCAGTTTCTTGGGCAGCAGGTCTTCGATGCCGAAGATATGCAGGACTTCTTTCAGATTGTCGGTCCCTTCGTATTCAGATAATGTCTCGGCAACGGTAGGAACATCATCTGCTTCGGTGGCATGCCAGCGTTGCTGGTAATAGCTGTTCCGGCAGTCGGCCAGCGAATAAATGTCTTTGAACGCAATGCTTTTGATGATGTCGCTGACTTTCCCTTCCCGGTTGTAGCGTACTTCTCCTTCCCGAAAGGCGAACTTGCGCTGCATGATGTCGGCGATCAGCGTCTTTCCGCCACCATTCGGACCAATTACGGCCCATTGTTCTCCTTCGCAGATCCGCCATTCAACGGGATCGGCAAAACGAAGCTCGGGCAGTCGGGTGACTACTTGACTGATATGAACAATTTCTTTTTCCATACGAATGGTTAATGAACGCGGGTTCCTGTATTCTTGTGTATTTCGGAAGCTTGGGTGATAATGACTTGTTTCACTCCGGCATCAATGGCCTGGAATGCGTTTTCCAATTTAGGAATCATACCGCCTTGGATGATGCCTTCGTCTACATATTTCTGGAAAGAAACGCGGTCGATTTCAGGAATGACGCTCTCGTCGTCTTGCTCATTTAGTAAAACGCCTTTCTTTTCGAAGCAGAACATCAGCGTTACGTCAAAGTATTTGGCTAAAGCCTTGGCAGCTTCGCCGGCAATGGTATCAGCGTTGGTGTTGAGCATGTGCCCTTGTTTGTCGTGTGTCAGCGGAGCCAGTACCGGGACGATACCTTGTTTGATCAGTGAAGCCAGTACATCGGCGTTGACTTCTTTGACATCGCCCACAAAACCATAATCTACATCTTTTACCGGGCGTTTGTATGAGCGCATGATGTTCATGTCGGCACCGGTCAGCCCTAAGGCATTGACTTGTAATGCCTGGAGTCCGGCTACAATATTCTTGTTTACTAATCCGCCGTACACCATCGTTACGACTTTCAGCATCTCAGCATCCGTGATGCGTCGTCCGTTTACCATCTGGCTCTCGATGCCCAGCTGTGAAGCTATCTTGGTAGCCGAGCGTCCTCCTCCGTGAACCAGAACTTTGTAGCCGTCAATGGAAGAAAAATCACGGAGCAATTGTTGCAGCGTATCGGGTTCTTCCACGATTTTACCACCTACTTTAATCAGGGTTAATTTTTCCATTGTGAAAATATTTTGTAAGATTTTTGCCCCAAAGGTAAGAAAAAAAGAAAGAAATCTCTATATTTGCACCGTCTTGCGGCAGTAGCTCAGTTGGTAGAGCATCAGCTTCCCAAGCTGAGGGTCGCGGGTTCGAGTCCCGTTTGCCGCTCTATTCAGTGAATAAGCAGTTATCTATGATTAGGTAGCTGCTTTTTTTATGGACTAAACTTTAGCGGATAGAAGTTTGAAATCCGTTTGGAAGTAGCTTTATCACAGTTGTCGAAAAGCTTTATCACAATTGTCAAAAAGCTTTTTCATAGATATGGTAAAGCTTTACGACATCTGTCAAACAATTAAAAGCTCGTAGCTTTTATACTGATTTGCAGGGTGAATCGCTTGCTATGCTATTTAGAAGAATGGAGAAACGTCTTTGTTAAAGATTCTATTTGATGTTCGTATTAGCTTAAAAAATGTACCTTTGCGAATTAGAAATAATAAAGAGTGTGTGTATGAAGAATTTATTGTGTAATGCTATTTTACTATTTGGTTTAAGTTCAAATATTATGGTACAGGCAGAATCAAATCCATTTTTTGGAAAATACAAAACTCCGTTTGAGACGCCTCCATTCGACAAAATTAAGACGGAACACTATGAACCGGCTTTCAAAAGAGGCATCGCTGAGTTAAAGGAAGAGGTTGATAAGATTGCCAATAACGCCGAACCCGCTACATTCGAGAACACAATTGTGGCATTGGAACGGAGCGGTGAATTATTGAGCCGGGTGAGTGGCGCCTTCTTCAATGTGTTGAGTGCAAACGCCAATGACGAGATGATGGAAATCTCTCAGCGAATTTCTCCTGATCTGACGGAAAGTTCGAATAATATTTATTTGAACGAAAAGCTTTTTGCCCGTGTTAAGGCCGTTTATGACCAGCGTCAGTCGTTGAATTTATCCATCGAAGATGCCCGCTTATTAGACGAAACCTATCGGGCCTTCCAGGAAAGCGGAGCCACCTTGAGTGCAGAAGATAAAGAGAAATACCGGGCTTTGAGTACGGAGCTGAGTCTGTTGTCTTTGCAGTTCGACCAGAATGCGCTGAAAGACCAGAACCGGTTTGAGATGTTGCTGACTGACGAGAAAGATATCGCCGGCCTGCCGGAAAGTATCCGTGAGGCAGCCGCTCATCTGGCTAAGGAGAAAGGAAAAGAAGGCTGGTTGTTTACCTTAGATGCGCCGAGCTACGTGCCTTTCATGCGTTATGCCGATTCCCGCGCGCTGCGTGAAAAGATGTATCGTGCTTATATGAGTACAGGCAACAAAGGTGATGAATATGATAATAAGGAAATCATCCGGAAACTGGTGAACGGACGTTTGGCTCTGGCCCAGTTAATGGGTTATCCTAATTATGCCGCATTCGAGTTATCGCATAAGATGGCCAAGAATACGGATAATGTATATAAGTTGCTGAATCAGTTGCTGGATGCCTATAAGCCGGTAGCCATCAATGAATATAATGCGGTACAGGGATTTGCCATGGGAATGGAACAACAGAATATGCAAGTCATGCCTTGGGACTGGAGTTATTATTCAGAGAAACTGAAAGACCTGCGCTTTAAGGTGAACGACGAAATGACCCGTCCGTATTTCCAGTTGGAGAATGTCAAGAAAGGTGTATTCGGACTGGCTACCCAGTTGTATGGCCTGACATTCAAGGAAAACAAGAAGATCCCTGTTTACGACAAAGAAGTACAGGCTTATGAAGTGTATGATGCGGAAGGCAATTTCAAGGCTGTGCTGTATACCGATTTCTTCCCGCGCGAAGGAAAACAGTCTGGTGCCTGGATGAATGGCATCCGCTCACAGTACCGCGATGCGAAAGGCAAGGATGTTCGTCCACAGATCATCATTGTCATGAACTTCACCCGTCCGACTGATACGAAACCTTCTCTGCTGACTTTCGATGAGGTTGAAACCCTGTTGCATGAGTTTGGTCATGCCCTGCATGGTATCTGTGCCAACGGAACGTATGCAAGCCTTTCCGGTACGAGTGTTTATCAGGACTTTGTGGAACTGCCTTCTCAGATCATGGAGAACTGGCTGACCGAGAAAGAATATCTGGATCAGATTGCCGTTCATTACCAGACCGGCGAGAAGATACCGCAGGAGCTCGTACAGAAGCTGATCGATGCTTCCAATTTCAACACCGGATATGCCTGCTGCCGTCAGGTAAGTTTCGGTTTGCTGGATATGGCTTGGCATACAATTACGGAACCGTTCGAGGGCGATGTCGTAGCCTTCGAGAAGAAAGCCTGGGCTCCGGCTGCCGTTGTTCCGGAAGTTCCCGAGGCTTGCATGAGTACCAGCTTCGGTCATCTGTTTGCCGGTGGTTATGCAGCCGGATATTATGGTTATAAATGGGCAGAAGTGCTGGATGCAGATGCCTTCTCGGTATTCAAGGAAAAAGGAATTTTCAACAAGGAAGTAGCCAAATCTTTCTATGATAATATCCTCTCAAAAGGTGGAACGGAAGATCCGGCTGTCTTGTATAAACGATTCAGAGGACAGGATCCAACCATCGATGCCTTGCTAATTCGTAATGGTATTAAAAAATAAGCGGATAAAGAAGTAGCAGTTGAGGCAAATTGATTAATTTTGTGCCTTGATTGTTACGGTAGAATATGCAAAAGGCGTACCGGACAACAAACGGTACGCCTTTTTGGTTAAAAATATAAGACAATGATCAATAAGACAGACAAGCAACACGAACTGGACAAGCGGTATTTGCGCATGGCTTCTATCTGGGCTGAAAACTCATACTGCAAAAGAAGGCAGGTAGGAGCATTGATCGTAAAAGACCAGATGATTATTTCTGATGGGTATAACGGAACGCCTTCCGGGTTTGAGAATGTTTGTGAGGATGAAAACAATGTAACTCTTCCTTATGTATTGCATGCCGAGGCCAATGCCATTACGAAAGTGGCTGCTTCGTCGAATAGCAGTAAAGGGGCTACGATTTACGTAACTTCGGCTCCGTGTATAGAGTGCTCTAAGCTGATTATACAGTCGGGAATCGTCCGGGTAGTTTATTCGGAAAAGTATCGGACGGAAGAAGGATGTGATTTATTGAAGAAGGCAAATATACAGGTTGATTATATAGACTTAAACGAATAAAGGACACGTCTTATGGACAAAAACAAGCGAATGACTATCTGGTTGCCGGTGATTATTGCAGCCAGTATCGCGTTGGGTATATTTATTGGTAATTATTATTGGCTCTCTAATCAGGGACGGAAAAGACATTTTCTGTCGGGCAACAAGATTGATGCCATTCTTGACATCATAGAAGAGCAGTATGTCGATACGGTAAATATGTCGGAGCTGATTGAAGGTGCTGTGCCGAAGATTTTCAGTGAGCTGGATCCGCATTCTGTTTATATCTCGGCAGAAGATGCTTCGGCTGTCTCGGAAGATCTGGAAGGTTCTTTCAGCGGTATCGGTGTTTCTTTCAATATGCAGACCGATACGATCCTGGTAACGGGCGTAGTTCCGGGCGGACCGTCGGAAAAGGCCGGACTGAAGCTGTTTGACCGTATTGTAACCATCAATGATTCGGTGTATGCCGGTATGAAAATGAACCCGGACAATGTGAAGAAGGTTTTGCGTGGTGCCAAGAACAGTACCGTTAAACTAGGTATCAAGCGAAATGATAATCCGGAATTGTTTTATGTTGAGGTAACTCGAGGTGATGTCCCGGTAAATACGGTTGATGTTTCGTATGTGGTAAGCGAAGGCATCGGATATATCAAAGTAAGCAAGTTCGGCCGCACGACCTATAATGAGTTTATCACGGCCATTGCCAAATTGAAACAACAGAATTGCCAGTCGTTTATTATTGACTTACGCGGAAACACGGGAGGATATATGGATGCAGCCATCAATATGGTGAATGAATTCATGCCGGAAGGCCGCCTGATTGTGTATGCAGAAGGAAAAGCTTTTCCCCGTTTTGATTCGTATGCAAACGGAACCGGAACGTGTAAAGAGAATCCGGTTGTCATTCTGACGGATGAAATTTCGGCTTCGGCCAGCGAGATTGTCTCCGGAGCTATTCAGGATAATGACCGCGGATTGATTATTGGCCGGCGTACTTATGGAAAAGGACTGGTTCAGTCGCCGATTAAACTGAATGACGGTTCTGAAATTCGCCTTACAGTGGCCCGTTATTATACACCTTCAGGACGATGCATTCAGAAGCAATATAAATTAGGGGAGGCAGAAGACTACGATCAGGATATTTACAACCGCTACATGCATGGTGAATTTGATTCGGCCGACAGTATAAAACTGGATGCTTCGTTGCAGTACCAGACCGTGGGTGGCCGTACGGTTTATGGCGGCGGCGGTATTATGCCGGATATCTTTATCCCGCGTGATACAAGCGGAATCACTTCTTATTTTTCGAATATCATCAATAGCGGTGTCTTGTATTTGTATGCGTTGGATTATTCGGATAAAAACAAGGAGAAATTCTCTTCCTTCAAGGATTATAAAGAATTGTGGGCTTACCTGAAACAGCAGCCGTTGGTTTCTAACTTCACCAATTATGCGGTTACACAGGGGATAAGGAAACGTCCGAACCTGATTGCTATTTCATACAAACTAATTGAGATACAGCTGCAGGCTTATATTATCCGGAACTTCTTTGAGGATGACGGCTTTTATCCGGTATTCTTGAGCGATGATATTACAATCAAGAAAGCGGTTGAGGTATTAAAATCCGGAAAAGCTTATCCGATTGCATTGGATACAGAAAAAAGCTTGTAGGCATGCACGAAGAGAAACAACAGCTGCGGCACGAAATAGCCCGGCAAAAGAAATTATATTCACCCGAACAGTTACAAGACTGGTCGGATCAGCTCATGAGCCTGTTGGAACAAACTGAATTGTTCCGGCAGGCTCATGCCGTTGCTTGTTACCATGCTTTGCCGGGAGAAGTACAGACGGCCGCTTTTCTCGAACGCTGGTACCGGAAGAAACGTCTGGCCTTGCCGGTAGTGCAGGGCAATGATTTATTACTCTTGCCTTATACCGGACCGGATTCTGTCAAGAAAGGTGCTTTCGGGATTATCGAACCCATTGTCACTCCGCAGTCTGTATCCATCGAAAAGGAAATTGATCTGATCATTGTTCCGGGCGTAGCATTCGACCGCCGATTAAACCGAATGGGGCGGGGAAGAGGCTTTTATGACCGTTTGTTGTCAACCTTGTCTGTTCCGAAGATAGGCATCGGGTATTCTTTTCAGCTGCGAGATCAAATTCCGGTAGAAGACTTTGATAAAAAGATGGATCTGGTGATTACCGAGCGCGAAATCATCGGATGACTAAGTCGAACAGATAGCCGGAACCTAACTCTTTATTGATGCTGTCTCTCAGCTTATCTTTGCAGAGCAGCAGTTCAGAGCGGAGTACAGCCGACTTCATATATACATATAAGATCCGGTCACGGATGTACATGTGGCTTGTATATTGTTGGGCCATCGGTCCTAATACTTTGGGCCATGTCCGTTCGATACGGGCTTCCATGATCTTTTCATAGATTTCCGGATTGTCTTCAAAGAAGTCGCGGAGTATTTCTCCAAGGGTTTGTACGTTGGTTCGTCTCATTTCATGCCTCTTTTAAGGGTTTAATGCAGCCTTGTTCCACTTCGAATAAGGCAAAATCATGATTCATGGTTTCCAGTATTTTATCCAGATACTTGCGGTTGGTATCGGTAATGAAGATTTGTCCAAACTGTTCATCACTGACCAGCCGGATAATCTGTGCGACACGTTCTGCATCCAGTTTATCGAAAATATCATCCAGTAACAGCAAAGGAGCTGTCGTTCCCTGTTGTGCGAGGAGCGAATACTGAGCCAGTTTCAAGGCAATGAGGTAAGTCTTTTGCTGGCCTTGCGAGCCGACGCGCCTGATCAGCGCATCATCCAGTTTCATTTCCAGTTCGTCCTTGTGAATTCCGGATGTCGTATAGCCGATCACCCAGTCTCTTTCCCGGGTGTTTCGTAACTTTTCCTCCAAAGGTGTCTCTTCCAATTGAGAGATATAATGCAGATTAACCGATTCGGCCGAGCAGCAGATCTGCTGGTGGAACTGGTTGAACAGAGGAACCAGCTTTTCTACCAATAGCTTTCTCTTCTGGAAAATCTGTTCTCCATACATTGCTAATTGCATTTCCAAGGCCTCAAACAAGGATGTATCCCGACTTTGTTCTTTCAGCAATGTATTCCGCTGCAAGAGGGCTTTGTTGTATTGGATGAGGGCATGCAGGTAATTTTTATCTTGCTGGGAAATGATCAGATCCATAAACCGGCGTCTTTCTTCACTTCCTCCTTGTATCAGTTCCGTATCGGCCGGCGAGATCATGACCAGAGGCAACAGACCGATGTGTTCCGACAGCTTTCCGTATTCTTTCTTGTTGCGCTTAAACTGCTTTCTCTGTTTATGCCGGATACCGCAAAACAATTCTTCCGTCCGTCCGTCGTAGTCATAGATGCCTTGCAGTACACACATGTCCTGATTATTCCGGATAATCATACTGTCGGGCGTATTGATGTGGCTTTTGCAGAACGACAGATAATAAATGGCATCCATGAAATTGGTTTTGCCCATTCCGTTTTTTCCGAAGAAGCAATTGATCTTGGGTGAAAAATCGACTTCTGCCTGGACTATGTTTTTGTAATTCAGAATAGAAAGCTGTTTCAGTACCATTGAATTGATTTTAGTGCTTACAAAAGTAAAAAATATACTTGTATATATCGATTATGTCGGCAAAAAAAACTACTTTTGCGCTTTGAAGCTAAAAAAGGCTTTGGGCATAAGAAAAGATTAATAAAATAACTATAAACAAATTATGGCTACTAAAGAAAAGGAAACCGTAGAAGTAGAAGAACTTGTTTCGAGATCGGAACTATTTATTGAAAGCAATTCAAAGAAGATTATCTTTGGTATTTTGGCGATTGCCGTGATTGTGGGTGCATTTTTAGGTTATAAGCATGGATATGTAATGCCTCAGCAGAAGAAAGCGGCTGCAGCCATGTTTAAGGGAGAACAATATTTTGCCCGTGATTCTTTCCAGCTGGCCCTGAATGGTAACGGCGCCGATTATGAGGGTTTTGCCGCTATTGCCGATGAATATGGTTTTACGGATGCCGGTAATCTGGCCAAAGCTTACGCCGGAATCTGTTACTTTAAGTTGGGTGATAATGAAAAGGCCATCGATATGCTGAAATCTTTCAGTGCAAGTGATCAGATGGTTTCTCCGGCAATTGTCGGATTGATTGGCGACTGCTATGTAAATGCCGGAAATGTAAAAGAAGGAATCAGTTATTTTGAAAAAGCCGCTAAAGAGGCCAATAATGAAGTAATCAGTCCGATCTATTTGAAGAAGGCCGGTATTGCTTACGAATCTTTGCAGCAATATGCAGATGCTGTTAAATCGTACACACAGATTAAAGAAAAATACTTTAATTCAATGGAAGCAGCCGATATCGATAAATATATTGCCCGTGCGACTGCTTTGGCAAAATAACTGTTAGATAAGATTATTGTTAAACTTGATAGAAATGAGGATGCCCTTGCTTGATGAAAACAGGAAAAGGCATCCTCTTTTTGTTTTTATTCATTATAGTAATTATGGCTACAGCTTATCAGAATTTATCAGATTATGATTTTAACAGCGTTCCAGACGCTTCAGAAATGAATGTCGGAATCGTTGTTGCAGAATGGAACAAGGTGATAACTGAAAAGTTATTGGAAGGTGCATGCAATACGTTGGAGAGACACGGAGTAAAACCTGAAAACATCATTGTCAAGCGTGTTCCCGGTAGTTTTGAACTGACATTCGGTGCAAAACGGCTGGCCGATGAGAAAGATGTAGATGCAGTCATTGTTTTGGGATGTGTCGTAAAAGGTGATACGCCACATTTTGATTATGTTTGTTCAGGCGTTACGCAAGGCATTACAGAGTTGAATCTGATGTATGATATTCCATTCATATTCGGCTTGTTAACGACCGATAATATGCAGCAGGCTGAAGATCGTGCTGGTGGTAAATATGGAAATAAAGGGGATGAAGCTGCCGTAACTGCAATAAAAATGATCGATTTTTCTTGCAAGTTACAAAATTAGTTCTTACCTTTGCATCGCAATTGAGAAACAGAGGGGCAGTTACCAGAGTGGCCAAATGGGGCTGACTGTAACTCAGCTGGCTTACGCCTTCGGTGGTTCGAATCCATCACTGCCCACTTCTTCTTACTTGCTTCCTGCGGAAGTAGCTCAGTCGATAGAGCATTAGCCTTCCAAGCTGAGGGTCGCGGGTTTGAGTCCCGTCTTCCGCTCAATAAGAGGATACATCTTTTTGATGTGTCCTCTTTTTTGTTATGGGGGAAACCAAGTATCAACGTAAAAGGTCTGTAGTTGCCTGTAATTGGGCTTATAGGTTATTTTCCGTGAGAAGGAAGTTTCTGGAAGAATCAGGATACAGAGAGGGATATCTCTGTTGGCTTATAAAGCAAACGAGGCTGTACCAACCGATACAGCCTCGCTTATTTAGATAGGATAAATTATCTGTTGTTATTTTGCATAACTTACCGCTCTGGTTTCGCGGATAACGGTAATCTTAACCTGGCCCGGATAAGTCATTTCATCTTGGATCTTCTTGGCGATTTCGTTCGACAAGTTTTCTGTTTCCTTATCGTCGATCTTGTCTGCTCCAACGATGACGCGTAATTCACGTCCTGCCTGGATAGCATACGTCTTGACTACGCCCGGATAGGAAAGAGCCAGTTGTTCCAGATCATTCAATCGCTTGATATAAGCTTCTACGATTTCACGGCGAGCTCCAGGACGGGCGCCAGAGATAGCATCGCAGACTTGTACGATCGGAGCCAATAGTGTCTGCATTTCCACTTCGTCATGGTGCGAACCGACTGCATTGGCAATATCCGGCTTTTCTTTATACTTTTCGCAAAGCTTCATACCTAAGATTGCGTGTGGCAATTCAGGCTCGTCATCGGGCACTTTACCTATATCGTGCAACAGACCGGCGCGTTTTGCCTTTTTCGGATTCAAACCTAATTCGGAAGCCATGATGGCACACAAGTTAGCTGTTTCGCGTGCGTGCTGCAACAGGTTCTGTCCGTATGATGAACGATACTTCATCTTACCGATCAGACGGATCAGTTCCGGATGCAAACCGTGTACACCTAAGTCGATGGCTGTACGCTTTCCGGTTTCGATGATTTCATCTTCTACCTGTTTCTTGACTTTGTTGACTACTTCCTCGATACGGGCTGGATGAATACGTCCGTCTTGAACTAACTGGTGCAAAGCTAGGCGGGCGATTTCACGGCGAACCGGATCAAATCCGGACAGGACGATAGCTTCCGGTGTGTCATCTACAACGATTTCAATACCGGTAGCCGCTTCCAAAGCCCGGATATTACGTCCTTCGCGACCGATGATACGACCTTTGATCTCATCCGATTCGATATGGAAGACGGTGATTGAGTTCTCGATGGCTGTTTCTGTAGCTACACGCTGAATAGACTGGATCACGATTTTCTTCGCTTCCTTGTTAGCCGTCATTTTTGCTTCTTCCATGATGTCGTTGATGTAAGAAGCCGCTTCCGATTTCGCCTCGTCTTTCAACGATTCGATCAGGCGTTCTTTGGCTTCATCAGCCGACAGGCCGGAGAGCGTTTCCAGATGTTCGATTTCTTTCGAATGCAGTTTTTCCAGTTCCTGTTTCTTCTTCTCTACCAGATCCAGTTGCGATGCCAGGTTTTCCTTGACAACTTCTACTTCAGCATTCTTGCGCTGCAGTTCTTCCTGGCGTTGGCTCAGGTTCATTTCGCGCTGTTTCAGCTTTGTCTCTACCGACTGGATTTTCGCATTGCGTTGTGATACTTGTTTCTCCAGATCCGCTTTGAGGTGGATAAACTTTTCTTTTACTTCCAGCAGCTTGTTCTTTTTAATTACTTCCGCTTCCTTTTCTGCTTCACGCAGCACCGATTCATACCTCGATTTCAAAAGGAAACGCATTGTTAGCCATACAAGTAAACCTCCGAGGAAGAAGGTCACTATTGATATGATAATATACATTCCCATTTAAATAATAATTAAGTTCGTATAAATTGTTATAAATAAAAAAGCACTACACTACATGATCTGCATCATGTAAGGCAGTGCGGAAAAGTCACTTATGTATATAAAAATATTACTGATCCTTCAAGTATTTATCCAGTTCGTCATTGAGTTCCCGGATTTTGTCCTCGAAGGGGCTTGTATCATGTTTGTCTTCCCATGTCAGGTTTTCGACTGACAGCTGAAGAGCAACCATTGCCAACATATCTTGTGTATCCAATTGAGTGCCATATTTGCTCTGATACTGGAGAATCTTCTGGTTGATCTGTTTGGCCGCAGCCCGCATTTCTTCTTCTTTATCCCTTTGTATCGTAATTGGATATCGTCTACCTGCTATTTCTATATGTATAAGAAATGTTTCGTTCATCGCTCTATTCATTAAGCAGTGCGATGCACTTGTCAACTTCCCGCACTAATTTGGACAATCGCAATTTGGCATTCCTCACTTCTCCTTCCTGGACCGAGAGTACGTGCGCAGTCAGCATATTGTCGCATTTGGCATTCAAATCTTTAATATCCTCAAAAGCTTTCTCCAGCTCTGTGTTTTTCATTTCAAGAGCTTTTTCCAATTCTTGAATTTTTTGTTTTTGCTGGTCGCATAAAGTTAGCAATTCTCGAAATCGGACTTCAAATAAAACGAGTAGCCTTTTACTGTCTTCGGTCATGTCCTGCCAAATTGTACACAAAAGTAAGATTTAGATTTGTAAATAACAATACTCACGCGGATTATTTTGGCGGTGTAAGGGGAAAAATAAAAGGTTGTCTGCGTTTTTACAGCTAGACAACCCTTTATCGATTCCTTTTTGGGAGGAATGGATTTAGCCGATCAAAGAAACGAAGATGTCGTTATCGGTTTCTTCAAAGGCCAGTTTTCCTTCTTTCGCCAACCAGCCTAAAGCTGCGTACATGTCTTTTTCAGCTTTGATCTTGGTGGCTTTCTTCAACGCTTTTAAACTCATTTTTCCGCCGTCGTGTAAAGCATTCCAAACTTTTCCGGCGTTTGTTCCAATTAGTTCAATCATCATTTTAGATATTTTAATAACACTGGCAAATATATGTATTTCAATTAAAATTCAAAATAAAAAAACAGGTTTTTCGCTATAATGTAATCTGTTCTTGTCCGTTTTGACTAATAAGTGACATTTTTATTTCTTTTGCGTTATTGAATTTCCGGAGTAATTCGAGGGAATATTGTCCGGTTTCACGAAGTCCTTCTTTCCCGGAATAGCCGTTGATGATCATCAATAGTGATGTCGTTTCCAGGCTGATTTTCGTTCGTTCTTCATCGCTGGTGGGCGTTCCGATGCCTCCGATGGCATCCCGATATACAGGTAAACCGGCAATGTTGAGTTCGCCGCGGCCGATGCCGTGGTAGATTTCGCCTTCTTGTCCGACTCCCAGAATGAGTTTGTCTCCTTGTATTTTGTCTTCATCAAATCCGCCGATGGAATATCCGCTGTGGATTGAAATTAGGTTGATCAGGTCAACCAAGGTATCGATCTGGTATAATGGCAATTCCCGCAAGATACGTCGACGAAGTGATTCGGCCGACGGGCGATAGCGGTTCGGGTCTTTCCCTAATTTCTTATAGGCCTGTCGGGTAGCCTGGATGGGAAGCCATTTGTTGATTTCATTGAGTTTGACTTGCTCCCGGATCAGGCGTTCTTCCTGGTGTATGATTTCCCAAAGATCCGCATCGTTGGGTGTATTCTTTACCTGGCAGGAAATGGCAAGAACATGTAAATCCGGACAGGCGTTCAGTATTTCGTTGGATAAAGAAATTTGTTTCATGTCGATAACTGTTTATAGGATAAAAATACCAGATAAAATACGTCCGCTGTGGATTCCTTCGCGGCGGGCAGAAAAGAATTGGTCGGCGTGCTGATAGGTACAAATCCGGGCATTCTCGATCTGTCGGGGAAGAATACCTTCGGTCTGCAGCTGCAGTTCGTTGGCTTTCCACAGGTCAATATGCGTTTTACCGGTTTTCGGATTATGCCAGCATAAGGAAGAGGTTTCTTCTGCTGTCCAGGCTCCTGACTGCCGGAAGGCTTCGACGACTTCTTCACCTACTTCGAATGCTTCCTGGCTGATGGACGGACCAATGGCGGCCTGCATCAACTCGGGATTACATCCGGTTTCTCTGCTCATCTGTCGGATCGTTTTAGCGGCTATTTGCAAGACTGTACCTCGCCAACCGGCATGAATAGCAGCAACCGTTTTCGTATCAGGGGCATACAGCAGGATGGGAACGCAGTCGGCGGTTGAAACACTGACGCACACTTGGGGCAAAGAGGTGAACAAGGCATCCACGCCGTCGAGTTGTTGCTTTTGTTCCGTTTCCGTCAATGCCATGAAGGCTGAGTCAATGTGTATGATCCGGTCCTGATGTGTCTGATGCGGTGTAATGATGTTCTGTACTGGCAACTGAATTCCCTCAGCTAATATTTCCCGGTTCTTACGGATGGAATCCGGAGCATCGTCGGTATAAAGTCCCGGATTCATGCGGGCATAAGCTCCGGTACTGACGCCTCCCTGGCGGGTGGTTATAAAATGAGAAATGTTGCAATTACCGGCCAGTCCGGGAAATTGCAACACTTCGAGGTTATTTTTCAGTGGACGGATCATCGTCTGCTTCTCCTTCCTCATCATATTCTTCATCGTCCCAGTCTTCATATTCCACATAGTCTTCTTCATCGTCCTCTTCTTCCGGGTAGACAAAGTCGTCGTCATCATCAAACTGAAGTGTGCTGACGTCGATATTCTTGTGGACAATCTTTTCTGCTTCGTGGAACGTCTCTTTATTCAGTTCATTCCAGAGGATGTCTTTCAGCTCTGTCAGTCCGAATTGAGCAACCGACGAGATAAACACATGCGGAATGCCTTCGGGCAGTTCTTTCTCCATTTCCTTCATCAGTTCTTCATCCAGCATATCACATTTTGTGATGGCCAGCACACGGCTCTTGTTTACCAGATCCGGATTGTATTTGACCAGCTCGTTATGAAGAATTTCGTATTCCTTCCTGATATCGTCGCTATCAGCTGGAATCATGAACAGCAGTAATGAGTTACGTTCGATATGGCGCAGGAAACGAAGTCCTAGTCCTTTCCCTTCACTGGCACCTTCAATGATACCCGGGATATCGGCCATAATGAAAGAACGGTTATCACGATAGCTGACAATTCCCAAATTCGGTTCCAGGGTAGTAAACGGATAATTGGCGATTTTAGGCTTGGCGGCTGATAAGACAGATAATAAAGTAGATTTACCCGCATTCGGGAAACCTACCAAGCCGACATCCGCCAATAATTTCAATTGCAGGATGACAAAACGCTCCTGAGCCGGTTCTCCCGGTTGTGCATAACGGGGCGCCTGATTGGTAGCCGTACGGAAGTTCCAGTTACCCAGTCCGCCTTTACCGCCTTTCAGCAGCATGACCTTCTGACCGTCTTCTGTTACATCACAGATGAATTCACCTGTTTCAGCGTCATAGACGACTGTTCCGCAGGGAACTTCAATGATCTTGTCTTGTCCGTCTTTTCCGAAACTACGTTTGGCACCTCCGCTTTCACCATTGGTTGCCATGATGTGACGGTCATACTTCAGGTGAAGCAGCGTCCAGTAATTCCGGTTTCCTCGAAGATAAATATGGCCTCCTCTTCCCCCGTTACCTCCGTCGGGACCACCTTTCGGAATATATTTGGCACGGCGAAAGTGAGAAGACCCTCGTCCGCCCTTACCTGAGCGACAATAGATCTTTACATAATCTACAAAGTTGGATTCAGCCATAGTTGTTAGTTTTTGAGTTTATACATGGGCAAGGGGAGAAGCTGACTTGTCCTCTTGCCCAATGGATGGATTAAACTTATTTTACTGCGTTGATCGCTTCTTTGATACGGCCGAAGATTTCTTCGATAGTGCCCATACCTTTAATAGCTACATGCTTGCCTTCTTTTACATAGAAGTCGGCCAACGGAGCTGTCTGTTTGTGATAAACTTCCAGACGAGATTTGATTGTTTCCAGATTGTCGTCAGAACGGCCTGATACTTTACCGCGTTCCAACAGACGTTTGATCAATTCGTCTTCGTCAACCTGCAAGTTCAACATGATGGATACATCAGTACCGCGTTCGTTCAACATCTTCTTCAGTGCTTCAGCCTGCGGGATTGTACGAGGGAAACCATCAAAGATAACACCTTTTGAATTGGCTTTGCTGTCCAGTACCTTTGCCAACATGTTTACGATCAGTTCATCTGGAACCAATTGACCTTTTTCGATGTAATCTTTGGCAATTTTACCCAGTTCTGTTTCATTCTTCATTTCAGAACGCAAAACATCACCTGTTGAGATATGATCCAAACCATATTCTTTGATGATCAGTTCACTTTGTGTTCCCTTACCTGAACCGGGAGCACCGAAAATAACTACATTCAACATATAACACTTCGTTTTTTTACTTGACAATCGGGCCTTGACTGATTCCGTCTTTCCAGATTGCCAAAATGATACATATATATTTTAGTTTTTGAGTTTACTCATCAATCACATAGATGTCCCGATAAGCACGGCCCAGACCGTCGTAATCCAATCCGTGTCCGACAATAAAAGCCGGTGGAATCTGCATACCTACGTAATCCGGTTTCAGGTCACAACGCAGAGACTCCGGTTTGAAGAGCATGGTTGCCAGTTTGACTTCGGCAGCACCCTGTTCTTTCAGCTTGGCGATGACGTGCTTCATCGTAAAGCCCGTATCGATAATGTCTTCCAACAGGATCAGTGTCTTTCCCTGGATGTTTTCCTTGATAGGCATGATCTCGTGTAAGACACCCGTGCTGTTTGTTCCCGCATAAGAGGAATACCGGGCAAATGTGATTTCATAAGATTCATTCAATTCCGACATCAGTTCGGAAGCGAACATAAAGGCTCCGTTCAGGATACAGACAAACAAAACCTCCCGATTTTCCTGCTGTTTGATGTCTTGCTCGATTTGCCGAGCCACTTGGGCAACCGCTTTCGCTATGGACTCCTGCGGAATAAATAACTTGAATTTCTTGTCTTTTAGTTGAATCTTATCCATAATAACTCTGCTTTTAAGGTTGCAAAGTTACAACATTTCGGGGGATAATTAATGTGTTGCTTTTAAAATACGCCGGGTTTTCATCATTGTTAATTAACTTTTGTATCCTATTTTTGTATTAGGATGTTAAGAATAGTAGTTCTTTAGAGATGTATCCCAGTCATTTTTAGGCAAGATATTCTTTTGGGTAACTAAATTATTGAAATTAATAAATATCAGCCTTTAATAAAGGCTACTTGACGTAGAATAAATTGTTGATATAGTCAATGATTATTAGTGTGTCGTAGAAATAAGCATTTCCTGTAATACCCCATATTTGATATGCATCAAAAATAGAGTTCCATAGTCCATCTTTATCATAGAAAACTTTAGAGGTTGGACGAGTTTTACCTGCTACTATAACAGGTTTTGTCACATTTAAACCATAAAAAGTAATATTTTTTCCCCACCATAAAGGGCCACTTAATGAATCAATTATTGTGGGATCAGCTATTTTTAATGCCCTGTTTTGATTTGTAACTAATTCAAATGGGCTAGATCCTGTGTCAAACATCAATTGGCATTCTTGATTATTTATTAAAAATGGGAGTTTTATAATTCCATTTTCTATGGTAAATCGTATTGCCTGTGTTTCTTTGTATTCGTTTGGAATACTGTTGGTGATGGCAATTCTTTGATTTTTATAGTCAATAATTAATACTTTATTTTGAAATATATCACTCCCAATTGTCCCTATATGGATAGGTTGTCGTTTATAAAGATCTTTTTCAGGTATATAAGTCCCCGTGTTTTTCATATACTTTAATTCTATGTCGCAAAATGTTTCTTTCCCTAGTGTTAAAGAAATGTGTTGGAAAGAGTATGTTTTATCATTCCATTTGTGACTTAAAGAAGAGTCTTTTTGCATAATTGAATGCATTGTTTTCTCGTAAAATACGGATTGTGGCGTTCCGAGGTCAAACTGCATTGTAAACTTTAGAGGTATATTCTCAATTTGTACAGGTATGTATATGTATGCTTTATCTATGTATTTTCCTGAAATGGAATCTCCTTCCCATAAAAACGGAATCCATCTTAAATTGGCTGTTGCGGAAAAATTGATTGACAGAAATATTGCTATAATTGTTATATAATATGTTCGTTTCATAATCTAGTAATGTTAATTTGTTAAAAATAATTTGTTCCAGTTTTGTGAGTGCTGATATAAGTTTAATTGTAAAACCATCCAATGTTAGGTGTCTCTGATTGTAGGATGCAATTTTCTACTCATATATCAAGACTCGAAGAATAGTAATTTATAAATGCCAGTATGAATGACTTGATATAATAGTCCTATCTCTTTTCATATTTTGTTCAGTTCATTTTAATGAAGAAGATTTTTCATATGAATCATCTTCAGGAGTTTTTAATTGAACTAATTTTCATATGTCTTATCAGCCCTTTGAATTTATCCATACGTAGCACTACGGCTTTTTCCCCTTGGTCAGCAACATGAATAGAAGCTGATATTAATGTAGAAAGAATAATAAATAATACGAATAGTAGATCATTTGTGAATTGTGAAACTCGTAAAGCAAATAAAATAGCCATAAAGATAATTAATACAGAAGCAGTGATTGGATTAATCCAATTCTTTTTAATTACATTAGTTGTCATAAGTATTGATTTTTTTATACATTTCTAATTGATTATTTCATTTATCTCAAATCTATAGCTTAATGCTGTTGCAGAGAATTGTGTACAAATTGCTTTTAGTTTGTCCTTTCGTTCTCCTTCCGATAGCATTGTGTCGGTTTGACAGATAAGCGTCCATGAAGCTTGTTGGGTTCCTAAAATTTTTTTATTTCCTATTCTTTATAAGGTTTAGAAACCGTGTTTAGGTTAACTTTTAATTCCACAGCAAGTGCGCGAACTGTAAGTAATTGTTCGCCTAACTTTAATTTCTCGCAAGTAATACCAAATCGTATTTGATCTATGATTTGCCGATATATAGGTATACCACTTGAATAATCTAATATAAATTGCATCATAATATTTGTATAAAATTATATTGTACTATTTTTATAGTACAAAAATACATGTGTTGATTTTAAAATCCAAATTTTTTTTTGAATAAAGAATGGTCATTTTCTATCGTCTTTTGGTCTAAAATAAAATTGATTAGAGGATTCAGGAAAATACAGTAAGATTTTGAATTTATTGTACTATAATTATTTATTGTCTTGTAGTGGTAATATATATGATATACAATTGGATCAGATCGTTTACGAATCAACATTTGCCGGCTGATAAAACTCGCTGTCATAGTCTAAAAAAGATTGGTGGTGAGCACGCACTGGGTGATGTTCTATAATTTGTGCGATGAGATTGCTAAACTTATATGTAGACTGTGTTTATATTGAGGCGGTGTTGAACCATGTGATCTGGGCAATGGCGTCCTACCAGTAAAGTATATATCATTCTTCCTTCCCACACGATGACGAATAACTTTATCAAACCAAGTGTTATTTCTCGCTCCATATAAACTTGTAATTAAATCCGAATTTTGTAATCCATGAAGGAAACAACTCTGGCAGAAGGTGTGGTGAATGACGAATGCTTATCATTTTTAGAAATGGGGCTCATGTACGATTACTGTCTCAAGGCCATTTGTAAACGAATATTCTAAGCTATGTTTTTTACATTTGTTGGGTTAATTATTTTGCTTCAACTGCTTTCAATATCATTTTTGTGTCTTGATTTTTATGTAGTCGGCTTGTGAATCCTGACTTGTGGGATCACTGCCATTTTACACCGCTCAAAATCTGTGCAGCCGTTTCCATGGATTATGCCATTACTAGATGATGAATCGCGATTAATCATTTTTTCGCGTAGGTGCGCCACTCTCTTATAAATATACTTTGATATTCTTTACTATCCTTTTCTTTACTTTGTGTACTTACTACGGTTTGAACTGGTATTTTAGCTATGGAAATGGGAGCTTTATCTGCGTTAACTGTATAATGTCTGTAATTTATTGTGGTCGTTGTAATTTGAATTATAGATTTGTTTTCTAATTTATTTTTTTTCGTTATCAAGTCTCTAAAAAGTCCTATGTTTTACCAGCATGATAACCGGGTTTGAATCTTCGGTTAATTCTTCAGCTATTTCTTTCAACTCACCTTTCAATTCATCTTTTTCAAGTGATTCAAGCAAATCAGCAGCTTCCAGCTTGCCCCAAGCTGCTATCTTACCGTCTAAAGGCTTGAGGAAATTCATATAGATTTCTTTTTCAGAACGATAATCCCCATTGCAGACCTTATAGTTAAAAAAAGCATTTTCCTTTTTGTCATACATCAAGAATGTACGAGGGAAACCGGTATTCTTTTCAAAATCATACTCATTTTTCACCGTTTCCATAAAAATATAACGATCAGAAAGCAAGCGAATCATCAGAAAAACTTCCGGATTCGTATCATTGACAGACGGTGTTCGCACAATAAAAGGTGATAAACTATTATTGGGTAATAACTGATAAATAGTATCAGAAGAAAATTCCAAAAGGAACCAATCTTTTTGATAAGATAGAATGCTCCGATAATAACCGACATAAATTGAGGATATGAGACCTGTTTTTTCATCTTTTCCCCCAACGACCATTCCTATCTTTTTTTTATCAAATGGAATACTTATCTTCTTTGTGATACTTCCATCTTTTTTAGAAACAAGCACAAAAGGAGTTTTAGCATTTAAGAAGTCATAGCATATCAGATTATTATCATCGTAATTATATATTTCCAAATAAAATGAGCTCAAATCCGAATAATAGGGATATGACTCTAAAGACCCTTTTCCTACCTGATGTTTAAGGGTTCGTTTATAATTTCCATATAAATCATACACTAAAATCTTTTGTATATGGTGTGAGTTGATGAAAATTTCCTCATTTTTTTCATCTAAAGCCATATCTATTATATTGACATATTCTTCGGCGCCTTGTCCTTTTCTGTTGAATTTATGTAGTGCTTTTCCTTTACGATCATATACAAAGACATCTCCATCATTTTTTCTATTTGTAACCAAGATATATTTCTCGCCTACATCTTGTACAAAACCTTGGTTAATAAACTCATCGTTAGTTTCCAACGGAATATATTCCACATCCATAAAGTCCTGAAGGAGCAGTTCCTTTTCCGGATAGGAAGTTTCTAATACATCCACATGGATGATATCACCCGTCCGTTGTACTTCCTTTGTACAAGCAAACATTGTGAGTAGCATCAAGCCAATATAAAATCCTTTGTTTTTCATGTCAATAAGTTTAGCTGGTATTATGGTTTGTAAAGATAGGAAATTTGTTGGAACATAATCCTTTCTATTCATTTTCCGGTATCGGGTATTTGAACTGCGCATCGTCCAATACCAATATCCAATCGATCATTTCTCCAGGATCAGGTGTTTCAAAGACTTTTGTTCTTTCATTCTTAAGAACTCCAATCATGCGGGATTTCCCGGTTCTGGGATTAAACCACCAGGCCTTTATCTTTTGGGCCGGAAGTATTTTCATGTTGACGGCAAAAGGTCTTCCTACGGGGGCATAAACCATCAGATAGGTGCCTTCCTGGTCTCTTGTGGCAACAAAGCGATAGCGCCCTTCTCCGGGCATGGCCGTTTTTATATCCGTTTCAACGAGAATGTTTTCGCTATCAGGTATTCTTGAAAAATAAGGTCTGGAGGCCAATAATTCGCGGGCATGTTTTATCTGCCTGGAACCGGGTTGTGAAATCGCCTGCTTCCATGGATAAAGAGGTGTATTTATACCTTTGTCTTTACTCGGATTATACATTTGCCAGATGGAATGGTGACCATAGGTATGTCCGAAAGCTCCATTAAATAAATCCCAATACATCGCCCGGCGGCAATCTGCTGCAATGGAGTGGCCTTTGTCTTTGGCGTTAAAGGCCACAGGATGGTCTTCATAAACCGGTTCTGCATCCATAACGGGTTTGACAGGTTGGAGACGGTAGTCATCTAATGTCTTGGAATAACTGCGATATTCCACTTCATGTCCGTTTTGTCGCATATTAAAATCCAGCCACTCTTCCTGATGGAAAGCAGTCGATGAACCGTTCCATCCGGACGGATGATACGTACATAAGTGCCTGCCAGCATCACCTTTCTTAAGCCCTTTGACCAACGCCCGGATAATTGATTTCTGAGCCTCGTTCTCCGGCATCTTGTCACCACCTAAAACCCAAATAATCTGGTTGTTTTTATACCTGTTTCCTAAAAACTCTCCGTATTTTTCAGCAGATGTTTCCTGAAAGATCACCTTCCCGTTGTCATGCCAGTAACTGCCCCAGGTCGGTAAAAAAGCGATGACCAGACCTAACGAGTTTGCTTTATTTACGATGTAGTCTACATGATCCCAATAATCATTGTTTTCTCCTTCCCGAACGAGTGGGCGAGAAGGATCATTATCCTGCAGCGGCAGGTGGCCGTAGGCATTGGGAATCGTTATCCCTTCCAGTTCGGCCAGGCCGACAGCCTGGATAACGGTAAATCCTTTTTGAGCTCTGTCGGTTAAATACATATCAGCTTCTTCCCGGGTCAGTTTATGAAACAGCTCCCAGGCTGTATCTCCAAAGTAGAAAAAAGGACTTCCATCGTCCCACTGGAGAAACCGGTGATTGGCTGAAACCTCAATTTTCTTTCCAGAAGTGCGGTTTTCTGCTTGGACTAAAGAAGGCAGTAAAGCCAATAAAACCCAGTAAATGAATCTGCATTTTCCCAAAACGGCTCAATTTAAGTTTAGCATTGCTTTGTTGTTTGTAAAGATAACCAAACTCATTTGATTACAGATAAAAATACTGGGTAATTGGAGAAATAAGGTGTGTCTTAAACTATTTTAATACCATGCTACAGGCTTGTCGCCCATGATAAACTTGAGTTGGCCACCTTTCATTATATCAGCATAATTAATCCAGGCTTGCTTATACTCCTGATTATTCAGACTGATACTTTGAATGTATTGGTTGCTCTTCCCTTTGTTTTCCTTTTCTATCGTGAACTTACCTCCCGGAACAGTTATTTCGGCTTTGTCGAAGAGTGGATAACCAAATACAAACTTGCCTCCGGCCGGTTCTACCTGATAGAAACCTAAAGAAGAGAGCACGTACCAGGCAGACATTTGTCCTACGTCTTCGTTTCCTGATAACCCGTCAGGCTGATCTGTGTACATCGTATGGAGAATCTCATTTACCCGTTCTGCTGTTTTCCAGGGCTGACCAACCAGGGTATATAAATAGACGGTATGGTGATTCGGCTCATTTCCATGTGCATATTGACCAATTAGGCCACTAATATCTGGTGAAGACGATTCCCCCATATCTCCATCAGCAATGAACAGTGAATCCAGTTTACTGATGAATGCCTCCTTACTGCCAAAACAATCTACCAGACCTTCTACATCATGAGGTACCAGCCAGGTGTATTGCCAGGCATTTCCTTCACAATAGTCGTCGTCTCTGTGTGTGGATGCATAAGGATTGAACGGAGTCCGCATTGAACCGTCCAGCATTTTTCCTCTCATGAAACCGGTGGTCGGGTCAAAATAATTCTTGTAAGACTTACTGCGCTCCAAGAAGTATTTATAGTCTTCCTGTTTATTCAACTTACGTGCTGCCTGAGCTACCGACCAGTCGGCGATGGCATATTCCATATCATAAGCGATGGCTTCTTTCATCAGATCCGCAGGGATGAATCCATATTTTATTCTGTATTCCATGCCCCGTTCAGGCAGCATCGACGATTCTTTCAGCGCCTTGTATGCATCTTCCACATTGAAGCCTTTGATCCCTTTCAGTATGGCATCTGCGACGACTGGTACTCCCGGATTTCCTATCATGCAATCTGTTTCACAACCCATAAGATGCCATACAGGCAGTTTACCCTGCTGTTTGTAGATATTCACCATCGTGTTGATAATGTCACTCATCTTCTCAGGATGAAGTAACGTCATCAGTGGCTGTGCTGCACGGTATGTATCCCAAAGAGAGAATGTGGTATAATTGACAAAACCCGCACTTTTGTGCACTTGATGATCGGCACCATAGTAATCACCATTGACATCACAGAATACGGACGGGGCCAGCATGGTGTGATAAAGACTGGTATAGAAATTCTTCTTTGCCTGTTCACTGGCTGTATGCACCTTGACCTTACTCAACTCTCCATTCCATGCCGCCTTTGCGTCGGCCTTTGTTTTCTCGAAGTCCCATCCGCTCAGTTCGGCCTGCATGTTTAATGCGGCATTTTCTTCCGATGTAGGTGATAAAGCTACTTTTAGATAGACGGGGTTGGAACTTCCTTCCGTAAAGTTGATTCTCGCAAACAGATTCTTGCCTTTCGCTTCTTTCCCATTCTTCACAGAATCATTTACAATGAAATTCACACTCTCAAATTTCTTTGAGAAGGCAGCTACGAAGAATATACGCTGATCATCGGCCCATCCTTTAGAGAATCTGTAGCCACTGATCGTACTGTCATTTACTACCCGGATCAAAGCATCTGTCGTTTCATCCCAGCAACCTCCATTGACCATATCAAATACAACTGCCGGCTTTTCTTGGGCCGGGAATGTATATTTGTGAAATCCGACTCGTTTCGTTGCAGTCAGCTCCACATCAATGTGATACCTCAGTAGATGTGTCTTGTAATATCCGGGAGCCGCAAATTCCTTTGATCTGTCGGAGTATGACCAAAGTCCTGTGCTATAAGACGACTCGTCACCTCTGGCGTATGTAACTTCTCCGGTGACGGGCATGACATTAATATCATGAAGGTCGCCAATGCCTGTTCCACTCAAATGGGTATGAGGAAACCCTATGATGGTAGAGTCGGATATGTGATATCCTGATACCCAATCCCAAGAATCTGGGATGCTGGTCGGACCGAGCTGTATGAATCCGTAAGGGACATTGGCTCCATAAAACACATGTCCGTGTCCTCCTGTACCGATTCGTGGATCAACATAGGTTGTAAGATCTTCCTTGTTGGTTTCTTCTTCTGGCGTTGAATTGTTGCTGCATGCAGCCAGACATACAGCCGTCAGTGCAGCTAAAACGATTGTTTTGTGTTTCATTTCTTAATAGGGTTGTTTTATGTTCTTGCGTTATTTTACTTCATCTCTTTTTTAGTTTTAAACAATAGGGAATCAATCGAATATTTACCTCCACCCACGATAACTAAAAAACAATAGATACCTAAAAACAACAAGGGCAAAGACAAAGTTGCAAACGCATCATGCCAGTGATATTTGGAAGCAACCAACATGTTAAAAGCCAGTATAGCTGCTGCCGGACGCGAGAAGAATCCTCCTATTAACGCAATAGAGCAGAATACTTGTGCAAAGATGGTCAGAATTAAAGACGGCATCATTCCAATACCAATGGGATCGTCGAAAAAGTTGACAGCATATTTGTCGAAATTCTCTATTTTACCAATACCATAAGGTATCATCATCGCTCCTCCAAAAATACGGAATAACAGAAGGGCTATTGATAAGCCGGTTTCTGAAACTGGCTTATTACATAAAAAGTCTCTCAATTTTGTCATAAGTTTATGTGTTTTATTGATTTGTAATCAGATTTTGCGGATAACACGACAGGGATTTCCTACAGCCAATGAGCCTGCGGGAATATCTTTGGTTACTACACTGCCGGCTCCGATGACGCAATTATCACCGATAGTGACTCCGGGCAGCACACATACCTGTGCTCCTATCCACACATTATTACCGACAGTGATCGGCCGCGCATATTCCAACCCGCTGTTTCTCTGTTCAACATCAAATGGATGTCCGGCTGTATAGAAGCCACAGTTAGGAGCGATAAAGACATTATTGCCAAATTTGACTGTGGCTTCATCGAGTATAACACAATTCATGTTCGCATAGAAGTTTTCGCCAATCTCTATATTATAACCGTAGTCACAATAGAAAGGCTGTTCGATCAGGAACTTCTTTCCGGTCCGGCCCAACAGTTTCGTGAGGATGCTTTCCCTCTTTTCTATATCTGACGGCAACGTATGATTGTATTCATAACATATATCTTTGCAGACTTGTCTCTCTGCTATTAATTCGGCATCATTATTCGCATCATACAGCTTGCCCTGACGGCATTTTTCTTTTTCACTTTCCATGAATTACTTTTATTTTAAATTGCTATTGCAAAGTTATATGCATGCGGTATATCGTACAATAATTATAAATAACCATTTTGATTATAATGAAATATTTGTTCGCAGACATCTCCCTTTCTGATTCTCTAAAAAGAGTGGGATTAAAAACAACCTCAAAAAATCATTTTTGATAATTATTGAATCAGATTTGGCAAATCTGGAATGAAAAGATTTCTGTAATTTTACTGAACTATTGGTTTGAATGAAAATACAAGATATGAAAAGATTATTATTGGCTGCGTTGTTGTTAATAGGTTCCGTTTTTTATTCCAGTGGAGAAAATTTACCCACTAAATCTTCATTCTCTAAACCTAAAGGGGATTTGTATGAGACTTTTAAGAATCCGGGTGCTCAGTACAGGCCTTTTGTGAGATGGTGGTGGAACGGGTTGAAGATCGATAAAGACGAGATTGCCCGGGAATTGGATTTGATGAAAGAAATTGGTATTGGTGGTGTTGAAATCAATTCGATCCGATTTCCGGATGGAGCTGATAGCCTGAATTATCGGAGCAAACCTTACTTGTCTGACGAATGGGTGGATATGGTTTCTTTTACAGCCGATGCCTGCCAGGAGCGGGGGATGATTTGTGATATGATCGGTGGCTCCGGCTGGCCGTTTGGCGGAGAGTTTTTACCTCGTAACCAGCAGCTGCAAATGCTTACGATTGAGACCGTCAAGGTAGATGGTGGTAAAAAGGGAACGGACTTTTCCATTCGGAAAGATGAACTGCTGGCGCGTGTGAATCCTCCGATTGCTTCCAAGAATGAACATCCGCTGAAAGAATTGGTATATATTCGGCTGATGCCTGCCCGGGTGGATCAATTTACCGAAGGAACATCTTTTGATTCTTTAGTTAATCAAGATCAGATAACTATTCAAGTGCCGGCTGGCGAATATGTCATTTATTTCTTTGTGAAGATGACCGGTTATATGAACGTAATTAATGGAGCTCCGGGTGCCAGTGGTCCGGTGTTGAACCATTTTAATAAAGATGCCGTACTGGCTTATTTATCCCGGTTATCAGACAAAGTCCATTTTAATGATCCGAGCCTGAAAGGGAAGATCCGGGCTACCTTTGTTGATAGCTTTGAACTGGAAGGAGCCAACTGGTGTGACGGTATGTTGGAAAAATGGGAAAAATATTTTGGCTATTCTTTATATCCTTATTTGCCTTATGTCATCAAGAAGATCGGGCATATGGGAAATCCGTTACCCGAAAATTATGGCAGTACGTTCTCGGATGAGGTGAAGAAGAATATTGAGTACCGGGTTCGAAATGACTTCGAGCGGTTTCAGATATATCTGTTTCAGGAGAACTTCATCAATACATTAAATGAATGGTGCCGGGAAAATGGCGTACAGTCGCGTGTACAGGCTTATGGCCGGGCCTTGCATCCGCTGGAATCAAGTATGTATATTGATATTCCTGAATGTGAATCATGGCTATGGCAGGATGTCGGATTTAAGCTGACCGAGAATAAAGTCATTGGCGAAGGACATGGTTTCTCATGTAATAATAAATTTACGGCTTCAGGCTCATTGCTTGCCGGTAACGGGAGAGTCAGTTGTGAAGAGCTGACCAATACGGGGAATATCTATCAGTCGACCTTGGAAGACATTAAGATAACGGGCGATATGAGTAACATCTCCGGTGTCAATCATTCTATTCTGCATGGATTTAATTATAGTCCCCGCGAAGCCGGTTTCCCGGGTTGGGTGCAATACGGTGATTATTTCAATGAACATAATACCCTATGGCCATATTATCATTATTGGATGGATTACAAGGCTCGTGTCAGTGCTATACTGCAAAACAGTATTCCGCAATCGGATATAGCCATTCTTCCGCCTCTGGAAGATATGTGGTCTGTTTTAGGCCAGCAGCGGGATCCGTTCCCGGAAAATATCTTCCCGGCTTATGCACATGATTTGTGGCAAAATCTGCATCAGAATGGAAATGGGTGTGATTATGTGAGTGAACATATTTTACAGCATGCGCGGATAGCGAAGGGAAAACTGTCGTTTGGTACCAGAACTTATCAGACGCTGATCTTACTGGATGTGGAAAGTATGGATCCTAAAACGGCTGTTACCATTGATCGGTTTGTGAAAAAAGGCGGTAAGGTTATTTGCATCGGAAAAAGACCGCATCAGAGCATTGGTTTTGCTGATTATCAGGAAAAGTCGCTTATTGTCAAATCTGTTTTCGATAACTTGTTCGAAGCCTATCCGGATCGGATTGTCAATATTCCGGCTCCCACCTTGCCGCAGACGGAATGGTTTGCCCATGTACAGAAAGAATTGGATCTGAAACCGTATGTAAAAGTAGATAAACCGGTCAAATGGGTGTTCTATAATTATTACAAATCTGGTGATAAGGATATTTTCTTCATTACCAACTTTAACCGTCAGTGTAGTTATCAGGTCAATTTAAGCTTTACCGATGCCGTTCGGGGTAAACAGGCCTGGCTTTGGGATGCTGAAACCGGAAAAAGATATCTTCTTGATCAGGACGGAACCTCTATGGCGTTACGGTTTGGACCGGCTGAATCTAAGTTCATCGTCTTTGACAAGCTGAAAACGGGTGAACCTTATCAGACTCTTCCTCTGGAGCCAGACAGCGTCCGGTTGATCGGTAAGGTATGGAATGTACAGGCAAACCATGTGGACGGTTCAACTCAGACCTTTGAAATAGACAGTCTGGTCGATTTCAATACACTGCCCTTTGTCTGGATGAAGCATTTTGCCGGGACATTAAGCTATACAACGACATTCCAGGTAGATGATCCGAATGCTTTTCGCGTTATCAATACCGGAAAGGCTCGGGGCGTTGTCGAGGTCTATCTCAATGGCGAAAAGATTGGTACCCATTGGTATGGCGAAGCCGTATTCGATATCCAGCACAAACTTAAACCGGGAGAAAATCAGTTACAAATAAAACTCGTTACACCTTTAGGCAATTATGCGACGACCATCACCCGGCGCTATGCTTCGTCGATGGAAGAGATTGGATTACAAGGTCCGGTCCGGATGTATTGAGTTTTATTGGTGAAAATTACATTTATCCTAACGGACGCTTGGCTCATTAAACAGGGAATTGTATTTTTACAAATGCGATGTTTCATGAACAAAATACAAGCGAGTATGAGAAATTTGATTGCATTTGTGCTTTTGTTGCTGTGCGGAGCCGTGCAGGCACAAACCGGGGGAAAGGTCTTTGATTGCCGAACCCTGAAAAGTGAGATCCTGAATGAGGACCGGAAATATGCGATTTATTTGCCGCCGGGTTATGATACTTCCGAGAGGAGTTATCCGGTTTTGTATCTGCTTCATCCGGCAGGTCCTAAGGGAACTCTGCCCAATCAGCAGGGATGGGTGAATTATGGTATGTTGAAATCGTTTATGGACCAGGCCATTGAAAGTGGAAAGGTGGCTCCAATGATTGTGGTTACACCCGATGCGAATTTTGGAACACGACGGATAAGCTATTTTAATGATCCGGACAACAGCTTTCGATTTGAGGATTATTTCTTCGAGGAATTTATTCCCTACATCGAGAAGACCTACCGGTGCCGTACCGAAAAAGGCAGCCGGGCCATTGCCGGTGCTTCGATGGGCGGCGGTGCTGCGTTTTTCTATGCCCTGCATCATCCGGAGCTGTTTGCTGTTTCCTGTCCGCTAAGTGCGTCTGTCCGGGAATATGATAAGGCTTATCTGGCACAGCGTTATCCGGATATCAAAGAGAACGAGCTGATTGCTTGGTATAAGCCATACAATGTATACGACTTGTTCAAGCAGTTGCCGGATAATCAGAAGACGGCAGTTGCCTGGTTTATTGCCTGTGGCGACGATGATGCTCTTTCGCCCAATAACGCATTGCTGCATGTGGAACTGAAAAAGTTGGGAATTCCCCATGAGTTCAGAATGGGCAACGGTAAACACGACTGGCAGTACTGGCGTTCCGTATTTCCGGATGTCCTGCATTATGTTTCGTCGGTCTTTCTGAAATAACCTTGTTGAGCCTCTGGAGTCTCCCGATTCAGAGGCTTTTCTCTTTATTCCCCACCTTGTCCCTTTCTCTTGAAGAAGTAGCGTACTGGTTTGATGATATTGGCAACAATTTTCCATGAATCAGTCTAATAAGTTATTAATAAATATAATTCTCTTCCGAAAACCCGCAGGCAAAGATAGTTGACTGGTTGGGGGCGACTGACAGATAAAGTCGGTTAGGGTCGGTTAATCACAGATAAAGTCGTTTATTCTGTGAACGGTATTTTTATTGCTCCGGAGGAAAACCAACGAGAATCAAAAAGGATATTCGAGGGAATTCATTACAAAATACTTGAGCATTGAAGATGAAGGTTATTCGTGTGCTTGTATTTTAATTAAAAAAATGGCCGCATATATTTTCTTTCTTACTTTTATATCTTTCTTATATATAATAGTTGTGCCGTTTTGTGCGCAGTTTGTGTGCAATTTTATTTGTAATGGATTGGCTACTAGGGTTATGATGAGTGCGGTTTGTGCGCATTTATGTGTGCATAATTTTTATTTACACTTTTTTTGAAGTGAGAAGTTATAGTAAAGCATTTGTAGAATGAGATGTTATGATGGAGATTTGGGAAAAAACTGTGAAAATCGTGTATTACTGGTGTATAATTGCTCTTATTGTACTAAGGATTAGTTGTGAAGTTTATATTTGCATATCCTTTTTTGAAACCCAGAACGATGTGTAAATGTTGGATTAAACAAAGAAAATATGAAAACAAATCCTTACATTTGTCGGAAATAAATTAAAGACGAAGAATACAGGAAAGCTATGATAAAAATATTTGCAACAGAAAAAGTTAAAGATATTGATAAATACACGATTCTGAATATGCCGATTGCCCCGATAGATCTGGTGGAAGAGGCGGTTACAGCTTTTGTGAATGAGTTTAGAAACCATTACTCGAAGATGCACCGGATTGTCGTTTTTGCCGGTCAGGGAAATAACGGGGCTGATGCTTTGGGCATTGCCCGTCAGTTGCTCGATGAATCGTATAAAGTCGTTGTATATCTGTTCAATCCGACGGGATATCTGAGCCCCGAGTGTGCAGAGAATAAACGCCGTTTGTTGAATATTGACCAAGTAGAATTTACTGAGATACGGGATAATTTCATTCCGCCTTATCTGTCATCTCGGGATGTGGTGATCGACGGTCTGTTCGGTTCAGGTCTGAATCGTCCGTTGACAGGCGGTTTTGCCGGACTGGTGAAATATATCAACAGCACACCGGCCGAGATTGTTTCCGTTGATATTCCATCCGGCTTGTTCGGCGAGGATAATCGGGAGAACGACAAGGAATGTATTATCCGTGCTAAAAAGACATTTACATTCAATTTCCCGAAATTGTCGTTTTTAATGCCGGAAAACGAAGTATATGTGGGAGAATGGAAGGTGTTGAGCATCAATATGCACCCGCAGGCTGTGGCCGATACGCCGACGAACTATTACATGGTAACGGAAGAAGATATCGCCTGTGTATTCCAACCTCGCAAGCGGTTTACGCATAAAGGAACATACGGTCATGCTTTGCTGGTGGCCGGCAGCCGTGGTAAATTGGGTGCAGCCCAGTTGTCTGCCCGGGCTTGTCTGCGTAGTGGTGTCGGGATGCTGACTGTTCATCTGCCGAAATGTGGAGAGTTGATGATGCAGACGGCGGTGCCGGAAGCAATGGTCGATCTGGACCCGCATACAGATTTCTTTACGGCGGCTCCGGACATTACGCCTTATACGACGTTGGGAGTTGGACCGGGTTTAGGTCAGCAGATTGAAACGGCAGTGGCTTTAGACGAACTGATGTCGGCTGTCATCAAACCGGTTGTGCTGGATGCCGATGCGTTGAATTTGATTGCAGCGAACCGGGATATCTTGAATAAGATACCGACACGCAGTATCCTGACTCCGCATCCGAAAGAGTTTGACCGTCTGGCCGGAGCCAGTAATTCTGCTTACGAGCGGTTGCAGAAAGCTCGTGAGTTTGCCAAAGAGCACCGGTTGTGTGTTGTCTTGAAAGATGCTTACACGGCTATTTGTACATCCGAAGGAAATGTATATTACAGTGTCTGCGGTAATCCGGGAATGGCAACTGCCGGCAGCGGTGATGTCTTGACCGGCATCATCTTAGGCTTGTTGGCTCAGGGATATGAACCGGAAACGGCAGCAGTTGCCGGTGTATTCTTGCATGGAACAGCCGGAGATTTGGCTGCGGCCCAATGGAGTGAGCGGGGCATGATTTCCGGTGATCTGATCGATTCACTCGGAAAAGCCTTTAAGCAGGTTATTTGACAGGCAGGAAAATCAGCATGAACGATAAAGGGAAAGGTGAGTCAACGTGTTGGCTCACCTTTTTTTGTAGAACTTACCTTCGTAATAATTCCTATTCGGATATATAATTTTGGACAAGAAACAAAAAATCAGTATGTTTGTAAAAGCCATGTGCAAGATGGAACTGCAATAGATAAAATGGGAATATTATGAATAGAATCTATCCGGTAGGCATACAGAATTTTGAAGAAATACGCAAGGGGAATTATTGCTATGTAGATAAGACGGCATTGATTCATCGGCTTGTGTATAGTGGCAAATATTATTTTCTGAGCCGTCCGCGACGATTCGGAAAGAGTCTCCTTATCTCTACCTTAGAAGCTTATTTTCAAGGTAAGAAAGAACTTTTCCATGGTTTGGCCATGGAAACATTGGAGAAGGATTGGACCGTATATCCCGTTTTACATCTTGATTTAAACAACGAGAAATATGACAGTCCGGACAAACTCGATGGTGTTCTTCATAATGTTTTGTGCAGATGGGAAGAAATCTATGGGAAAAGAGACAGTGAAACCAGTTTATCATTGCGTTTTCAGGGAATCATACAGCGTGCGTCAGAAAAGACGGGGCATAATGTTGTAATTCTGATTGATGAATATGACAAACCAATGCTTCAGGCGTTAGGCGATGAGGCCTTGCTGACCGATTATCGGAGCACGTTGAAAGCTTTTTATGGGACATTGAAAAGTTGTGACCAATATATCAAGTTTGCTTTGCTTACCGGAGTGACGAAATTCAGTAAGGTGAGTGTCTTCAGCGACTTGAATAATCTGATGGATATATCTATTGATGACCGTTTTACGAATCTTTGTGGAATAACGGAGGATGAACTCTACCAGAATTTTCAGGAAGATATTATAGCGTTGGGAGAAAATAACGGAATGACACCGGAAGAAGCGAAATCTACGTTGAAGAAACTTTACGATGGTTATCATTTTGCCGGGAATAGCGATGATATTTACAATCCATTCAGTTTATTGAATACGTTTGCTAAAATGAGATTTGGCAGCTATTGGTTCGAAACCGGTACGCCGACTTTTCTGGTAGAATTGTTGAAACGTAGTAAATATAATTTGCATCGTCTGACTGAAGAATTGGCTAGTGCTGATTGTTTGGGAGGAATAGATTCGATGACTACGAATCCGGTTCCTGTTTTATATCAGAGTGGCTATCTCACGATAAAGGGATACGACAAGGAATTCGGTGTGTATTCATTAGGTTTCCCGAATAAGGAAGTTGAGGAGGGTTTTACCCGTTATCTTTTACCGGACAGAAGTCCTTGTTAAAAACAACAGGCGACAGCCTGAAAAAGAGAAAACAACGGCTTAACAGGCAAATTGGAATGATTTATTCACTCTTTTTAAGAATAGCTGTCCGGTAAAAATTGGGCGTTTTATCGATTAACTTCCTATTTATCATTCATTTGGCACACAAACAGGCTGTCCATACAAGGAATCAATTATTTTTCTACTTTTGAGTAACGAAATCAGTTAGTATTGTTATATTCATGAAAAATTACTTGATTCTTTTGCTGCTTGTTTTGTTGGCTGCTTGCCGTCATGCCGGTAGGACTTTCGAAGTGTTGGATAAAGCCGAAGAATTTATCCAGACTTATAAACCGGATAGCGCCTATACGCTTTTGAAAGAGATACCGAATCCGCAGCAATATCCGGAGAAGGAACGGGCCCGCTGGTGTTTGCTGATGACTCAGGCCATAGATAAAACATATCGCACGCATACGTCGGATTCGTTAATCCGTTTTGCTGTCAACTATTATGAGAAAACCAATGATTTATCGAAATTGCCTACGGCTTTCTATACGTTGGGCCGCGTACAAAGAGATTTGAATGATAACGAGCATGCTGTTAACTCTTTTCTGAAGGCATTAGATCTTGCCAAAGGTAGCGACGATTATAAACTGCAATATCTGGCGGCTTCACAATTAGGTCATGTTTATGCGTATTCCCGTTTTATTGATGAAGCGTTGAAAGCTTATCAGCAGGCTTTGTATTTTGCTGAACAAGACAATGATAGTATCAGCTTATCTTATGCTAATTCCTATTTAGGCAGGGTTTATGGACTACAGAAAGATTGGACTCGGTCGATAGAGTTTTACCAAAAAGCGATTTCTATGGCTAAACAAATCTCTTATATCCCAATTCTTAAAGCCAAGTTGAATGAATTAGCCGCCATTTATAAGTATTGTGAGAAATATCAGGAAGCCGCCGATTGCTTGCAGCAGCTGATTAGTTTGGAAGACGATCCATTATCTGGTCTGGGAGGTGAGGTCTATCTAAATTTAGGTGATTTGTATCGTTTAACAGATAGGAATGATTTGGCTATTTCCTATTTGGAAAAGGCCTTGCAAACGAAGAATTTATATACAAAACGCTCTGCCTACCAATGCTTTTATTATGTGTATACAGGACAGAGAAACTACCAAAAAGCCGTAGAATACAACAACCTGTTTTGGGAATGCAATGATTCTATCCAAAAAGTAGAAAATCGGAAAGCTGTTATAGCAGCCGAAGCCAAATACAAGCATGAGAAACTCCTCACGGAGAAACAGCAACTGGAGCTGAAACAGTCGAAGTTGATATTTTGGGGCAGTTTTTTATTGCTTGTGGCAATCATTATTATTTTGCTTGTTTACATGGATAAGAAAAGGACAACGATCCGCCTGTTTGAGCAATTGCATGCGATTTGGTCTCAAATAGCAGAAAACAAACGAACCATCGCTTCTTATCAGGAACAAATGGATAATTTGTCGTTGCGACAATCCGATTATGATGATTTACAACAGGAAAAGACTTCGTTAGAACAAGAAGTATCCAATCTGCTTGAACAGAATGAAAAACTGAATAATCAGAAATCACAAATTTTGATCCGTCTCAACCAAAAGGACGAGGAAATCAAACAATACGAAGAAATCATCAAACAGCGGGAAAATACGCCGGATATATTTGCACGAATCAAACTAACCCATACAATTGAAGAGAAGGAATGGCCGGAACTGATTGCCCGCACGGATGCTTTGCACCAACAATTCTCCGAGCGGTTACGAAAAGCTTTTCCTCAGTTGACCGACACAGACCTCCAGCTTTGTTGCCTTATTCGTTTGGGATACGACAAAACGGAACAGAAATCCTTGTTAAAAATAACAGACGACAGCCTGGAAAAGCGAAAACAACGGCTCAAAAGGCGCTTAGATCCGAGTAAGAAATGGGAAAAAGGCGAATTAGAACAATTTATTCACCATTTTTAAGAGTTGGTTGTCCGGTAAAATAACGTTGTTTTATCGATTAACTTTCTATTTGTCAACTGATTGATGTATATAAAAAGTGTCCATACAACGAATCATTTCTTTCCTTACTTTTGAGGAAAGGACATCGAGTTCAGTATGAAAGTTTGTTGTTCCTATTACTTTCATCTGCAAAACTCGTTACTTTTTAATTGTTTGACAGTAGTCGTAAAGCTTTTCCATATATATGCTAAATCTTTTTGACGAATATAGTAAAGCTTTTCGACATCTGTCAAAAATATAAAATATAACGAGAAAAGGATTAGAAATAAATATAGTGAAGGTTTTATTCTAAGGAGTAACCTATAAAAAGGAAGTTTAATCAAATAAAAATATCAGATTATGAAAAATCTAATGTTATTGAAACTCGCTTGTTGCAGTATTATTCTAGGTTTGTCGGCTTGTACAGAATCTAAAAATGCAGGAAAAACAAATATACCAGAAGTCGATGTTCGTAGTGCAATAGATCATCCGGAAGGTATTTCATTGGGGGATGAAATAGAGAAACCACAATTTGTAATATTAAAGGAAACAGACGATGAAGAATCATTGGTTGATGGCATTAATGACTATGCGGTAACAAGTAAGTATATTTATGTTTTACCTGTTCGAGAATCGCGGATTGTTTTGTTCGATCGCGAAGGGAATTTCATCCGGACGTTGATCAAATCGGGACAAGGGCCGAATGAATTTTCCGGACCATTGGCTGGCATGCAAGTAGATGAGAAAAATAACCGGCTTTATTTGTTTGGAAGTAGTATCTGGGCTTTTACCTTGGAAGGAGAACCTATAAAACGGATGAACAGTCCGATGCCGATGATGTACACCCGCATGATTGCGCCAGACCGTTTTGCTGCCGTAGCTATGGGATTTATACCTTTTCAGCAAGGTAGTTTCGGAATAGGAACATTCAACGATTCAGGTGAACTATTATTCAATAAGAATAACTTTTATACACCATTAGTACCAGCCGAAAAAACTGGATTTACGGCAAATATTGCTTCTGCCCCTTCATTTGACAATCAATCCATTTTATTCAAGTCTGGAGCAAACGATACTGTCTTTCGGATAGGCTTGGATACTATTTCTGTGGCTTGTATCTTAAAATTGGAAAATTCAGACCAGGAAATTATCCGAGGTTCTGATGTTACAGATTTTACAGATATGGGTGGTTTAAAAAGAGACGGACAGGAAATATTTGTTCAAGACATCCTGGAAACTGCTACACATTTTTATTTCCGATGTCGCTATCAAGGCAATTATGCCATTCTTTCCGTTGAAAAGAACAATGGAGAATTAGAAGTAGAACATTGTCAACTTCCTCTTCCTTTTAAAGAATTACCAACATTGGCTTCCTACAAATATGGTTTATCGGGTATGCGAGGCACTGGTTCATTCCCTGTTTGGGGTAGTATTTTTGGAAATGAACTTGTGCAAGCTTTTACTCCAGCAGAATTATCAGTATATAAAGACAAAGGATTAGTTGAGATTCCAAACGAATTGAAAGAAATAAAAGAAGAAGGAAATCCGATCTTTGTATTCTATAAATTGAAATAGCGACTTGGCAGGAATTGATTGAATCGTAAATACCTATAATCTCACGCTTATGAAAACATTAATCTTTATCGAGACAATCCTTCTGCTTCTGTTGGCAGGATGCGGAAAAGACACTATATCGACTGATGGTTTTATAACAGTCGATGTAACCAAAAGCAGTTATTCGCCTAAAAAAGAACTGGTTCTTCAGGACTTTATGGATGTGGAATATATTCCGTTGGAAACAAACGATGAGTTTATTAACCAAGGTTTTGTACAAGATGTAGGCGAGAAATATATCTTGGTTAAAAATAGAAAAAACGGAGGAGATGTCTTTGTATATGATCGTAAAGGAAAAGCACTTCATAAATTCAACAGAAAAGGACAAGGAGCCGAAGAATATGTCAATATAACAGGTATGGTTCTGGATGAAAAAAATGAGGAAATTTTCATCAACTCACACCATATACAAAAGATTTTAGTGTATGATTTATATGGAAATTATAAACGAACCCTTAAACATCAGGTAGGAAAAGGCTCTTTAGAGTCATATCCTTATTATTCGGATTTGAGCTCATTTTATTTGGAAATATATAATTACGATGATAATAATCTGATATGCTATGACTTCTTAAATGCTAAAACTCCTTTTGTGCTTGTTTCAAAAAAAGATGGAAGTATAACAAAGAAGATAACTATTCCATTTGATAAGAAAAAGACAGGAATGGTCGTTGGGAAAAAAGATGATAAAACAGGTCTCATAGTCTCTGCTTCTTCAGGTTATTATCGGAGCATTCTATCTTATCAAAAAGATTGGTTCCTTGTGGAATTTTCTTCTGATACCATTTATCAGTTACTACCCGATAATAGTTTATCCCCGTTTATTGTGCGAACACCTTCAGTCGGTGATATGAATCCGGAAGTTTATCTGATGATTCGCTTGCTTTCTGATCGTTATATTTTTATGGAAACGGTGAAAAATGAGTATGACTTTGAAAAGAATGCCGGTTTCCCTCGTACATTCTTGATGTATGACAAAAAGGAAAATGCTTTTTTTAACTATAAAGTCTGCAATGGAGATTATAGTTCTGAGAAAGAAATCTATATGAATGTCCTTAGGCCTTTAGACGGTAAGATAGCAGCATGGGATGAGCTGGAAGCTGTTGATTTGCTTGAATCACTTGAAAAAGATGAATTGAAAGGTGAGTTGAAAGAAATAGCTGAAGGATTAATCGAAGATTCAAACCCGGTTATCATGCTGGTGAAGCCGAAGAAGTGAAATACCAAAATGATACGCTTATGAAAACATTCATCTTTATCGAGACAATCCTTCTGCTTGTAATGACAAGTTGCGGAAGAGACACTACATCGACTGATGGTTTTATAACAGTCGATGTAACCAAAAGCAGCTATTCTCCTAAAAAAAAACTGGTTCTTCAGGACTTTATGGATGTGGAATATATTCCGTTGGAAACAAACGATGAGTTTATAAATCAGGGAGCAGTAGAGGCAATTGGTGAAAAATACATCATAGTGAAAAACTATGGCCGTGACGGTGATATTTTTGTGTATAACCGGAAAGGAAAAGCTATCCGTAAGATAAACCGAAAAGGGCAAGGCGGAGAAGAATACATGTTTTGTAGCGGTATTACATTGGATGAAGAAAATAATGAAATATTAGTAGATGACCATATCATTAAAAAAGTATTAGTTTATGATTTGGAGGGGAATTTCAAACGAAGTTTTAAGCAGAAGCAAACAGGAGGAAGCCATAGTTATTGGAATGTATACAATTACGATAAAGATAATTTGATTTGTTATGATGAATTGAATAAAGATACCCCATTCTTGATTGTATCCAAGCAGGATGGAAGCATAACGAAAGAGATTAAAGTTCCATTTAAAGAGAAAAAACTTCTTCTTCAAATTTTACAGCATGACGAAGGAACAAAAGTGGTCGGGCCTGGAGAATATAGTAGAATTATTCCTTATAATGATAACTGGATCTTGCTGGAACTTTCTTCAGATACGATTTATACTTTAATGGCCGATTATAGTTTACGCCCATTTATAGCGAAAACACCACCAATTCATACCATGAACCCGGAATTTCATCTAATTCTAAGATTGGTTTCCGATCGTTATTATTTTATGGAAAGTATAAAGAATGTCTTTGATTTTGGAAAGAAAGAAGGATTTCCGAGAACGTACATCTTGTATGATACCCAAGAAAAGGAATTTTCCAGTTATATCGTATACAATGGGGATTATTCATCTAAAAAAGAATTACATATGTTTATGCTGAGTCCGATAAATTCCACAGGAGGATTGTGTGCGACCTTGAACGCTTCAGATCTTTGCCAAGATTACGAGGATGGAAAGCTGAAAGGAAAATTGAAAGAAATAGCTGCGAAATTGAGTGAAGATGATAATGGGGTAATTATGTTGGTAAAGCCGAAGAAGTGAAATAGTAAAATGATACGCTTATGAAAACAAACGTATTAAAAATTAAGAATGACATGCTACAAAGAATGTTCGGTTACTGTTTTATTGGGATGATACAATTTGTCCTACTTGGTTGTTCGTGTACAAGTACTGATCAAGAAAAAGGCTTGACAACAATAGACCTGTCAAAAGACTATCCCAAAAAAGAAATACTTTTATCTGAAATAGCCGATATACAGTATGTTTATATGAATGAGGGAAACGATTACATATATGGTGGAAACCCTTTATATGTATCAGATCATACTTTCGTCTTTTATTCGGAAGGCAGTTTTCTTTTCTTTACAAAAGACGGACAACCGAAATCTAAATTCAATCATCAAGGGAACGGACCTGATGAATATGATTATTTCTCAAAAGTAGTGTATGATGAAGCAAATGATGAGTTATACATACTGTCAGAAAAAAGGTTGATTGTTTACTCTTCATCGGGTGTATACAAACGAACGATCGCTTTATCACTGTCGGATGATAAACGAATCACAAGTATGGCTAACTATGATAATGGTTCACTCTTACTGTTTGATTCTGATAATTTTGTATTAATATCCAAAGCTGATGGCTCAGAACTAAAACGTCTTGATGTGTCATCAGGTGAAAAGGTAAAACTGTATGCCATAAATCAGGATGAACAAAGGGTATCTGTAATAGCCAGTACGCAAAACCAGATCGTGAATTATAAAGATGGATTATTATTATCGGACTATTCAACAGATACGGTTTTCTTCTTTAATAAGAACAAAGAATTAATACCCGTATTGATCAAGCAACCAAGTATTCATTCCATGGATCCGGTGATTTATGCCAATACATTTGTGGACGCTGCTGATTACTTATTCTATCGGAAAATAATCGTAAAAGTTCAAAATGGACAATTACCTTCGGTGTATCTGATGCAAAACAAGAAAGATGGTACTGTCTATGAACAGGAGATCAAGATGGACGACTTCAAAGGTAAGCAAGTAGAAATTGCTCCGGAGATACTAACCTCATCCTCTCGGCATGGCCTTGTCGTACTTGATTTGGTTGAATTGGAAGAAGCATACGCCGATGGTCGGCTAAAAGGTAAATTAAAAGAACTGATGGAAAAGATTGATCGGGAAAACGGGAATAATGTCTATATGCTTTTGACATTTAAGTAATATCAATCATAATAGGAAACAGAAACCATTTATTGTAAAATACAACTATATAATAATTATGAAACAGATATTTCTATTTTTGATCATAGGTGCGTTGTTTGCATGCAACAAACAAAATACACCGATAAAAGATAGTATCATTAATCTGGAAGGTGCCATGAATTCGGTTGAAACTATTCAGCTTTCAGAAATAACTTCGGATGTTACTTACATTCCATTGGAAACAACCGATAGCTCATTAATTGGAGAACAAGCAGATATGCGCGTATTCAATGACTATATTTTAGTTTCTTCGGCGAATCAGAGTCTGAAATTGTTTGATCGGACAACAGGAAAGTTTCTTTCAACGATTGGGCATATAGGTATAGATCCGCAAGGATATGCCAAAGATGCATGGGGGAAAGTAAATTATTGGATAGATAGCCAAAAGAATCTCATCTATGTTTTAGGATGGAAAAACGACTGGCAGGTTTACGATGTGGAAAATAACTATATAAATAGAATTATTGTGGGTGATGATTTGCATTGTAATCTGGCACAAGCATGTTTCCTGATTACTGCAGATACAATTTACGGACAGAATAAATTATGTATTGATCATTCAGCCCCTACGTTATTTACCTACAATTGTAAATCAGAATCATTGGAGATAATCCCGGACTTAAAAGAAGATGTACTTCCCTTAGATGAATTATTATCCATCTCAAATCTTTTAGGGAATTATGTTTCCTACGGAGGAGATTTGCAAATGGCCATATTCTCAGGAGACAGGAAATTCTACATGGCCATTAATAGTCCTTCTTTATGGAAATACCAACAAGAAATACGGGTTAAACAGGCTTTTAATGATACAATCTATACAATTGAAAAGAATCGTTTGCAACCTTCCTGGATATTTAATCTGGGTAATTGGCATTGGGATTATCAAGATCGTCTGAATGTAGCCGGTTGTGAAAATAAAATAAGTATTGACTATGTATTAGAGAACGAAAATCTGCTTTATTTCCACTTTCATACAGGTTTTTATTCGGAGAATCAAAAGGCTTACTGTGGTATTTATCAGAAAAAGACAGGAAATGTGAAAGTAATGGATAGCGATCAATGGATTGATGCCAAATTCAATCAGCCATTACAAATCCGGAATGTTTCTAATAATGGTAAATTTTGCGCCTTACTTCTTCCTGAGAAACTTTCAGACGAATTGAAAAAGCATCTTCAAGTTGAAGAAGATGATAATCCAATCATTGTGATGTTGTAAACTTTTATGGCAATAATTATTCACCTGTAAATCATATACGCCTATAAAAACATTCATTTTAATAGATAAATGCTTGTTATTTTTAATAATAGTTACTTTATTTACAGTGAATATGCCATACTGAAATATACGTGTTCTTTTTGTAATAAAAATTGGGAGGATAATACCATGAAAAAGAATCGGTGTAAATACATGTTATGCGCATTCGGATTATTATTCCACACACTGATTTATGCGCAGTATAATTTTTCCGGCTCAGTAGTTAATCCACAGAAAGAAGCATTGCCGGGTGCAACAATCATGCTTTATGCTGCTGATTCGTTGATGGGAGGAACTATTACGGATGCGAAAGGACTGTTCGAATTGAAGAATCTTCCGAAGAATGAATGCCGCTGTATCATATCCATGCTGGGTTATCAAATGCAGGAACACTCCATAAACTTGGCTCAACAGCAGCAGGCATATTCTTTTATCTTGCAAGAAAATGCTGAGGAACTGGATGTACTGACGGTAGAAGCCGATCGCCGGGATTTAGTGAAAGCCGGTGCCGGATATACGTCATATACCCTTTCCTCTCAGGCACTGAAAGCTAAATCGGCGTATGAGTCCTTGCGCGAAATTCCTCAACTGATTATTGATGAAAGTAACCGTACCATCCGGTTAAGTTCGGGCGAAACACCGGTTATACTGATTAATGGAGTGAACCGTCCGGGATATTTCGACAGCCTGGATCCGGAAATGATAGAATCAGTGGAAGTAATAGAAAATCCTTCGGCAAAATACCGTGGAGAGCAAGCCGTAAGTAAGATTCTGAATATAAAGATCAAGCGTGAAAAGGAGAAATCTTATCTGAATGGTAATCTTTATTCCCGGCATAATGTAGAAGCCGTATATGGTATTTCGGGACTTTCTTTAGGTGCCGGTAACAGCAAATATTCCTTGTATCTCACGGCACAGCAGTTCTATTTTCATAATGATGATGTGGATTTTAAAGAATATACGGAAACAAGTGGCATCATTCGTGATTTATCTCAGCAGCAAAGATTTAATACCAACATGATAAGTGCCAATGTCGGTGGGGATTGGGTAATATCGGATAAGGACTATTTGAGCTGGGCTGTTTCATATATCACAAATCCGAATGATATTAACAAGACTTCTTCCGGAACAATCACTGATTTGGCGGCGGATGAATCAGCTCCTCTCACTGCATGGCAGTCCACAGATAATCATTATTATATGAATACGTATAATCTTTATTACAAACATACCTTCCCGACTGATAACTATCTGGAAATAAAAGGTGGGTTCGGTTGGTTCGGTTCGGGAGCGCAAAGCGACCGTGTAGAAGAGTCTGCCTTGTCCAGCTATAAATCGGTTGTAGATTTGGATAACAAAAAGAAATCTCTGAACGTAGATATAAACTACGACTGGCAGTTGTCGGACAAACTGAAGATGGACTTCGGGGCAAATACTTATATGCAGCATTCGTTCATTGAAGACGTGGGCAACAATTATCCCATTTATCATTACAAGGATTTGAGGGAATATATTTTCGGAGACTTGTCGCATTCTGTTTTACCCAATTTGTCTTATCAGTTATCGTTGGGTGTTGATTTTGTTTTTACCAATGCGGACGGCATACACAACCGGTATGTCACTTTCGTGCCAGGAGCGTCGGTGACATACAATCTGAACCAAAAATCATTTTTCCAATTATACTTTTCCCGCCAGCGTACTTCGCCGGACATCAGCTTGCTGAATCCACGTAACACATCTGCCGACAGCCTGATGCTGATTCAGGGGAATCCGTATCTGAAGCCTTATGTGGATAATACGGTGAACTTGTCTTATACCTGGAATCATAAAGGCATCTATCTTTCGCCGTTTGTTCTGTATGATTATTCTGCCAAACAAATCTCGGATATCGGTTACATGGAAGGAAACCGGTATGTGCAGACCTATGAGAACCTGGACAACTTGCAGCAATTGCGTACGGGAATAAACACCCGTTTCAACCTCTCAACCTTCGGTAATCTGAATATGAGCGTTTATTATCAGAAAGACTTTATCGAAGGAATGCCATTCAGCGGGAACAATTGGGGGGCAAACGCGTCTTTGAATCTGTTTTACAAGAAAGTATCCCTGTATGCCTATCTATTTTATGGTGGATATCGTTACTCAAAAACCAGTAAATCATTCTCGACACCGGAATCAGAAATGATATTTACCTGGAACCTGCCTAAGAACTGGGCATTGACGGCCGGATTACGCTATTTTGCTGCCGGAGATAACCACCTTGAAGAGACGATTAAAGATGCAGGTTATTATTATCATTCAGTACAAAAGTTCACCGACCGCTATTTGATGCCGATGATCGGAATATTATACACGTTCAAGAACAAAGTACAACAGAAACGCTATCAGCAGCAACGGTTATATAACTCGGATTCAGGAATTGGCAGTATTAAAGTTAAATAAAGCAAGGTGTTCTTGGCATGAGTATTAGCTAATGGGTGTAAGTCCCCAATGAGTCCGAATAGCGGGAATCATACAGCCAATAGCAAGAGCGCTCTTTTATCGGCCCTTGATTTTTACTATTTTATCAACATCAAGTTCTGCGTTGCAGACAGCTTCGATTTCTTCGACAATTTCAATGCAACGTTTTCTGCTTATGCGGATGCCTGTGCCGGCAGAAATGATGTCTTCAAGGTTTGGATTGCCAGAATATTTGACAGACGTTGCATGTTCGCCTCTAGTACCATCCGGGGAATAAGTAATGTCGTATGCAGGGGCAAGTGTCCATTTGCCGTTTTCACAGAGGAAACTGAAGTTTTTGGCATGATCGTCTTTGTTGACGCATACGATATTGAAAACCATTCTGCGAAACATTTGCTCCACTTGTGCAGGATCTTGTGTAAGGTAACCGGTCAAGGCAAGAAGATTTACGTAATCTATGCTCTGAGTGCGGAAATCAGATTGTAGAAGGGCTGCCGCAGTGAGAGTATGGATGCGATGACCGCCTTTGACATCGAATCTTTTAATTGAGAAGTAGCGGTCATTAATAAGCCGGATCTCAGGAATGTCAATTCCACATTTCTTAGCTGTTCGCATATATTGATATTCTGTCTTACCCATATCTGAAGGATCGTATATATGTCTGAATTTTACTATCCAGTCTGAACCGTCAGCAGTCTTATATACCGCCTTTGGCCTTGCTCCACCAGAATTACGGCTATTGTAGTACAAGAAGGATGCATCCGCATCACTTTTATCGGAGAGTACATGAATAGCTTTACGCTGAAGTTCGTCAAAGTCGTTGTCTGTAATGGCAGCAATATGCTCTTTTAATGTTTCTGGCTTATAGCAAAGTGCTCCCATTCCGGAATTGCCAACCAGAGACAGTCTCTGAAGAGGGGATAGTTCGCCCAAAGAACAGCCTTCACGACGAAGCATTCTGTCAAGCAGGTAGAGGCCATAACCATCCGGCATACTGTCCTCAAATGCGGCAAATCCGCCACCAAAACTATTTTCTTTTGAGTATATGAGTCCTGTCTGGAGTGGAAGTTCCCATGGCGATATCGAGAAACCATTCGCGATCCAATCCTTGTCATACTCGAACACACACCGATCTCTTTCAGGTGTCATCTGCAAAGTGCCGACAGTACGTTCATCTAATGAAACTATGATTTTTAAAATATCTTTCATCTTCCTTTCAGTCTTCTTTGGTTCCGGTTTATAGTTTCAAGTTCCTCACCTGTAGTGAACTTGCTTTTACTCATAATGGCACTCATTTCGTCAAACCAGTCAAATTCAACAACCAATTTCAGGAATGCCTCAAGAGAAATCTTTCCTTTAGTTTCAAAACGTTCGAGTGTCGCTTCCGGAATGCCTGTTATTTCAGAGAGGCTACGCCTGCTCAGACCCTTATCAAGTCTGCGCTTACGACAATTCTCTGCCAAGATTTTTGCTAGACGCTCAGGATTCTTGTCGAAAACATCAAAACTATATTTCATAATATATTATGCTAAATTAACAATATATATTCTTATCCCTTAAAATAATATGCCAAATATAGTGTTTTTTGAGCAGATAGGCAAAAGATCTTGTACAATTCTTCTTGATAAATTATAAACAGACTCTAGTATTGAACATTCGGCAAAATCAGGGGCTTATCCATTTGTCTCAAATACGTTTAGGGAAGCCTAATACCCCAGTTAATTATACGTTGCTAAGGAATGTCAAATCCTGCCTGGCAGCAAGCTTTGTTTTATCTTTATCGTTGTAGATTATAAGTTAGTTGTGAAAGGAGGGAGCCTGTATTTATGTTGAGTAAATTTATTCTGTTTAAATGAAGGTGTGTCAAAAAGCACACCTTCTTTTTTAGCACAAAGCCCCGACTTTCACAAGCTGGGGCTTTGTTATTACCTAAAGATTTTGTATCTTTAAGCATAAAGATTTACACATATGACAAAGATACATTTTCGTCCATACACTCCCAACCAAACGGTACTTTTTCCGCAAAGAATCGATGAAGATATTGCAGAAAACGATCCTGTACGCATGGTTGACGCTTTGGTTGAAAGCCTGAATCTTGAAGGTTTCAGGAAGTTATACAAAGAATACGGCCGTAGTCCTTACCATCCCAAGATGATGCTAAAGGTTATCTTGTATGCCTATATGAACAATATATACTCCTGCCGGAAAATAGAAAAGCATCTTCGTCGTGATATCCATTACATATGGTTAGCCGGTTATGAGAAACCGGACTTCATTACTATCAACCGTTTCCGTAACCGGGTGAAGAAGGAAATTAACGAAGTGTTTACCCAAACCGTACTTCTGCTTTCATCCAAAGGTTTCATCAGTCTGAATGTGGAATATATTGACGGAACAAAGATTGAGTCCAAGGCCAACAAATATACTTTTGTATGGCGGAAGAGCGTTGAGCGAAACCGTGAACGACTGATGAAGAAAATCAGTGTTTTGTTTAGCCAAATAGATGACGTCATCGCTCAGGAAAAAGCTTCGGAAAACAACGAGGAAATTGAGTTTTCCCCTTCCATGCTGACAGAAATGGCAGGAGAATTACGCAATGCCCTTGAACAGGCTTCAGAACCATCCACGAAAGAGCAGAAATCTGCACTGAGAAAGAAACGCAGGCAGCTGAAAGAACTGGAAGCACATAGAGATAAGCTTCAGGAATACAATAACCATCTGGACAATCTTCAGGACCGCAACTCTTATTCCAAGACAGACAAAGAGGCCACCTTTATGAGAATGAAGGAGGATGCCATGCGCAACGGTCAGACAAAACCCGGATATAATCTTCAGATTGCTACGGAAAATCAATTCATTATCGATTATTCTCTTTTCCCGAATCCGACTGACACCTTGACGATGATTCCCTTCCTGAAGTCCTTTGCCGACAGATACGGCCAGTTGGCTCATACGGTGGTTGCTGATTCCGGTTACGGATCAGAAGAGAATTACCACTTTATGTCGGAAAACGGGATGGAAGCATACGTCAAATACAATTATTTCCACATGGAGCAGCGGCCAAGATTTAAACCGAATCCTTTTAAAGCCGAAAACTTTTTCTACAATGAAGAACAGGATTACTGTGTCTGTCCAATGGGACAAAAGATGCAGAGGGCAGGCACCAGGCATACGAAAACCGAATCCGGATATGTAGTCGAATATGCCAGGTATAGGGCTGTCAGATGCGAAGGATGTCCGTTAAGATGTCTGTGTTTTAAAGCTAAAGGAAACAGGACGATAGAACTGAATCACCGACTCTGGATATACAAACAGAAAGCCCGGGAACTTCTCTGTTCCGAAGAAGGGCTGAAACACAGAGGGCAAAGGTGCATAGAACCGGAAGCTGTATTTGGACAGATAAAATTCAACATGAACTACAAGCGCTTCCGTCATTTTGGAAAGGACAAGGTTCTCATGGACTTTTCCTTCCTGGCCATCGCCTTCAATATAAAAAAGATGTGTACCAAGATGAATAAAGAGGGTATAAATTGGCCAATTAAACACCTTTACGGCCTTATTACCGCTCATTTAAGCTATTGGGAACAAAATAATCGAGATTATCTTCAGAATATCGCTGCCTGAAAAAGTTAACTACGCTCTTATCGTTGATAAAGAAAAGAGGGTGAATCGCGTATTACGACACACCCTCATGTTTTATACTATGAATTGCTTATTGCAATGTCTTTCCGTTATATTCGCCAGTCAGAGAATGCAGGAAGGCTACGATCTTGGTCATGTCGGCATCCGATATGGCTGTACCAATCTGGAATTCGTGCATGATACGTACAGCATCTTCTACTGTCTTGACTGAACCGTCGTGCATGTACGGGTAAGTAATCATGACGTTACGCAAGGTCGGTGTCTTGAACTTGTGCAGGTCAGTTTCCTTCTTAGTGACAGAATAACGTCCGTTATCACCATCAGTCAGACCGGTACCACGGTAATCGAAGTAACTGTTCTTGATACCCATGTAATCGTAAGACTGTCCGCCGATGTTCATACCTACGTGGCAGGTTGCACATTTGTGGCTCTTAAACAAGTCATAACCTTCGATTTCTTCGGCAGACAAGGCTGATTTATCTCCTCGCAGATACTTATCGAAACGAGAAGGAGTCAGTAATGTCTTTTCGAATTCAGCAATGGCTTCTGTGATGTTTGACTGGCTGAAACCGTCCGGATATACCGCTGTGAATGCTTTGGTAAATTCTTTATCTTCGGCCAGAACAGCGCAGATGTCGTCAAACGACTTGTGTCCCATCTCTACCGGATTCAATGGAGGACCAGCAGCCTGTTCTTTCAGGTCGGCAGCACGGCCATCCCAGAACTGGGCGAAGTTGAGGGCTGCATTATAAACCGTAGGAGCATTGACACCACCTAATTGTCCGTTAATACCTTCTGAGTATTGCTTCCGGTCTACACCACCTGTTTCCAGTCCGTGACAAGACGCGCAGGAAATGGTGTTGTCAGCAGAAAGACGCGTGTCATTGTATAAGGCACATCCCAAAGCGACCTTGGCAGAGTCGACCGGAATGGATTCCATCAACGGTTGCAAAGGTTCGTTCGCGAACTCTTCTGCTACCGTAGGAGATTGATAATGAGCTTTACGCTCCTTTGCTGCCCATGCCAGAATCACGGCCTTTTCGTCTTTGTCAAGACTTGTTCCCCAGTGATTAGGCATGTACGAGAACTTGGCAGGAGGCATGGAACCACTCATTGCCGTGTTCTCCAGTTTTGCTAAATCGACTTCCGATACTGGCTTGCCGTTATCCAAAGCATCCAGCATATCTGTAAAGTCTACATACCGCGTTCCTTCTACCATATCGGCTTTCACGACTGAACCGATAACGGGGAAATTACCGTAGAATGGAAGAGGAGCATTTGCCGAATGGCAGTCCATACAGCCATTCTCTCGCAAGATGGAAGCCACTTGTTTGGCTTCATCGCCGGCATATTTTTTATATTCTGTCGTAGAACAACTGACAGTGAGTCCTGCCAGTAATGCCAGGCTTACAGGGAGAAATACTTTCTTCATGCTTTCCTTTGTTTAAAATAGTTAATAATAAACTCTCTTTTATCGTCAGCAAAGATACGAGTATATTCAGAATTCTGTATAACCGATGTCTTTATTTCCATCGTCTGGACTTAATTTTTCTTCGGAGATACTGGATGGCAAGCCAGAATCCGGACAGAGAAACAAATGTTCCCCCTAACATCAGTATCCACATGATCAGATACCACAGTCGCGGATGAGTGGTCAGTTCGGGTATCTGCAGGCTGTGCAATGCCGGATATGCCCAGTGCTGCCATCGGGCAGGACGATTCACATACCGGAATTCTCCGCTGTATGGATGAATGTAATAACAGCTGGCATCCGCATCATCTATCTGTACTTTCCAGACGGGCAGGGCCAGTTTCCGCTTACGGGAAACATAATATGTATCCTGTTCATTCAACCATTCGATTTTCAGGTTGGCCTCTTTCCCGTGGATGGACTGTAATACGTCTCGGATATCTTCGGGTGTGAGGTTTAAAGGCTTCAGGGAATCGGTACAACGCGCATCCCAGGTCATAGGTCCGCTGTCAGTCTGAGCGTGGTAGAGCGGAATCAGGCCGAAGTGAGTCCATTCCAATTGCCGGAGCTGATGCGGATGGCATTGGATGATTTTCCGGTAATCGAGCGGATAGTTTCCCGGATACATTTGCTTCAGTTGCTGAGACGGATTAAAGTCAAGCCGGGAGCGGATGCCGAAGTCTTCTACGTTGGCCAATGACATCATCCCGCTGAAACAGAACGTCAGCACAAACAGACCGAAAACAGCACCTGCCAGGTGATGCCATTTGTACCAGAACTTCTTGTAGGGCGAAAGCCTGTGCTGATGGCGTGCTCTCCGGAAATCCCGGATTCCGAGATACAAGCCTGTCAGACAGAAAATACAGCCGATGCCGGAAAGTGTGACGACCACGGTTATCCACCGGTCGATATCCTGCCGGAGAGTAGTGAAGTAAATCCAGTGAGGAATCGCTCCCAACCACGCCCAGCAGCGTTCTTCCCGACTGGTATATTGTAAGATTTCGGCCGTCTTCGACGAAATATATAATTGGTGCCTGTCTTTATCGGCAAAGTAATATTTATAGATCGGGAAATGCTGCCTGAGTGCTCCAAAAGGAATCCATTGCTCCAAGGTGTAAAGTGTATCAATCCGTTCGACCGGAGATGAATTCCAGCTCGCTGCCACCTGCCTGATGGAAGAAGCATCGATATGGGTTCTTTCTGAAAAGTCGGTGGTCAGTTCATGTGATCCGTTGTCTGTCCGGATTTGGAAAACCTGTTGCCCTAAACTCTGACAAAGCGAAATATGCCGGATCTCTTCGTTGGCCGGAAGCCGTTTCTGTACTTCGTCCCAGGCCGGAAGAGAATCAGCTTTCAGATAATCCATTCGGCTCCATCGGTCAGCCTGTTTTACCCGGGGAAAGGTATGATAAATCATGACCAGTCCGGAGAGAAACCACATGCAGAAAAGGATACTGAGCAAGGTGCCCAGTATCCGGTGTGTTGTCAAGATAAATGAATGTAGTTTATGCATGCGTCATTTATTTAGAGCGTATACGAAAGAGCTACCTGGAAGTTACGGGGCATGCTGGGAACAAGCTGGTTTCCTAACGCCTGGTTGTAATAGCTCTTGTTGAACAGGTTATTGACATTGACAGTCAGATGAACATGGTTGTTGACGGTATATGACGCTCCCATATCGGTTATCCAATACGGATCGAACCAGGTACTGTTCGCTGTATTCCGATAGACTTTCCCTGTATAGCTGCTGCTGATGTGGAACTCCAGGTTCTTCAGCCAGCCTTTGGGAATAGTATAACTGCCATAGGCATAAAATGTCTGGTTCGGCACGTTCGCCTGCCAGTTCCCTTCCTGGCTGTTCAGTTTGTCTTTCGCCGCCTGTGCGTCAGAACCGTAAATGGCTTGGGCCAGTTCCGGGTCTTTCACTTCCTTCATCTTCCGTATCTTCGAATCATTGAATCCATAACCCAGGGTGAATGCCAAGGTTGGCAAAGGAGTCACGGTCACATCGAAGTCAAATCCTTTAGAGTCTTGTACGCCGACCTGTCCGATGACAGTCAGCTTCTTCGTCTGTCCGTCTACCTCTGTCTGATAGCTGTTTGTCAGCGTAGCGGTACTGTTCATCTTCCGGATGTAGAAGAGGCTGGCATTGGCCTGGAGGAAACGGTTGAGGTCATATTTGATCCCGACTTCCGCCTGATATCCGTTTTCCGGTTTGAATACTTCTTCGTTGCGAGTGGGGTTAAAGCGTTCTCCATTCGCGTCGACATAGATCACATTGTCCCTGTAGAAGGTACGGATCGGTTTGAAGAAAGACGCAAAAGACGCATATAAAGAGGTATTCGGATGAGGCAGATAGACGGCTCCGAAACGGTAGGTGAGCGCCTTGTTGCGTACCCGGTTGAAAGACCCGTGGTTTTCGTATTCACGTTTGCCGGTCGGCGTTGTAGCCTCGGCCGACAGATATCGGTAGAAATCTCCCCGGAGGGCAGCCAGAATCTTCCATTGATTATTCAGTTCGATCATGTCCTGCAGATAGATGCTGTTGGCATAATGATGTGTAACCGTAGCTTCCGAAAAGCGGCTGACCATATATCCCATGCTGTGCGGGTCGTACACCGAAACATGCGAATACAGTCCGGGACCTTGCACATCTTCTCCTAAATTATAGCCCGAATAACTTGTCCGGTTGAGGGCAACGAACGAATACCCGCCCATGTAATTGTGTTTGACTTCGCCTGTATAGAAATGTCCGTTTAATTCCAAGGAGTTACTGACGGTCTTGGCTATGTGGGAAAAGCGCAGCGGGAAGGAGAGATATACGGTGTCGAGGCAGATATATTTCTTTTCGGTCGGACTTTTCCAGTAATAATGGTTATAGATCGGCTCGTCACTTTCCAGATAATCGAGTTCTTCTGTACCGAAATAATTGATGTCGTCACTGGTAAAAGACAGACGGTCTACCAGCTTCATGCTTTCGGAAAATTGATGTGTATATTGTCCGGAGATATTCCAGCTGTAGTTTCTCATGAAATCCGATTCGTTGTTGTAACGGGCTGTCTTGTCCAGTCCGGGCAACATATCGTTTTTATGCAGATAGAGCTGGTTGTCGGATGTGTTGTAAATGTCTTGCGTCATGATGTCGGGCAAACCAATTTCCGTTCCATAGTAATCCCGATTGAAACCCGTACGGATATCGATAAAATCGTTAGACGTTAATTGGGCATTCAGGGCAAGATAACCGGAGAAGCGCCTGTTCCCATTGTTGCGCCATCCTGTCTGGTCGGCATAATTGACATTGGCATAGTAATTGACAGGCCCTAATAACTTGCCACCTACACCTAAAGTCGCTTCCTTGTTCTCGAAGCTGCCGTAGGCAACCCGAGCATTGAGTGTCTGCCGTTCAGTCGGTGCTTTACGGACGATATTCAAGATACCGCCAACAGCCGAATGGCCATATAAGACAGAGGCCGGTCCTTTCAGTAATTCAATGGATTCGACGGCCGAAAGATCCGGAACAGGATATGAATTGTTGATGGCAGAGCGTTCGTCTCGTACTCCGTCGATCATCAGTACGGCATGATCGAAACCACGTACAGAGATTTGTTGGAAAGCTCCGTAGGAAGTCTGTATCCGGATTCCCGGCATGAAGCGGACAGCGTCCTGGATGTTTCTGATTCCTCGGATTTCCAAACTCTTCGACTCGATTCCATTGACAGAAAGCGGCAGATATTTCATGGGAACATCGAGCTTGGTAATCTGAGGTCGTGCTTTTCTGGCTGTCTGAATGACTACTTCCTGCAAATTATAAGTTGTGTCGGCTGCAGGTGAAACCGTTTTTTTCTCCTGGGCATGAATGCCACATGTCAAGCTTACGAGAGGTAAGATAATCCATGTTTTTTTCATATAAAATGTTTTTTGAATAAGACATACTTCTCCTTACCCGGAAGAAAATGAGTCTCTTCCGGGCAGAAAAAGTGTATAAAAATTGTTGGATGATTTGTTATTCTTTGTCGGCAGCGTATGCCTTCTTTTTATCGGAGATGTCGATAAGTATGTGTTGGGTCATGAACCGGGCATGGTCAATGAAGATATCTTGGATTTCAGGGTTTTGTCCTAATCCTTCCATCAAGACGCTTACCTGATATCCAGCTGATTCCAGGTCTTGCCGGATGTCACCGGCTATGTCGTTCTTGGCATGATCGCCGGCCACGAACATGAATGGTAAGAGCTGGATCTGCTTGATTTTCTTTTGTTCTTTGATTTTTCTGACGGCATCATCCAAAGTCGGATAGCCTTCAACGGTGGCGACAACGAAATCCGGGTGTCCTTCGGCTTCCAGCATATAATCAAGCATTGCATACTGTGCTGTTGCCGGTGTATAAGTTCCGTGACCGACAAGTACGGTCATGGTTTTATCCTTTCCTTTTTGTGACAGGATGGAGATGACTTGCCGGTAATCTTCTGGAGTGTACAGCAGAGGTGTACCCAAGCGGATTTCCTTAAACAGGTCTTTCATGACGTCGATGTCTTTGCGGAGTGATTCCATTTCGATTCCGTCGATGATGTTGGTCGACTGAATCAGGATGTGAGTAAATCCGTCAGCCTTCAGTTGGGCTAATGCTTCTACCGGATTCTTCTTGTAAACCCCTCGTTTTGCCAGGCGGTTCATGACAATACGTGAAGTGTACGCTTCGCGGAACTCAAGGTCAGGGAAAGCTTCTTGTGCTTTCTGATTGATGGCATCGATGGTCAATGCCCGGGTATCGTCGTGCGTAGTCCCGAAATGAACGAGCAGCAAGGCTGCCTTATCGCCTGCCTGCATGGTTTCAAACAGGTTCGATGGGACGTAGTTGCCTTCCGTATGGGCATAAGCCTGATGCAGCATTCCGGAGGCCGCAGTTACGCACACGATGAATAGTCTTTTAAGATTCATCATATCCAAGGGTGTTTTAAATGTAAAATATATCTCAACATTCGTTATAAGTTTATTCAATTCCCGGAATAAACATTCCATATTAATCGAATTTGTTCAGGCAGGTTTCCTGACTTCACCTTAAGAAGAAAAGCCTTCCCATCTTGAAAGATAGTGGCACGGAGTGTGTATTCTTCTCATTTGCAGGTGTTACAGTAGCGGGTACTGCTCCGGATTCACACCGGATTCCCTTTTCAAGTCCACACCGAAAGGTTGTGAATCTCACCTCAACGCTGCAAAGATAAATTTAATTTTGGAAATACTATCTGTTTTCTGAAAAAATTATCTCTTTCTGCAAGCAGTTGTTGTATATAGGAAAATACTTCTTCTTTTTTAAAGTTACAAAATGATAGTTTATTTCAAATTAAAGATGTACCTTCGCCGCCGTATTGGTGATATTATTCTCGATCCCAGAGATAATATAAAAGGGAATCCGGTGTGAATCCGGAACAGTTCCCGCTACTGTAAATTCCCTGCTCCATTGAGCAGCAGCTATAGGAAATCACCGCTTTGCCACTGTTGCCGGATCGTCATGGTCAGGCTGACGGGAAGGTTCTTTCCTTAGGAACAAGTCAGGAAACCTGCCAATATGTTTTAGTGAGAATGAACGCTCTTTCGGGAGGTAAAGAGTATTAGTACACAAACATTTTTATTCATGGAAACAAAAAAGATGTTGGCAACCTTGCTGATTGCAGGTTGCGCACAAAGTGTTTTCGCACAAGACCGTGTGATAACAGGCCGAGTAATTGATGCAGAAACGGGGCGCCCGGTATCGGGTGCCAATATCCGGGTTTCAGAAAGCTTGACAGGATGTACAACGAATAATGAAGGGTATTTCCAGTTGAGCCTGCCTGATAATGCTGACCGGATTCGTATTTCGCATCTGGCATATGAACCGGAGTCGTATAATGTAACACATACGGACCAGAACATTGAGATTCGCCTGATCGAAAAGTATGTGAACATTAATCCGGTGGTAGTTACCGGTACCGGTACTCACCGGAGAATGGATAACTCGCCCATACCGGTACAGGTGTATTCGGCCAAGGACCTGCGGACTGCCAACGTAACGAATGTGCAGGAAGCTATGACAAAACTCAACCCAAGTATTTCGTTCATGACCAACGGTATGGGAACAACCATGAGCATGAACGGTTTGACCGAGCGTTACATCCTGGTCTTGGAGAACGGAAAACGCCTGGCCGGCGATGATACTTATGCGCGTATCGATATGGCAAATGTCAAACGTATTGAAGTCTTGAGCGGTGCGGCTTCAGCGTTGTATGGAAGTGATGCAATTGCCGGTGTTATTAATATCATCACCGATGATGCCCAGAATAAGGCCAACATAACCAGTAATACGCGTTATGGCAGCAAGAACCAGTTTACTCAGTCGGTAAATGCGGATTTCCAGACCGGAAAATTCGGTTCGTTTACTTCTTATCAGCGTCAGCAGTCGGATGGCTGGCAGCTGAATCCGTATACGGAGGGAAAAGATGGCAATTTAGTGGAAACAAACAAGCAGGCTTCGACGGCTTTTCATTCGAATACGATCAGCCAGCGTTTTACCTTCGATCCGACCGACCGTCTTTCATTCTATCTGAGAGGAAATATTTATACGCATAAAACGGATCGTCCTATGCCGATGGGCGACAATACCACCAATTATGACATACGGCACGAAACATTTACCTATGGAGCGGGTGCACAGTATATGATCAATAAGAAATCGTATCTGAATGCGGATTATTTTTCCGATAACCATAGTACTTATAAAGATTTTTTCACCGGAGATAATCAGGGAACCAACGAGATGACCAAACGTATTCATCATCATAACCTGAATGTGAAGGGAATCTTTCAGTTGGGCCAGTACAACAAGCTTTCTGGCGGTTTCGAGTTTATTCGTGAGCTGCTGAGCAGCCAGACGGATAATATTGCCGGAAAAGGAGTATCAACAATGGCCTTTTATGCCCAGGATGAAGTGAACTTCAGCAAGCATTTTCAAGGAGTTGTCGGACTGAGGTATATTTATCATCAGAATTTCCACAGTTATGCAACTCCCAATGTGGCTTTGCTTTATAAAGTAGGCGGCTTTAATTTTCGGGGTTCGTATGCCTCGGGTTTCCGTTCGCCCAGTTTGGCTGAACTGTACACTTTCTCTGAATCCAAGCGGACTTCGCGGCTGACCATCGGTAATGTGAATCTGAAACCGGAAAAGAGTGATAACCTGACGCTGAGTGCGGAATATACAAACCGTAACTTCTCGATATCAGCTTCCGGATTTTACAACCACATCCGCGATATGATCAATTACCGTGAATTCAGTCAAGAAGAAACCAACCGCTATAATCAGGAAAACGGAACAGATTTTGCCAGTGTCCAGATCCGTGACAACATCCAGAATGCGACGATCAAAGGCTTCAATGTCCGTTTTGATGCTTATATCGGTGCCGGATTCTCGATGAACGGTGGCTATACGTTTGTAGATGCGAAAGATAACACCAACGACAGGCCGGTTGACAAGAGTGTAAAACATAGTGGCGTGGTGGCTGCTCTATGGAATCATACCTGGAATAAATATACCTTGAATGTGAATTTCAACGGGCGTATCCAGGGAGAACGCTTCTCTCAGAGTTATGGATATGCGCCGAAATTCTCTCTCTGGAACCTGAATACGACGCATCGGTTTGTGTTGAAGGATTTTATTCTTGAACCGGGCGTAGGCGTGGAGAACTTATTTAATTATGTGGATGACCGGCCTTATAATTCCAACTATGCGACTTTGACGCCGGGACGTACCTATTACGTCAGTTTGCTGGTGAAATTCAATAAGTGATGTACCGACGGGATTTTCTGAAAATAGTCATGGTTCTGTTGGCTTGCCTTGGTTGGGAGCATCCGCTCCAGGCCAAGGTCGGGCGTGAGTTCGTCGCTTCGGATATCCGTGAGACGATGCAGAAAGGCGATAAGCTGGCTATTCTGATGGTCCATTTCGGGAGCGCTTATCCGGAAACCCGCGAAGCCCTCGAACGGATGAATGATCAGGTACGTCAGGCATTTCCGCAAGTCGAAGTCCGACAGGCTTACAGTGCCCGCAGTATTGTCAACCGTGTACGCCGCCAAGGCATCTGGATCGAGCATACGACGGATGCTTTGATCACCCTGAAGAAAGAAGGCTATACGCATGTGGTGGTGCAGCCATCAATTGTGATAGAAGGCGTGGAGATGGAAGCCCTGCGCCGCGATGTGGAGCTCCGGAAAGGACTGTTTAAGGAAATCCGTATCGGCAACCCGCTGCTGTATGATGATGCCGACTATGAGGCTGTGATAAAAGCCCTGACCGGAAGTGCTGTGGCTTCTCATGCCGGTGCCAAGTTGTTGATTGCTAACGGAACCTATCATGCCAGTAATTCGGCTTATGCCAAATTGGGCTATATGTTGCAGGTGTCCGGACATAAAGACTATTTCGTCGGGACTCGCGAAGGCTTCCCGACTTTAGAGACAGTCATTGGTCAGCTCAAGGCAGGTAAATATAAACAAGTGACGTTACTGCCTTTTATGTTTGTCTTGATCAAATCCAACGAAAACCGTGTCTCTGCCTCGTGGCGGGAAGGTTTGGAAAAAGCCGGCTTCAAAGTCGGCCTGGAGGCCAAAGGATTGAGCGACTATGAAGCCATTCGCTGCCTGTTGGTCGAACACATTCAGTTTGCCTTGGCTTACAAGCGTATCACGGTCGCCGAACGGAAAGAAATGTTCGGCAGGTTTTAGTCATTAGATGTGGATTATTAAATAAAAAAACAAGTTGGCATTCGGCTTTTGTACCTGTACCAACTTGTTTTTATTTTGCCAGATCCCTTTAAGTAAGGTTTAGGGTTCTACTCTGCCGGTTTCAATTCAATACGTTCAAATTTAGGACTGGCACTCATGGTTCTCAACCGACTACCAGGCGTGAAGATAATCTTCCCTTTCTTGAACAACGACGTATTAAAATCTTCGGCATTGGCTACACCAGAACTACCTACACTCAAACGGAAATTCCCAAATTCGCCCATCTGCACGCTGTTCCCTGCCTGAAGTTCGGTAGTTAATACCCTGATCAATCCATCGATAACTACCATCACATCTCCCTTAGACGCCGTCGAACGATCGGCAATTCGTTCGCACAAGGTATCAAAATCGACTTGTTGCCTGATTTTGATCTGCCCGTAATACAATTTGCTACCTTCCAATGCACCCTCACTCTTGTCGGGCCGTTGTACTAAATGATACGTAAGTGACATATACACCTCCTTTTTTGTTTATAAAATAAAATAGATTATCTTTGATACCTGAGAAATCCACAATATTCCCCCGTTATAATTGATTCAGGAAATCTCCAAGATAATAAGAATACCTTATTTTCCCGGCCTCGTTTATTTCCCAGTTATCTTTCTTGTTACAAATATATCGCTGATTTACAGTTGCTTTTCCAGATAGACGATTCAACCTTCATATTCTGTCTTTTTTAGTCTTTTACTTCTCTATATATACTTTCCCTTGTATCTACTTTTTCTCTTCCCCCTGCCAATAGACAGATATTTGCTCTATAAAAATGTTTAGAAATGAAAACGTTCTGTTTAAAGGCATACGGCTGGCAAGAACTTGCAGTTCTGTATGCGCCGGAATTGACTCCGGAGAGTGCCAGCAAACGACTTGGATATTGGATACGTTACCATCCAAACCTAAGTCAGGCCCTGCAAGAGGCAGGATGGAAGAAGGGGCAAAGGGTACTGACACCACTTCAGGTAGAAGTGATCATTAAGTACCTAGGTGAGCCCTAAAATGAAGGTGTGTCAAAAAGCACACCTTCTTTTTTAGCACAAAGCCCCGACTTTCACAAGCTGGGGCTTTGTTATTACCTAAAGATTTTGTATCTTTAAGCATAAAGATTTACACATATGACAAAGATACATTTTCGTCCATACACTCCCAACCAAACGGTACTTTTTCCGCAAAGAATCGATGAAGATATTGCAGAAAACGATCCTGTACGCATGGTTGACGCTTTGGTTGAAAGCCTGAATCTTGAAGGTTTCAGGAAGTTATACAAAGAATACGGCCGTAGTCCTTACCATCCCAAGATGATGCTAAAGGTTATCTTGTATGCCTATATGAACAATATATACTCCTGCCGGAAAATAGAAAAGCATCTTCGTCGTGATATCCATTACATATGGTTAGCCGGTTATGAGAAACCGGACTTCATTACTATCAACCGTTTCCGTAACCGGGTGAAGAAGGAAATTAACGAAGTGTTTACCCAAACCGTACTTCTGCTTTCATCCAAAGGTTTCATCAGTCTGAATGTGGAATATATTGACGGAACAAAGATTGAGTCCAAGGCCAACAAATATACTTTTGTATGGCGGAAGAGCGTTGAGCGAAACCGTGAACGACTGATGAAGAAAATCAGTGTTTTGTTAAGCCAAATAGATGACGTCATCGCTCAGGAAAAAGCTTCGGAAAACAACGAGGAAATTGAGTTTTCCCCTTCCATGCTGACAGAAATGGCAGGAGAATTACGCAATGCCCTTGAACAGGCTTCAGAACCATCCACGAAAGAGCAGAAATCTGCACTGAGAAAGAAACGCAGGCAGCTGAAAGAACTGGAAGCACATAGAGATAAGCTTCAGGAATACAATAACCATCTGGACAATCTTCAGGACCGCAACTCTTATTCCAAGACAGACAAAGAGGCCACCTTTATGAGAATGAAGGAGGATGCCATGCGCAACGGTCAGACAAAACCCGGATATAATCTTCAGATTGCTACGGAAAATCAATTCATTATCGATTATTCTCTTTTCCCGAATCCGACTGACACCTTGACGATGATTCCCTTCCTGAAGTCCTTTGCCGACAGATACGGCCAGTTGGCTCATACGGTGGTTGCTGATTCCGGTTACGGATCAGAAGAGAATTACCACTTTATGTCGGAAAACGGGATGGAAGCATACGTCAAATACAATTATTTCCACATGGAGCAGCGGCCAAGATTTAAACCGAATCCTTTTAAAGCCGAAAACTTTTTCTACAATGAAGAACAGGATTACTGTGTCTGTCCAATGGGACAAAAGATGCAGAGGGCAGGCACCAGGCATACGAAAACCGAATCCGGATATGTAGTCGAATATGCCAGGTATAGGGCTGTCAGATGCGAAGGATGTCCGTTAAGATGTCTGTGTTTTAAAGCTAAAGGAAACAGGACGATAGAACTGAATCACCGACTCTGGATATACAAACAGAAAGCCCGGGAACTTCTCTGTTCCGAAGAAGGGCTGAAACACAGAGGGCAAAGGTGCATAGAACCGGAAGCTGTATTTGGACAGATAAAATTCAACATGAACTACAAGCGCTTCCGTCATTTTGGAAAGGACAAGGTTCTCATGGACTTTTCCTTCCTGGCCATCGCCTTCAATATAAAAAAGATGTGTACCAAGATGAATAAAGAGGGTATAAATTGGCCAATTAAACACCTTTACGGCCTTATTACCGCTCATTTAAGCTATTGGGAACAAAATAATCGAGATTATCTTCAGAATATCGCTGCCTGAAAAAGTTAACTACGCTCTTATCGTTGATAAAGAAAAGAGGGTGAATCGCGTATTACGACACACCCTCTTGAGAATTAAAATATTATTAATCGAGTGATGAATAGATGCTGATTATCAGTGATTCTGTTTATCGCTCATAATAAAAATAAATAATATGTATAATCTTTTTATAGAAAGGATCAAAGTATCTTTTTTTGAAAGTGTAAAGAGTTCTCAAAATAGTACTCATACACTACAGGGTATAGCCAATTTTATTGGCAATAAGAAACAAACGAAAAAATCAGAACTTTTAAAAGAAAGAACTGAGAAAATCCGTCAGTATCTGGCAGAGCAGAATGAACAAAAAGCCAAAGAGCTGAAAATCAAATTGCCGTGTGTAACATTTTCTGCTTGTTTTTCTGGAGCACGCCGATCAACTTGCGATCATGAAGAGACTGGCTTGATTTTTATTGACTTTGATCACCTGACAGATGAAGAGATGAAAAGTGTTTTGGAAAAAGTTAAGCAAATATCTTATGTCGTGATGGCGTGGAAAAGCGTATCGGGCAATGGGTTACATCTTGTTGTCTTACTTCCTGAAACGGGAAAGTTCGCACAGTACTATCCTTTAGCATGGCAATGCATGAAAAAAGATTTTTCTATGGCGGCCTCGAAGATGGACGAAAGTTGCAAAGATATAGCGCGTTGCTCGTTTTTGAATTATGATCCCAACGTATACACCAACTGGAAGGCTCAGCCGATGCCGATTAGTCTTCCAAATTCATGTGCAGATGAAGAATCAGAAGGCATAGATGCTAACGAGATTATGAATTTTGAATCATTTTTTAACAAAACAGGTATGGAAACAGATAATTTGAAAAAATACTTAGACAAGGTAGAATCTAGCCGCCCTATGGTAAAAGGGGAAAGGCATAAAAATTTATTACAGATTGTTCCTTTTTTAAACAAAAAAGGTTTTGACAAACAGGAAGTGATTGATGAATTATTGACTCGATATGCGTCACCTGATTTTCCACGTGATGAGATTGTAAATATAGTGGAATATGTCTATAAGGAAAATGCAAGTGAATATGGAATCAATAAAAAGAAATCGTTTGAGCCAAAAAGTCAAAAAAGACAAAAAGGACAGATAGAAGTGGATGAGACTGAAATTCTCAATGATTTCCATTCGGATATGCCTGATATAAAGTCTTTTAAAAGTGCTTTACCTGGTCTGATCCGTTCTTTTATGGATGAAAAACAGAAGGAGGATATACAATGGGCGTTGTTAATGAGTTTGATTTCGGCGTATGGCGGCATGGCGATGAATACGGTGTTCCAGTCAGACAAAATCCGTCATCCGTTGATGAGTGTTATTTGGACTGGAGAATCGGGTGCCGGGAAAGGGCAGTTGCATTTGGTTCAGAAAGTGGTTGCGTTGCATGAAGCACTGGTACAGGATATAGAGAAAAAGAAAACTCGAAAAATGGGTCCGGCTCGAGAGGAATTGCCATCAACACGGAAGAAGAACCCGATGTGTAAAACAGAACGTCTGAAAGTGAAAAAGATGGCAAGTGAAAAAAATGCTCGAAATATAGAGGAAGACGAAATGAAACACTTGATCGTTTCGTCGCATACTTCAGAGAGCCAACTCACGTTTCGTTGCCAGCAAAATAATCCTTATACGACATTCTATTTTACAGAAGAGATCGGGAATATGTCGAACAACCGGGAACAAAAATATGGAATCTCCTCTTCATGCTGGCGTGAAGCCTTAGAAGGCGGACGATTATCTACAGATTATAGGTATAGCGAATTTGTTTGTGTAGATGAGGTACGGATTATCGCCAATATTGCCGGAACAAAATCGGCTGTACAGAAATTCATCGACAATCAGGAAGACGGACTTTTTGCACGATTCATATATGTTCTCATCACGGATGATTTTACGTATAAACGTCTTGCCGACATCTATTGTCCTGATACCTCGTTTTGGGAACAAATGGGAACAAGCATCGCAGACTATACTCGATATTGCCTGCGTATGCATACGCAAGTTCTGTTTGACGAGGAATGTATGAAGGTTTTGGAAGATGTGTTGGAGAATTTGAACAAAATCTGCGCTTTACTCAACAATCCGGCTCTCCGTTCGTATGTTCATCGTATGCGTAATTTCGCCATGAGTATGTGTACAACACTCACGATGCTGTCAGCGTTCGAAAATCAGGTATCAGCCGAAGATACAACCCGTGAACAGCCTTTAGAAATATCCTGCTCTTTAGAAACGGCCAAGTTGGTAGCCAGCTGGTTGCCTTATATCTTCTATTCGGCATGCCAGATTATCTTGACATTACCCAAGGGTAGGATTCTAGGGTTGGAGGAAACTGACCTGACAACTCAACAGATTTACAAATCACTCCCCGATGAATTTGCCACCAGCATGATGATGAAAAAAGCCGAAGAATTGGGTATGATCCAAAAAACAGCGCAACGACGTTTGAAGAACTGGGTGAATAGCAGGGTGGTCACAAAATTGAGGCATGGAGTTTATCAAAAGAACTACCAAAAAGATGAACAAGGCTCTGAACAATCCCTTATACCTGCTGAACCTCAGCCAGATGGTAACGCAACATCGACAGCATTAGCACCTATTTGCAATTCTACGATTTTTGATTAATGTCCTAACTGTCCTTTTTGGGAGTTTTTTTAATTCCTTTGTCAGACAATATTTCACGATATTATCTGGCAAAGGAAATTTTTTATTGGAAAGTGTATTCGAAACAGATTTTATCTAACAGAAATTTATTGATTTTCAAGATTATCATAAATCTGTTTCCAATAATCAGCTTTTTCATTATCCGGCTCTAAAGCCGTGCCGTCTGAATATAACAGATACAAATTATATGCAGCGTCATTAATTCCTTCTTGATAAGCTCGTTCATAATATTCAATTGCTTTTTGCGCATCTTTAACTGTACCTATTCCTCTTTTATAAGCAATTCCAATATTACACAATGCTTTTTTATCCCCCAGCTCGTAGGCTTTATTTAATAATTCAAACCCTTTTTTCTGATCAGCCTCTTCTGCTGAATGGAATAAAATCATACCCAAATTTGTCGTTGCCAATGCGTCATTTTGATCGACCGCTTTCTCATACCAATAAATGGCTTTATTGATATTTTTTTCAATACCAAAACGCCCCGTTTCGTAAATAAGAGCCAAATTATATTGTGAATCTGCATTCCCCAACTCGGCAGCCCTTATATACAATTCAATACCTTTATTGATGTTTTTAGTTACAATATAGCCTTGCATATAACTATCAGCTAAGATACCGATAGCCTCCTTGTTTTTATATTCTTCAAACGATACCGCTTTTTCTATCAGAGGCAGAACTTTATGTAAATCGTTATGGTCAAAATAAAATTTAATCAAAAAATCAAGTGCGCTCAAACTATTCAAATACGCCGCTTTATTTACTAAAGAGAAACCTTTCTTTGTGTTTCTTTGTATTCGTTTGCCGAACAAGTATTGTATTCCTAAAATAAATAACGCATCCGGATGATTCAAAGCCGCTGCTGATTTTATATATCGTAGCCCTATTTTGTACTGAAGATCCGAAACATCATTGTCCTCAATTTTAGAAATACCTAAAAGAAACATGGCATTACTATCCCCTTGTTCTGCTTTCAATTTTAGATTCCTAACCACCGAAAAGGTGTCAGAAAATTGTTCAGATAAAGAGAGTACACCGTCTTTCATACGAAAGCAATAATGCAGTGTCGCATCTGCATCGGACAGCCCCAATGCATTCGCCTTCTTCAACCAATTATATGCTTTCTGATGACTCTCTGGAACATAGATGCCATACAGATAATAACCGCTTAATTCAAACATTGCATTTGAATTGCCTAAATGTGCTTTTGTGTACACAGATAAAAAGTGTAGTTTGTTTTTTATTTGTATCATATTTACACTACTGTCCACTAAAAATGGACAAGGTTAAAAATTAAATAAATTCGGTTCACTTGAATCATATCGGTCTTTGACATTTTTGAAATTAGATTTGTCAAACAAGTCACAGAGATGTGTTTTGTCAGTCAGGGAAATTCCAAGGATTTGGAGAACTTCATAGATGCTACGTTCTAATTTCATATCGTGTTGGATTATTGCTGCCAAACAGTAAGTAATTATCGCACAATAGATTTGTATGCGTACTGCGTTTTCCGATGTTCCCCAAAACTTCTTAATTCTGAGGTGTTGTTTTATCCATTTGAAGAACAGTTCAACACTCCATCTGTTTCGATAAAGCGATGATATCAACTCCGCAGATGCATCAAGACTATTTGTCAGAAAGATGTATCGTGTACCGTCTTCAGGATTCTCAACGATGAGTTTTCTAAGTTCCTCAGGGTACTCCTTAGAACTTTTATAAACCGTAAAGCATCCGATTACATCTGAAACTACCCCTTTCGGCAATCTTCGTTTCCAAGTTTTAGGCTTGATCCGTACGTTTGTTTTGGCTCGTACAACGAAGAAAGCACCTATACGATTTATTGTATTAAGGTTGCTGAAATCGTTATATCCGCGGTCGAATATGTAGTGCGCTCCAGATTCGTATGGTATCTCAGGCATAGCTTTTGAATCGTGAATATTGGCATGTGTAATATGCACAAATGCAGGTACTTCCGCTTCAACATCATAGAGCGTATGCAACTTTATTCCGCCTTTATGTTTGCGAAATTTAGCCCACTCAAACACTGACAGGCACAAATCAACCGTTGTAGAGTCAAATGCGTAAACATGATCGTCAAGTTCGAATATTTTATTGATTCTACGCTTGCGGGCCTCAGCAATCATGAATGTTGCATACTCTTCGAAGATGCGGTAGTTACGTTGCTCATTAGCCTTACTGAGATTGCTCCGCGTTACAGACTTTCCGATTCCAAGATGGTAAAGTTTTCCGGCATGAGCTTCCATAGCCACAACCAAATCTCGGAGACTCTCTCGATTGGATAGCTGACCGAACATCATCGTAAGTAGTTGATTCCAACAGGTGTAACTCTTGATATATTTGTCGCCTTCATACTTCTTTATGAGATAGTTGAAGTGATTGCGGTCAAGAAATCGGGTTAATTGAGCAAAAACGAACTTGTCTTTATGCATAACGGTCTGATTAATACCGCAAAAGTAAATTCAAATCCGTTGACTCCCAAAATACCTATAACAAATTGAATTTCAGTTGTTTCAAAGAACTCCTATAATTTTTTAGTGGACACTAATGTCATATTTATTCAGAGTTTATTGAACTGTATTTAGAAGGAATATAACAACAAGATACAAAGTTTTATCTTTATCTTATGGAAATATACATTCTTTTTAAATGGGATTATCCACTACATAAAACAATTAACTTGCGTGCTTGAATTTAGATCAGACACGCAAGTTATTGATAGTTTTCTCTAAAACTTATTTATTACCCAATCTGTTTTAGCTTCAGTCAAAAAAATAAATGAACAATTGTTGTTGTATGGTCTTAGGGCTTATAAATTTGACTTTCATAATCTTTTTTAGGTGAAGTTCCGTATCTGTTTGGACCATCTACTCCATCCGCAAAAAACATCCAGAAAATATAAAATGGAATAAACTGAAACCACCCCGAATTTCCTCTGTCATGGCATCTTTTAACTCCTTGAGCCAAGCAGATCCAAACGGCTGGAATAACCAGCAAGAGCCATATAAAGCCAAGTACTAAGCCAAAAAGATTTCCGTCTTCGAAATCTATCAGATTAGCAAAATAAACAAATGACATATACAACAAATAAGTCAAAACATATTCTGACCTTCGAATTCTTCCTTTAAACGAAAAAATCCGGGTAAACATCCCCTTAGAATTATTCAAGGGAAGTTCATATTGCTCACAACTACTATCATCCAAATACTTATAATATTTACAAGCTCCCTCATGGGTAAAATTTTTACACGCTGTACATTGTGCTAGCTTTGTCATAATTGGAATATTTTAGATTGTTTATTAAATTATAGCGACTCTCCAAATTCTGAAATCCTCATTTTTTCGGCTCAAGACATAATCAACCAGACCTAAGACCAGTATAACCAAACCTCCGAGTATGAGTTTTAGGTAAATTTGATATTCTTCGCCTGGTTCTGCATCAGTATAACTGCTGTATGTATTAATCAGTCCTGCGCCTAATAAAATAGAACCTAAAATCAAATAATATTTTCCACGTCCTCTTTTCTCTTTTTTATCACTACTGATAATCGCCGTTACAATCTTATTGGCCAATTCTTCATCAGCCCCTTGCCGCATCATGGCTGCTTTTATTTCTTCAGCTTCCACATGATTCTGGTACAGACTTGCGGCATAATTCACTAATTCACTAATTTTTTGATCTGTCATATTTTCCATGCTTTTATCCAACTTTTAGTTTCTTATTATTTTATTGAATGAGGCATATACTTAGGAACAATAGTTGGCATATATCCTCTGGTCATATTTTCTAATCTTTTATCATACTCTTCCTTGTCCTTAAAGAACATTTTTTCTGTTCCATATCCTTTTTTCCAGGCTTTAAAATTTGCATATTTCCGAGTTTCATCGGTATTAACTATTCCTATAGTTATTTTTTCATATTCATTATAGCCATATTTGTCCTCCCCTGAAATGGCAATCAATGTAACATAGACATTGGGGTTGTGATTTTTTTTACAAAAATTATAGACATATTTGTCTAGCTCATTGAAGTTAATATTAAAGCTCATACGACCAATACCTGAAATGCCTATCTTGTAATTAAAGCCATCAACAAAAATTTCAGAATCTTCTGTATAAACTCTACAATCCCCTATTTTTGTATCACAACTGTTAAAACTAAGAATTGTAAATCCCAATAATATAGTTAATAATGATATTTTCATGTGCTTTGATCTTTTTAGTGTTAGTCTATATTAAATGATAAAGTAGACTGGTGCTGTTTAATAATTAAGAAATCCATAAAAGATTATCCAATAGCAAGAATTATATACCTCTCTAAATTCTCTTTACAAACTACTCATACATAACTCTAATATCTTTTGCTATTTTTTTGAATAAAGTTAACTCTAGTATATAAATACCGACAAACTTTTTCAAAAACTTACCTCTTTATCTATTGGATAAATTTTAATGTGTTACATTAAGGAGTAAATAAAAATTTATCCCAGTTCATTTCTTTATTGACAGTACCATTATATTCCATTTCTTCTATGCCATTATCTCCTTCTCTTTTAATAACAAGGGATACTCGGATTAAATTATTAGGTTTAAATATTTGAGTAACGGAACAAATTGTATTTTCAATATTATTCCCATTATGAAAAATACCAATGAAATTATAGACTTTTTTTCTATATTCTCTAACCGTCTCCGGATACTCTTCTTTTTCCAAACAAGTAACGGTTCCCATTTTACTACTGTTGTTTTTGGCAAAAGAGAATAATATCCACAAAAATTCTTCATCTTGATAAAAAGCGATACCTGTACCTTGAGAAATTATTTCTTCAGAAACATCTTTACCATTGTACTTACCTCCAGAACAAACAAACATACCATATGTAGGGAACGACTGTGCATATAAATTATGTATGAAAAGAAACATACAAATAATGCCTAAAACTATGCTTCTCATTTTTTTATTATTAGATTCTTAAGGGATCCATATGGCTAAGCCTATACCATCAAAATATATATTATATACTTGAGGATTTTTTTTGAATGGCTGTATTTTAATAATCGCTTCAGATACATGTTTATCTACATCAGGATCTGTAGCCCCCGGTCCATAAGGAAATCTATCAATAAATTTATCTGAGCCTTTAGTATAGTATTCTACACTCCCTTTAAACTCATACCACTTTTTTTTCTTGACTGTTTCTTTCTTTATTTTTTTACTTATAATATTAGGATCAAAAAGAGGGATACTTACTAATATTTTATAGTTAGAAGGATGATCATTTGTAGAATAAATGTAAAAATGAGAGTAAGTTCCTCCTAGTGTATAGCTAATATTATTATCCCATTTGCCCCATAAATTATTAATGTTTTTACTGTAATAAAAAGTTTGTCCATTGATTGATATTGATACACAAGAAAGTATTATAATTAATATGTATTTACTGAATGTGTTATAGAATTTCATGACAATATATTTATGAATGTTATTTTATATAAGAATTTGTTTTTATTTCCCCAAATGTTTACTTCATGTTATTGATAAAGAAACCAAAGGAATATTCAAGATGAACTTTAACTATTTAGGCTTAATTAATCTATTTAAAAATAGATACTTCTTCCTTCTACTTTAATTTTATAATTAAAATAATCTACTAAATCACCATCAAAAACACGAGTGACCTCATATACTTGTGCATTACATTTTTTCATTAGTTGACTACCCAATTTTGTATATCCATCTACGTATAAATCATTTGTAGTAGCAGGATCTGTTTTCAAATGTAAGCGTACTTCAACCCATTCTTTATTACTACTTAAGTAATATCCTATAATATTCTTACGTTTTTCTGCATCAATACGATTTTTTGTAGCTTGTTTTTTCAGCATATACTCCTCTTCAATGTTAGGTGGAACAGGTATGTTGTATTGTATATTAGGGACATAAATAGGATCATAGGTTGAATATTTTATGCCATTTTGCGAATAAGATATACCTGGAAACAAAAAAGACAACACAACGTAAAATAATAATCTCTTTTTTTTAAGGGTACATTTTAAATGGTTTTTAAATTCTAAATTATTCATAGCAATAAAGTGTAAAGCCTTCCAATCCCCCAAAAAGGCTATTAAACAAAAAAAGCGTGGGAACTGTACTTGTTGCTCGTCCCACACTCTAAAGGCTCTCGCATTGCCCGATTAGTCGAAACGAACAACGCCGAAAGCCCCACGCCGATAGTATTATATAACTCACCCTTTCCCTCTTGGTATAAAGGTAGGAACCAAGAGGGTATAAAAGGGCTATACATATATACACCCGAGGGCATCCACCGTTGCTTTGTTTTTGACTAATCATTAACGAATTTGCGAGATTCTTAGAGTGTCAAAACCAAAGCGTCAAGTAAACGCCTTTCAATAATATGTCTTGTTTCCCTCCACACCCTTATCATCGGCGTGGAAAGGAAACATTACAAAGATATAAACTTTTTCTTTGCTTTACCATTTTATGTCAGAAAAAGTGGAGAGAAGGAGTTGAGATTGGAAATAAAAATAAATTGCCATTCAATCTTTTTATGGATGAAGTAGATGAAATGTCAGCAAATAATATACGTGAAATTTATAGCCTTTAATAAACATACTCGACGACTTCTTATAATATCCAGGCTTTTCTACAGCTAAAATAAATTTTAAACTCTAAATTAATACATTTCATATTTTTTTTCTACTTTTGCCTACGTTATTGGTTCACCGCTCTTTTTCCGAAGATTAGGTGATGAAAAGGGAATCCGGTGCAAATCCGGAACAGACCCGCTGCTGTGAGTTCCTTTATTTGCTTCTAAGAAACTCTATGCCACTGTCCGGATGCCGGATGGGAAGGCTTCTTGGAACGGAACAAGTCAGAAGACCTGCCAGTGACAGCTTTGTTTTGATGCTTTCGGGGAATAAGGCTATTAAAATATCAGATTTGATTTTCTATCTTTTTTCTTTCAATAAAAAAGAGACTTCATTCTTCTTTTACCCCCTAAGCATATAGGATGTTACTAAGGAAATGAAATAAATGAAGATGAAATTTTCTTTTTGTCTGTTTTTGCTGTTGGCTTCGTGGTTTGTCGGTCTGGAAGCGGCTGCCCAGCATAACTTTATCCTGTCGGGGAAAATAACGGCACGTGACGGTAGTGCCATGCCACAGGTTACTGTTTCTGTCAAGGGAACAACTTTGGGTACTTATAGCGATGCCGACGGCAAATACTCATTGCGCCTGAAATCAGGAACTTATACCTTGTCTCTCTCATTTCTGGGGTATGAAACCCTGGAAAAGACGATTGTTCTGAACCAGAATATGACGAGAGACTTTGTGATGAAAGAGAGTTCCGTGAGTTTGGATGGGGTTAATGTCTACGGGAAGAGCCGCTCACAGAAAATAAGAGAAGGGGCTTTTTCTGTCAATGCGTTGGACGTGAAGCCTATAGTCAACTCCTTGAACAATCTTACGACATTAGTGGACCACAGCGCGGGCGTGAAGATCCGCCAAGAAGGAGGCGTAGGTTCCGATTATGACTTGTCTATCAACGGTATGTCGGGAAATTCCGTCCGGTATTTCATCGACGGAGTTCCTTTGGATATCAAGGGAAGCGGAGTCTCGCTTTCCAACCTGCCAGTAAATATTATTGATCGTGTAGAGATTTACAAGGGTGTGGTTCCGGCCAGCCTGGGAACTGATGCATTGGGAGGTGCCATCAATATCATTACCCGCCAGGAACAGAAGAATTACCTGGATGTTTCCTACAGCGTTGGGTCTTTTCATACCCACAAGGCTGACTTGAACGCTCAGTTCGTGGAAAAGCGAACCGGTCTGATTGTCCATCCTACAGTCGGAATCAGTTATTCCCTGAACGACTATATGATGAAAGGAGTGGAGGTTTGGGATGAGGACAGCCGTAAATACGTGCCGTCTGACCGCCGGCGTTTCCACGATGGCTATTTCTCCGTATTGACACAGCTGGAAGCCGGATTCCGGAACAAGTCGTGGGCGGATGCTTTCTTTGTTTCAGCATCGTATTCAAAGGTGGATAAAAAATTACAGACCGGATCCGTGCAAAGTAAGGTTTATGGAATGGCTGAACGTCAGAGTGATGCCTGGAATGTTTCGGCACGCTACCAGAAGGATCATTTCCTACTGGACCGGCTGCGGTTCAACGCCTTGTTCTCGCATACTTGGGACTATTCGATAACAGTCGATACGGCTTACCGCAAATACGACTGGAACGGGAACTACATAGAAAGTTCACGTAATGAGATCACGGGGCGTGGGCGTTCCATACGCCATTACAATCGTCCGCTTACGGTCGTGCGGGGTAATCTGGACTATGCATTTAGTGCATCTCATAGCATCAATCTGAATTATATGTTGAACCGTACCGGAAACAACCGCTATGATGAGCTGGATACCGATTTTGAAGCGGCAAACGACGTGCTTTGCAAACATATTGTGGGACTGGCTTACCATCAGTCGCTTTGGGACGGACGGATGGAAAATTCTTTTTTCGTGAAGAATTACGTGAACCACCTGAATATCCGCCAGACCGATCTGTATTGGCAGACCGGTTCGGATGAAGTAAAGGGTTCCAGTACCAAAAGTTATCCTGGATATGGAGCCGGACTGCGCTATAATTTTTTTCAGCCGCTGGCTGTCAAAGCTTCCTTCGAACATAGTGTACGCCTTCCATTAGCCCGCGAATTGTTAGGCAACGGAACGACGGTGTATGCCAATGTAGCCTTAAAACCGGAAAAGAGTGATAATGTGAACCTCGGTTTGTTCGGTACATGGCATCCCGCCGGTGCGCATACTCTTTCGTATGAACTGAACGGTTTCCTCCGGTTTGTGGATGATTATATTCAGGCTACTGTTTCTGAAAAAGAAGGAATGATGCAATATGAGAATGTTCCGGCGGTCAATATCAAGGGGATGGAAGGGGAAGTCCGCTATGATTTTGACGGCAGGCTTCAGCTTTCGGCCAATGTCAGCTATCAGGACGCCCGTGACCAGCGCAAGCTGAAGGACGACGGGAAACCATCGGCCACCTATATGAACCGTGTTCCGAACCGTCCCTGGCTGTTCAGTAGTTCTGGGGCCTCGTACACGTTCCATGACGTGTTCCTGCACAACAGCCGTTTGCGTATTGGCATGGATTATCAGTGGGTGCATTGGTATTTTCTTACTTGGGAGGCTTATGGAGCACGTGAGAGTAAGGCAAAAATTCCTACACAGCACATCTGTGATGCTGATATCACCTATTCCTGGCATAACGGTCGCTACAACGTGTCTGTGGAATGTACCAACTTCCTCGATAAGTTGGCTTATGATAACTACAAGCTTCAGAAGCCCGGGCGTGCTTTTATGGCCAAGTTCCGGCTGTTCATCGAGTAATCATTGAATTATACATTAATATTAAAAGCATGTTGAAAATGAAAAAATTGAAATCTGCATTCTACTTGTTTGCTGCTGCACTAATGACATTTAGTGCTTGTTCGGATGATGAGGATCCGGTGCCCGATAATGGAAACGACAATAACGGGCAGGTTGAAGCTTCGAGCTGTCATTTTGATATCTTTATGACGATCGGCCAGCATGGTGGCATGAACCGTGGTGACGGAACCATTGTTAAAAGTGTCAGTTCATTAGATGCCGGACAGCCGATGATTGATATACGGAATGATGGTGTGGAATTCCGCTCGGAAGACGTGACCTATTCTATGGAGGCCATCGTGAAAGGCAAATATTATTATCAGGTTCCTACATCGAACGACCGTTTCACTAAATTGCAGGTAGTGGATAACTCGGTAAAGGTCATTCAGGAACAGCCTTTTGTGGAGAATACCTATAAGGTACGAAGCTATACTCATGCATGGCTGGACGATAACATTCTGCTTATCATGGCGGCCAACGGTGATGCCGATAAGATTATATGGACCAAGCTGAACACCGACGATATGCACATTGTCGGGGAAGGAACATTGGATCTGCCTCTTCCCGAAGATGCCAAGGTATTCAATGCATCTGGAATACTGACGTACAACGAGTCTGCCGGGAAATTGTTCTATTTCTATTTTGCCAAAGATAAGTCGGGACGATATGGAAAGGCTACGTCCAATTTCCTGACGGCTGTTATTAATCCTTCCACTATGACCGTCGAGAGCAATAAGGTGAACAGCTTGGCGCATGAGATGGCAGGCAGTGCATACGGCGAATTGTTGCAAAGCATCGTCTTGTATCAGGACGGCGACTTGTATCTGGCTGCATTTTCCGATGAAGATGATATAGAGAAAGGTCATTTGCTTCGTATTAAAAAGGGTGAGACAGATTTTGATGCCAGTTACGAGGGATATCCGAATGCTGACGGCAAATTGCTTACCATCCAGAATCTGGGTAACGGGAAGGCTTTGGCTTATGCGCGTAATGATGCGGCCGGAACGGATATAGATGATTTCAGCCATTACTATACGATAATAGATCTGTCTACTGGTGAGAGAAGCCGTTTGAGTTATCAGGGTGCGGAAATCCCTTATAGCGCCGGCCGTTTCGCGCAGCGTTCGGTGATTGTAGACGGAAAGGCCTATATCGGCGTGAATACCCAAGATGCCAATCCTTGTATCTATATATATGATATCGCAACGGGCAATGTAGAAAAGGGTGTGGAAATAGCCGAAGGTTATTACTTTGATATGATCCGTCTGTTGGAAAACGAATAAGATCACTTTCTTTTGTTTTTTACTCTTTTAGGCAAAGAAGCCGGCGAGGAGTAATGAATGGAAATAAAAATAACCCGCCATCCAATCCTTTCAAGTGTGAAAGTGAATCGGATGGCGGGTTTCTTGTTTTGTCTTATTTCAGATCAGTCCTTCCGGATAGCCGGTATGATAGAGAGCAGATAAAGAACACCGATGCTCATGATAGCAACGGCTCCGATCTGCGACTGCATCCAGTCGGATACGATACCCATGAAGAGCGGGAAGATCGTTCCTCCAAACAAGCCCATGATCATCAGGCCGGATACTTCGTTCTTGCGGTTCGGCAGATGGAGCAGGGCGCGTGAGAAAAGCATGGAGAAGATGTTCGAGTTACCTAATCCTACCAAAGCGATACATACATAATGTGCGGCCAGCGACTGCATCGTGAACAGTCCGATCATGGCGGCTACCATCATCAGCACGCTGACGATAAAGACTTTCTTCATCGGGAAGTAGGCGAGCAGAAAGGCGCCGCTGAAACAACCGATGGTTCTGAACAGGAAGTAAACGCTGGTGGCCAGTCCGGCTCCGGCAAGTGTCATGTCCAGACGTTCCATCAACAGCTTCGGGGCCGTCAGGTTCAAGCCTACATCAATACCTACGTGGCAGACAATACCTAAGAATGAAATCAATACGACCTTGTCGGCCAGCAGGGCAAAGCATTCGCCGAAAGTGGAACTCTTGGTCTCGGCCGACGAGCTCTCGTCGATGTGTGTCATGCCCAACAAGACGCAGGCAATAACTGCGATGACCAGGAAGATGAGGAAGAGCAGCTTCCAGTTGCCCCACGAAACAGCGGCCCAGCCGGCAATGATGGGAGCCAGGAAGGAAGCGATGGCCTTGACAAACTGTCCTAATGTCAGACTACTTGCCAGGCGGTTTCCTGTGACGATATTCGACAGAAGCGGGTTCAATGATACTTGCATCAGCGTATTTCCGATTCCCAGCAAGGAGAAGGAAATCAGCATACTGGCAAATGAATAGTTGATCAAGGGCAACAAGAGGGCGGCAACGGTTACGACGATACTGAGTAAAACCGTCTTTCGCTGGCCGATCTTGTTCATCAGCATTCCGGTCGGAACAGAGAAGATCAGGAACCAGAAGAATACCATTGATGGCAACAGGTTGGCCAATGTATCCGACAAATGGAAATCTGCCTTGACATAGTTTGTCGCGATGCCTACCAGGTCGACGAATCCCATCGTGAAGAATGAGAACATCACCGGGATCAGCATCCAGATCATACTTTTTTGTTGTGTGCTCATGACGTTATTTATTTTTTAGGGTAAACAGGCCAGGCTCCATCTTTGGTGCAGACGAACGCCGCTGTTTCGACGGCTGTCTGGTGAGCTTCTTTTAAAGACTTTCCTGACAAGATGGAACAAACAAAGGCACCCGAGAAAGAATCACCGGCTCCAACCGTGTCGGCCACCTTTACTTTCGGTGTCTTGATGGTCGATTTCTCGTCGGCAGAATAAATCGTGCTGTAGCGGCTTCCGGCTGTCAGAACCAGGTATTTCAGGTTGTATTCCTTCAGAATGTGGCGGCAGCAGGTATCTTCATCGCCTTCGAGCTTGAACATCGGGCGGAACATCTCGAGTTCTTCGTCGTTCAGCTTAAACACATTGGCCTGTTGCAGCAGGTCTTTGATCAGTTCTTCTGAATAATATTTCTGGCGGATATTGATGTCGAAGAAGCGCATGGCTGATTTGGGCGCATAAGAAAGCAGTGTGTTCAGGGTTTTTCTGGATTCCGGATTGCGCTGTGCCAATGTGCCGAAGCAAACGGCATCGGCTTTCTTTACGATATTGATCGCTTCTTCCGTCAGAGGAATATGATCCCAGGCAACGCCTTCCACGATGTTGTAGGTCGGGATGCCCTTGTTGAGTTCAACAAGTACGGTGCCCGTCGGATAATCAACCGTCGCGATGCTGTGGCCAATACCGTTTTTGTCAAGTTCCTGCAGGATTTCCGTTCCTGCCAGGTCATTTCCTACTGCGCTGATAGCGTAGCCTTCAGCACCGAGCTGAGTAGCATGATAAACAAAGTTCACCGGAGCGCCACCGGCTCTTTTTCCTGTAGGCAGAACATCCCATAGAAGTTCGCCTATACCTACGATTACAGGTTTTTTATTTTCCATAAATCATTATATTTTATTGTTATAGTTTCAATTCATAAATATGCATGTCCTTGATTGTCGATGAACCTTTGTCGTTATAAAATTCCACGCTGTTGTAAGGCTCATTCGGGAATACCAGGTTTGTCATGGCTATTTTGCCGCCATCTACAAACAGTTCCACCGAACATTTGTCTACAAAGATACGAAATTGATGGTTAGAACTCTTCTTTGTTGGAGCCCATGTTGCCAAGGCAAAGTTGTCTATATAATTGATGGCATTCTTAGCCGCCAGGTTTTCTGTTTCCTTTTGGTGCATCGTCGATTGTCCGCCAAACTCTACAATACCGCTTTGGGTACGGTCCATTACCACCTTGCCGGCTTTCTGGTCCAGGTAAATGTTTACTTCTTCTCCCTTGGAGTTCTTGAGCTTGAAGCCGGAAATATCTGCCGCATTGGGCTGAAGGGTGAAGCACATTTCGTAGGCGCCTTGGTTGTCGGCCAGCAGCGTGTCGATGGCATAGGTGTCTTTTACTTCGAAGTCGGGCAGCTGCTGTGCTTCCTGTCGGATGTTTTCTACTTCCTTGACCGGATTGGCGGCTACATATATTTCATTTCCTTCGGTGAACATGCTCAGTTCGCGCGGCAGGGCATTGGCGCTTCTGAACTGGCTGGTCGGAACGATGTTGGCATATTGCCAGTTACTCATCCAGGGAACGGCTATCACCCGGTCGCCCGTATTCGAGAAGCAGACCGTCGCATAATGGTCTTTTCCCCAGTCCAGCCATTTGGCCACTTCCGGTTTCGTATCACAGGTAAATTTATTCCCGTCGAAGTCGCCTATGAAATATTCCGTAGCTGAACCCCCGAAGAGGCAACCCGGGTTGATGTTGACAAGCAGGGCCCATTTCTTGTTGTTCTCATCGCCGTCGACAGGCAGTTCCACCATATCCGGACATTCAAACTGGTTCGGCTGTGCGCCATAACCCGCTCCGAAGGCGCTCATGTATGTCCAGTCCTTCAGGTTGGTCGATGAATAGAAACGCATTTCCTTATCGGCTGATACGATCATCACCCATTTCTTCTGCGGTTCGTACCAGAATACTTTCGGATCACGGAAATCCTTGAGTCCGTCGAACGGCGTCAATATCGGATTCTTTTCATATTTGGTAAAGGTACGGGCATTGTCGGTACTATATGCCATACATTGAATCTGGCCGTTCTTGTCGCTGGCCGATGTATAGAAAGCGATGATGGCTCCCGGTCCGAATCCGGCTGTATTATCTTTATCGACAACCGAGCTGCCCGAGAAGATCTGTCCGAGTGTATCCCGTTCGAGGGCGATGGGGAACGGTTCCCAGTGTATCAGATCCTGGCTGACGGAATGTCCCCAGTGCATGTTTCCCCACATCGAGCCGTATGGATTGTACTGATAGAACAAGTGGTATTCACCGTCTTTGTAGACCAGTCCGTTGGCGTCGTTCATCCAGCCGTAGAGCGGAGTGTGGTGATAAACGGGACGGAACGGATCCACGTTGGTCGAGTCGACGGTGTGTGTCAGTTCCATTTTCTGCCAGCAGATGTTATCTTTGGGTGCCATGCGGATGCGCAGGGTCGCTTTGTCGTCGTCGGTCGGAAGAGCAAAGGGAATGAGATAGTCTACCTGATTTTGAGCCAGGCGGATATCCATTTCCGTATCTCCCGGATCACCGGTGCTGAGGCAAACTTTGGCTTCCGGCGCGCTTTCTTCGATCGGTAAAAGGATGTACGGTGTCGGATTGGCAATCTCCAATACCGTCAGTGTGTCGTTTTGCTCAACTACTGTTATTTTTGCTTGCGGATTGTTTTGGCAGCTTGCCAGGGCTAACAGTAAACCTGTGCAGGCGAATCCTTTTTTAAAGATAAATGTGCTCATGATACATGGATTTATTTTGTGCCGAAATTAGTGGTTTCAGTAATAATATCCTAAAATTAAGGGTAAAAAAGATCATTAAAAAAGAGGAAATACAAAAAATGTGATATTTTGTATTTCCTCTTTTATGTTTGCCTGTCTAAAAACAGGATGTTTTCAGCAGAAAAATATTCTGTAAGTGATTATTATTCAGAAACAACTGTGAAAGGAACTTCAACAGTAACTTCCTTGTGCAATTTGATAGTTGCCTTGTAATCACCAACTTCTTTTACAGAATCTTTGATATAGATAATCTTACGGTCGATATCATAACCTAACTTAGCCAATTCTTCAGCAACCTGAATGTTGTTGACAGAACCGAAGATGGTACCTGTAGAGCTGGTCTTTGCACCGATAGTCAGTGTTACATCTTTCAGCTTAGCAGCCAATTCTTCAGCATCAGCCTTAATTTTAGCCAACTTGTGAGCACGCTGCTTCAAGTTTTCAGCCAATACTTTCTTAGCAGATTCTGATGCGATAACTGCCTTACCCATGGGGATTAGAAAGTTACGTCCGTAACCAGACTTAACTGTTACGATATCGTCTTTGTAACCTAAATTGATTACATCTTCTTTCAAAATAACTTGCATATTCTGTCTCCTCTTTTTTAATTATTTCATCAAATCTGTTACGTATGGAAGCAAAGCCAAGTGACGAGCACGCTTAACAGCCTGCGCAACACGACGCTGGAACTTCAAAGAAGTACCTGTGATACGACGAGGTAAGATTTTACCCTGTTCGTTCAAGAATTTCTTCAAGAATTCAGGATCTTTGTAGTCGATATACTTGATACCGTTCTTTTTGAAACGGCAATATTTTTTCTTCTTAACGTCAACTGAAGGCGGAGTCAAATATCTGATTTCTGATTGAGTAGCTGCCATAATTAATTCTCCTTTACTGTTTCTTTAGATGATTTCAAATTTCTTCTCTTAGCGGCATATTCTGCTGCATATTTGTCCTGACGGAAAGTCAAGAAGCGGAGTACGCGTTCGTCACGACGGAAGTTAACTTCCAAAGTAGCGATGGTTTCCGGTTTTGCTTTGAATTCGATCAGCTGATAGAAACCAGTTGATTTCTTGTCGATAGGATAAGCTAACTTGCGCAAGCCCCAGTTTTCCTCATTCACGATTTCTGCACCCTGTTCTTTCAGGATACCTGTGAACTTGTCTACCGCTTCCTTCATCTGTGCATCAGACAAAACGGGAGTTAAAATGAAAACGGTTTCGTAATTATTCATACAATACTGTTTTTGATAATAATGTTATTAATATTTTTCGCGGTGCAAAAGTACGAACTTTTTCTGATACTGCAAATTTAGCGGCCTCTTTTTTTCTTTAAGTAATCAATTTTCAGCCGTTTGTTGAGCTGTCCTCCTCGTTTCTGCATCCGCCGGGTCAGAATTGCTGGAACATCTTCAGTAATTTCTTGTGGAAAATATTCGAGATGCTCAGGTCGTTCACCTGGTCGAAAGGCGGATACAGCACGCAGCGTCTTTCCTTGATGGTGACCAGGTAGTTGATGTTGATGATGCACGACTGGTGTATCTGCACGAACGACGGCGAACTTTTCAGGATGTTTTCGGCTGTGGTGTTTCTTCTTAGCGCAATTTTAGGTTGGGAGCAGGGGTAAACTTCCCATTGTTTTCGTTCTTGGTTGTATTTAAAGTAGCCGATGTCTTCGGTATGAAGTACCTGAAAGTCGTTGGTCGGTGTGGCTATCGCAAAGGCCTGCTTTTCTTTTGACAGGCTTCTCAGCTGAATATAGGGCGGAGCGATGGCTACCTGTTCCTGGTCGATGTCTTCGATCGAACGGCTGATGACCGTCTCGAGTTCAGCCGGATCAATCGGCTTCAGCAGATAATCGAATGCTATTTCGCGGAAGGCCTGAAGCATGTACTTGTCGTGTGCCGAGTAGACAATGACCCGCATGCTCCAGTCTATTTCATCGCGTATCTGGTTGAACAGATCGATGCCGTTCATGTCTGACAGTTCCATGTCGAGAAACAACAAATCGGGTTTATGCTTGGCGATGATTCTTTTGCCAAGATTAGCGTTGCGGGCTGTCCCGGCGATTTCAATCATCGGGAAGTCGTTCAGACAGGCCGCCAGGTTGTCGATAGCTACCTGATCATCATCTATGATCACTACATTATAAATCCTTTTCATTATCCGTGTAAACTGATTGGTTCATTAACAAAGATAAACGATGTATTTTTAATTTATTTTCGCTTTTTTGTGCCAAAAGAGATATCCGAATGGATATGAAAGTTAAGTATTCAAAATTTGTCATTAATCATCCGAATTTTTTTCTTCTTATAATTCGTATGAATACTCATCCGGAATGTTGAAGCAGACTTCAACGCCGGTTTCTCCTTCATCCGTCGTGATATTGTGGATCTGCAGTTCCAGTTTCTCCTTGTTATGCTCGTTCAACAGACTGATTGTCTGGGTGATGATCTTCAGTCCGAGTCCGGCATTGTCGTTAGGAATCGACGGCCCCCGCAAGCCTCCTCCGTTGTCCTGAATGCGGATAAGGGTATGATTGCCTTCCCGCTGGATTTTTATGCGCAGCCGCTTTTCTCCTTCCTTTGCCCGCAATCCGTGCTTCATGGCATTTTCTACCGGTATCTGGATGAGCATCGACGGGATAAAAATCTGCTGGTCATTCACATCCGGCGCCTGTTCGATCTCGAAGCTGAACTGGTCCAGGCGTTTTGATTCGAGGTGTACGTAGGTCCTGACGAAGTTCAGCTCTTCCTTGAGGCTGATGTAGAGCTGTTCGGAGAGCGACAGGTTCTGCCGGAGCAGCTTCACCAGTTCGGATATTTCTTCTTTCTTAAAGCAGAGCTCGTTGTAGTTGATAGACCGGTTGAGGACGTTGAAGATGAAATGCGGCGAGATGCGGTTCCGTATGTTCTCCATCTTCAGCTCGGCAATCTTGTTCTTCTGCTGTACGGTGATGTAGGCTTTCTGCTTTTTGTCGTACAGGTAGATAAAGATCAGAACCAGAATGAGCAACAGGCACAGGCTGATCCACAGGTATGACGACATTTGCAGCAGGCGCATGTGGTTCTGCTGTTTCTCAATCACGATGGCCTGTTGCATGACTGTCGTATCCTGCTTATAGCGCATGTCGATTTCGGCCACGCGCATTTTGATCTGCTCGTTCCGGATGGAATCATCCAGCCGGATGCGTTCACCTAATACCTGATAGGCCTCTTTGTACCGGTTTGTCCGGGTGTAATACTGTTCCTGGTATTGTTTACGGATCAGCATCAGGCTGGGCTCGATCTCATGGTCGTCCATGGTCTGCAGGATGGCCTGTGCCTCGTCCCAGTCTTTCTCTGCAACAGCTAATGCGAACTCTTGTGTCTGGATATACGAGAGGGCCGAAGTCTGGTTGATGGAGAGGAAGAAGTCGCGGGCTTCTTTTAGAAAGAGCCGGGCCGAATCGGTCTGTCCGCCGATGAGATACAGCTCCGCCAGATTGATCTTCGACAGGTTCTGTTCGTACTGGTAGTCCGGACTGCCCTGTACGGTCGCGAATGCCTGCCGGTGGTATTTCTTGGAATTGGGATAATCTTTCCTCGAATAATAATACAGGCCCCGGTTGTTGAAGTAAACAAACTTCTCATGGATGTCCATGTGGTCAAGGAAGGCTTCTGTCTGCCGGTAGAAATAGTCGGCGTTGTCGAAATCGTGCAGTTCGGTGTACGTATGTCCTAACCCATGGTAGATAAAGGAACATTCTTCCTGGGGCAGACCGAGCGAGTCGGCATAGTGCAGGGCCTGGCGGTAATACATCACGCCGTTCACGAAATCGCCTGTCCTGACGTAGGTGTCGGCTATGTTGGTGCACAAGTCGGGCAGGAAGCGCTGCTTGTCGCTCTGCAGGCAGTGGAAGAGGGCCTGTTTATAATAATGTAAGGCCAGGTTGTTGCCGCTGGTCCGCCCTTTCGTGTTCCCTAAGATGTTGTAGTTTTCGGTCAGCAGGCGGTGGATCTGCGGCGTCAGTTCTTTCTGTTTCCAGCAGTAATCAATCACCTTCTCGCTGTAATAGAGGGCCGAATCATACTGCGACGACAGGAACAGCGCCTTGGCCAGTAAATTTTGCAGCTGGACTTGGTCTTTTTCGTCGGTACAGGCTGGCAATGCCTCTCTTAATATACGGCATGACCGGAGCGGCTCGGTAAATAAATAGGAATTCGCTTGGGTAAGCAGAGAATCAACGCAACTGTATGCCTGGTCATTCGTAGGGCGGGAGACAGGTCTTTCGCAGCTTGCAAGCACGATGACCGATAGTAAAATGGCGAATATACGGACATAGCTTTTTCTCTTCATGGCTCTTGTTGTTATGCTCGTGGCGTTTGGATATGAATACATGCTCTCTGGTCCCAAAAGTAATGTTTTTTCTTTAAGAATCAAGTGATACATTGGTCTTTTTCTGCAATCAAACAATAATTGTTCTTTTCGGGCGTTTATGGGCTGGGAAACAGGCAGGCCGGCCGCATGTCGGGCCTTGCCTGCCTGTTTTCCGGTTTACCGGCTGACCCAGCGGTTCAGATGATTATGAGGTGTCTGAAGCACGAATTTATAGAACGATGAAGCCGGCAGTCCTTTGATCCGATAACTCCGGTCGGATGCCGGTACGGTATCCAGTTTGATCCACTTGTCTTTGCCGCCTGTCTGAAACTGGTTGCCGGTGGCGGCATAGATGGTTACTTCGGCATTCGGGTTCAGGCAGTCCCACGAGAGGATGATGTCATCGTCATATGGTGATGTCTTCATGTTGGCGATGTCTACCGGGCCGACAAACGGCATGCCGTCTTGTTCCCATAAGACGTCTTGCGGCACCTCGAAGCCCATAAAGCGGCAGATCGACGGCGTGATGTCGGTAATGGCCAGTTGCCCGTCGTGAAAATGCCGGTTCACCGCCTGGTTGGTCGAGATCCACGTGGTCCTTTCCCGTTCAGACTGTCCGCCGTGGTCGTGCCCGTTTTCCGTACGTCCGTGGTCGGTGGTAACCACAACCATCCATTCTTCATCGAAATTTGCTTCCCGGTACTTCACGGCCTCCCATATTTGGGCAATCTGCCGGTCGGCCTTCAGCGTGTACTCGTCGAAGAAAGCCCCGTTACCTTCGATGTGTCCGGCATCATCGGTGTACCACAAGTAAACCCAGCTTAAGTCGGGCGCGTCTTTCTTGATGCCTTCCGCGGCCTGTTGGGCCACCAGCTCGTCGATATCAAAGATATGCAGGTCTTTTTCTTTCTTCGGGAAACGCTTGGTGTCCAGGTCGTAGCCGTCGCATACATAGTCTATCTTCAGGTAGTTCGTCTCCGGTTTGCCTTCGCCCAACAAGACCGTCCGGTTGTCTGTCCAGCTCGAATAGATGGCCGTCTTGTAATCTTTCGGCTGTTCCTTGGCAATCCGGAAGATAGTCCAGTAATTGTAATTCGGTTTCAGGTTGGAATTACCGTCTACACGGTGTTTGTTCATCCAGGTAGCCGTCAATAAATTGGTATAACCAATGGCCGAGATCGTCGGCGTCTGCGAATATCCGCCCACTTCACCGCCCGTATAGGCCCGGTCGAACGAACCCCGGCCGGCAATCTCGTCGATGGCCGGAGTATTCAGCCGTTCAATCATGTCGGCAGGTACGCCGTCTACAATAATAAACACAGCCTTTCGCGTAGTGGCAAATGCCGAGGCCGTCCATAACATACAACATAAAGCAAACAGTCTGCATTTCATGATACTTGTTGTTTTTATAGTTGAAAAATTGGTCTATTCTGGGGGCAAAGGTAGGGATAAAATTTGAAAATACAGGACATATCTGAAAGGACTCCTGTTAATGGTAAAATCAATTACCGAGAAGGAATAATATGAAATTCCTTAGGAAATAGCTTTAGCATATCTGTCAAAAAGCTTTATGACTAATATGGTAAAGCTTTATCACATATATGGAAAAGCTTTTTGACAAATGTCAAACAATTACTTTCTAATGACTTTTCAATCACTTCCCGATAAGAAACAGCCAATAGAAAGACAGCCGTCAAAAAAGAATAGAATAAGATTAAGAATAAATGCTTATTTTTGTGCGAAAAGAAATTTGCTAAAATGGAGATGTAGAACAAGGAGAATGGATGTTCCTTATGATTTAAATAAGGTAAAGAAAGGAGATAAGAACGCATTCCGGTCTTTCTTCGGGTATTTTTATCCCAAGTTAATGGCCTTGGCTTGCCGTTTTGTTGACTCGCAGGCGGCCGAAGATTTGGTACAGGATGTTTTTGCATCGTATTGGGAGAAAAAACAGCAGATAGAAGCGGATGATATTCATTCATTCTTGTTTAGATGGCTTCAGAATTCCTGCCTGAACCATATCAAACATCAAATGATCGTAGAAGATTACGAAGAACGTGTGCGCATTGCCGAAGCCCGTCTGGAATCTAAGGGAAAATCAGAAGAGCAGAATGAGGTGTTGAAACATATCCTGAGTCAGGATCTGAGAGAGTTGGTAGAAAAAGCTATTTCAAAATTGCCCCCGAAATGTGCGGAAGCCTTCCGCCTTTATTATTTTGCCGATTTAAGCCGGAAGGAAATAGGAGAGCGGTTGCAGGTTTCCAATCGGACTGTAGAAGGTTACATCCGTCAGGCTTTGCTATTGTTGCGGGATGAATTACGCCCGATTTTCTTCTTGATTTTTATGTTATAGGGCATAACTGCAAAAATAACAGCCTTTTTACTGCGTAGTTTTACCTTCTTGGATTGTCGTCTATATAAACAACCCCAAAAGGATGATGATAAATGAAGATCTATTGATCAGGTTTCTCGAACAATCCTGTTCGCCGCAAGAGCTGAAAGAAGTGGATGAGTGGATTCAGGCAAGTCCTGAAAACCGGGACCAGCTCTTTGAGCTCGAACGAGTGTGGAGCTTGAAGAACGAATGGCATTATGCGCAGCCGGCACAGATAGACAAGGCTTATCGGACTTTTACAAAAAAACATTTCAAGAAGCAGGCTACTTATTGGCCGGCTTTCCTGAAGTATGCGGCTGTATTGATTTTGGGTGTTTTCGTTGGCGTTGGCGCATACGTAACTTTGCATGAGCAGGAAATAACGGCAGCCATGAATTTTGTAGAGGTGCCGGTCGGAGAAAGGGCCAGTCTGCGTTTGTCTGACGGGACATTCGTATGGCTGAATTCGGGCAGCCGGTTGGAATATCCTACTCATTTTGCGATCGATAATCGGCAGGTCCATTTGGATGGAGAGGCCTATTTCGAGGTTAGCCGGAATGAATCGAAGCCTTTTATTGTGCAGACTAACAATTTGGATGTGAAAGTGCTGGGTACGAAATTCAATATTTCTTCGTACGACCAGGAAGAGACAAGAGTAACCTTAAAAGAAGGAAAGGTACAAGTGGACTGCAATGCCGGAAAAGAATCCTATATTTTGCATCCCAATGAACAGATCATTTATTCGGAAGAAAAAGGAGTGGAGCTGATGCAAGTAGATGCCAACCGGATTTCTTCGTGGACTACCGGTGATCTGAGTTTTGTGAACGAGCCGTTGGAATACATCGTGAAAATCTTGGAACGGCGATTTGATGTGCAGATAGAAATTGATAGTCGGTCGTTGGCGGAAAAAACATTTACCTGTACAGTAAAACATGTGTCGACCGTTGACCAGGTGCTCGATCTGTTGCAAAAGACACAAAACTTGACTTATCAGAAAAATAAAGAACAGAATTATATTATTCATCCTATAAATTAAAAAGCCTATGGGGAAGGTTAGAAAGAGAGAATAGCAGATTTTTTATTATTTGAAAAGAATGTATCGTTCTTAGATCTATTTACCAATTTAATATTTTACTTATGGACATAATAAAGAAAAAGAGGCCGCAAAGAGGGAAGACGGCCAGCCTAAAAAAAGTTCTTACCGTTTCGGGTTGTATGTTTCTTTTGATTGCATGGGAAAACACGCCTGCTTGGGCAAATCATGCGGATGCACGCTATGCGCAGGTAACTACATTTACTTTTGATTTGCAAGAAGCAACCGTGCAAGATGTATTGATGGCTATTGAAAATCAAAGTGATTTTTATTTTACGTATAGTAGTTCTCAGGTTAATACCGACAGGCTCGTTTCAATTAATATAAAGAATCGGAAGATTACGGATGTATTGGATGAGCTGTTTGCCGGGCAGAATATTGGTTATACGATTGAAGACAGACATATTGTATTATTCTCGACAGCCGGGAAAAAGAATGCGAAGGTGGAGGCTGTACAGCAAAAAACAAGACAGATAAAAGGTACGGTACGTGATGCTGCTGGCGAACCGGTTATTGGAGCCAACGTGGTTGACCTGACATCGCCTTCCAACGGAACTATTACCGACATGGATGGTAACTTTACGTTGAATGTGTCTGATAATGCCAAGTTGCAGATTTCTTATATCGGCTTTGATTCCAAGGTAGTCTCTGTAAAGGGACATGATGCTTTGCAGGTTGTTTTGGCAGAAGACTCCAAGGCTTTGGAAGAAGTGGTTGTAGTAGGTTATGGAACACAGAAGAAAGTGAACTTGACAGGTTCGGTCGCTTCTGTCAGTTCGGATGAAATTAAAGACCGTGTTCAGAACGATGTATTAAGTTCTATACAAGGTACGGTTCCTGGTGTGACGGTTGTTTCACGTCCGGGAAAAGATGCTTCGATTAATTTCCGTGGTCGTGGTAATTTGGGAACGTCAGAGCCGCTGTATGTCATTGACGGTGCCATTGCCGACGCGACCTTCTTTTCTAACCTCGACCCGAACAGCATTGAAAGCATTTCGTTCTTGAAAGATGCAGCGTCGTCGGCTATCTATGGATCTCGTGCCGCCTATGGTGTTGTGTTGGTAACGACAAAACAAGGAAAAGAAGGACGGATGGATGTTTCGTACAGCGGTATGGTTGGTATGAAAGCCCCGACTTATACACCAGACCTGGTGAATTCGTGGGAATATGCCGAACTGTACAACGAAGCTCTTTATAATACGAATCCGGCAGCAGGTAAAAAGCAGGGATTTACAGACGAGCAGATTGAACTCTTCAGAAATGGTTCGCAGCCGGATTTATATCCGAATACCAATTGGGTAGATCTGCTGTTCGATGATTGGGCTGTAACGACCAAACATTCGTTGAACTTCTCAGGTGGAACCAAGAAACTGCGTTATTTTGCAGGCTTGGGTTATATATATGATACAGAGAATGTACGAAACCGGGATACCCGCAGATATAATTTGAATTTGAATGTTTCGTCGGATGTAACAGACTGGTTGACATTCAGAGGTGGTGTGAAGTACATTCAGCGCAATAAGGATGTTGATGGTGGAACACCTTCATTCGATAATATGCTGATCGTTCCAAGTACCTTTGTTGCACAGCAGTCAAATGGAGAGTGGGGTTCTGTTGAATCGGGCCACGAAGCGAGTGGTACATTTGCCGGTGGAAACCCGCTGCGTGCTTACAGTACAAACGACTGGACAAAGAATCAGGTAGAAAATACCATGTATGAACTGGCCTTCGATTTGAAGCCTGTCAAAGGGCTGGTGATAACCGGACAAGCTACTTATAAGTCTTATTCGTATAAGAATAAATATTATAATAGTTTGAAAGACGATGTTCCAAGTTTCCTGAATCCGGGGACTGTGATTGGTGGTACGGGAAATACTATTAACTCGATGGAAGTAAATTGGCAGAGTAATAATTTCCTGACTTATACCGGAACAGCCAATTATAGCTGGACGAAAGGAATCCATTCATTCTCTGTTTTGGCCGGTGTCTCTTACGAACATTACAAGGCTGAAACCTTAATGGCTTCCAGACAGGATTTCCCGGCCGATTCGTTTGAGGATCTGTCGGCTGGAGCGACTTCCGGATCTCTGTACAAGAATGGTTCCAGCATGCAGGAATACAAGATGTTTTCTTATTTTGGCCGTGTGAACTATACCTTGATGGACCGGTATATGTTTGAAGCGAATTTCAGAGGTGATGCTTCTTCCCGTTTCCATGCGGATAACCGTTGGGGTTATTTCCCTTCTTTCTCTGCCGGTTGGAGAATCAGCGAAGAAGCCTTTATGGAAGATACGCGGGATGTGATAGACAATTTGAAGTTGAGAGCTTCGTATGGTACGCTGGGTAATATCAATAACGTAGGCAATTATGACTATTTCCAGAATTATGGAGGTCGGAAAGTTTGGGGAACAGACGCTTACTATTCATTCAGCGATTCTCCGGCTAAAGTCATCGAAGAAACCAAACCGGCGAATCCAACCCTGACTTGGGAAAAAGTAGCGTTGGCCGATATTGGTTTGGACTTTGATTTATGGAATGGAAAACTGAGTGGTACCGCTGATTATTACGTTAAGAATACAAGTAATATTCTGTTGCCTTACAATGTACCTCTGGAAACGGGTATTTCTACGGCTCCTTCCCAGAATATTGCCAAGGTACGTAATAAAGGATTTGAATTGGCACTGACTCATCGTAATACGATTAATAAGTTCTCGTATGTGATCGGGGCTAATATTGCGACTAACTCGAACAGAATTACCGATATGGCTGCTTCAGATAACAAAATAGACAATGTGAGTGGTCATGGTGTTGCCAAGTATATATCAAAGGTAGGAGAATCAGTAGGATCATTCTATGGATTCAAGAGTGACGGTCTGTATACGCAGGAAGAAATCGATGCCGGACATTATTATACTTATGGTGGTGTTACGCCGAATGCGGGTGATACCAAATTTGTTCCTCAGCGCGATTTAAAGTGGGGCGAAGAGATTACAGACGATGATAGAACCATCATCGGATGTGAAGTGCCTGACTTTACGTATGGAATCAATTTGTCGATGAATTATGCGAACTTTGAATTCTCTGTTTTCGGCCAGGGAGTAAGCGGGGCTGATGTCGCCTTTGAAGTATATCAGGTGCACCCGTTCTTCCACGGACAAGATAATCCGAGAGCCTATCATTTAGGACGCTGGACAGAAGAGAATCCAAATCCGAATGCCATTTATCCGCGTATCTATACGGCAAGTAGTCCTCATACAACTTATAACCGGGCGTTTAACGACTATCATATTTTTGATGCAGATTATTTCCGTATCAAGACTTTATCGTTTGGGTATAATGTACCGAAAGATGTGATTACTCGTTTGGGCCTGTCTTCGTTGAAGGTATATATAACAGGTGAAAATCTGTTTACCATCCGTGCAGATCATAAGATGAAAGACTTTGATCCGGAAGCGACAAGCAGTACAATTCAGGCATTAGGAACCAAATCATTGGCGTTTGGTGTGAATGTTTCATTTTAATTAGTAAGGAGTATTGTTTATGAAGATGCAAGCAAAAAAAATAATCATGTTATGCGCTTTGGCAGGAGCGTTTTCATCATGCGATATGGATGTGGTTCCACCAGCCGAGATTTCTGCCGAAAATTTCTGGAAGACAGAGAAAGATGCCTGGTATGCCTTGAATGGCTGTTACCAGTCTATGCCCGCGTTGGATATCTGGGATGAAATGTGTACAGATAATGCCCATAGCCATAAACCTTGGGAAGGAAATATGGAAATGGTACAACAGAACGGTATCAATACGGCTTCTCCTTATGGCGATTACGACTTCAGTGCCATCCGTACAGCCAATACCTTTATATCGCGGGTTGAAACGTGTGATATGAGTGACGAGCTGAAAGAACGTATGAAGGCGGAAGCGCGCTTTTTCCGGGCATTTGCCTATTTGGAGCTGACCCAGTATTTTGGAAAAGTTGCTATCGTAACGGAAGAATTGCCGTATGATGCTCCCAATGTGCCACGAAATTCATTGGAAGAGGTGAGAAATTTTATTTTGGATGAATTGGCGCAGGTAGCAGAAATTTTGCCGGAAAGCTATAATGGCAGTTTCATGTATGAGTCGGGACGTGTAACCAAATATGCTGCTTTGGCTTTGCGGGCAAGAGCCGCTTTGTATTTTGGAAATTATGCGGAAGCAGAGAAGTCGGCAAAAGCTGTTATGGACAGCGGTAAATATTCTTTGTTCAAGCTGACTTCGTTGAGCGCCGCTCAGGAACAGGAAGCCAAGGAAATGGATTTGTATATTGATTTTGAATCGTTGGGCATTGATAAAGACAAATTCATCAAGGGAATGTTCAGCTATGAGTCTTTATGGCAAGGCGCAAATGCTACACCGGCTAATCCGGAGTATGTATTGACACATGAATATATGGAAGATCCGTATGCTTATGATGAGAATCGGTACACGTACTTTATCCCTTTGTCAATATCTATTCACCATGGATATTCTTCTTTCGAGCCTATGCAGGACTTGGTAGATGCTTATTGGAATATTGACGGAAAGACTATTCCTGATAAAATTCCGGTAGAAACTCGTAAGGCTAATTACGAAAAAATATGGAACTTTGCAAAAGGATTGAGCGCGGATGAGTACAAAGCATTTGCTACAAGCCCGGATTTGATGACGTATGATTACATGAAGGAATTCAAGAACCGCGACAGCCGCTTGTATGTAACATTGCTATTCCCGTTCAAAGGATGGCATGAAACAGCTGCCGGGGAAATCTATTATAAATGGGATCCGGATGTGGTTAATAAGAATGGTAATGAGTCTTGGACAGGTTTCAGCTATAGAAAGATGGTTGCCTGGAATCCGTATAATTATAGTTTGTATGGTTCGGCCGACGATTATCCGACCATTCGCTATGCGGAAGTGCTTTTGACGTATGCTGAAGCCCGATTGATGACGACCGGCTATGATGAGCAGGTTCGTGCAGCGTTGAATCAGTTGCGTGACCGTTGTGGTATGCCGGATGTACCGGAATCGTTGGGTAAGCAAGAAGCGATTAACTTCTTGCGGAATGAACGTCGTATCGAGCTGGCCGTTGAAGGTCATCGCTTTGATGATGTTCGCCGCTACGGAAGTGATTATTGCAAGGAATATCTGAATGGTCCTTCTACGGCACCAGACGGTTCGGTTGTGGTAAACAAGACATGGAATGACCGCTTATTGCTGATGCCGATACCGACAACAGCGATTGATGTGAATCCATTGTTGAAAGATGATCAGAATCCGGGTTATTAATCCTGATTATATGATGAAAGTGCCCGGATCTGTTCGGGCACTTGATTTATGGAAATAAATGGATATTTACAAATTAGTTTGAGCATGAATAAATATGTGTGCGTGTGTATAGGAGCATTGAGCTGCCTGCTGGCTTGTTCGCCTAAACCGGCAGTACCGGACGGAGACAGCCAGTATTTACCGTATGCTCCGGATGGAATTCCCTTTGTGGTGGCCGATTCGATGTGGAAAGCCGATATGCAGGGGAATCATCGGGCGGTAGTAGAAGTAAGTGGTATAAAAGAGCAGAAGGCGGTGCAGGTGTATTTGCCTTGGCGCAGACCGGACTTGCGGCCGGAGACGAAAAAGGTAGTGGTGGTGGATGCTCAATCGGGCTCGGAAGTAAAGAACGTGAGTGTGTCTGACTTTTCAGCAGAGTCGGCCACTGTGACGTTTGAGCCGGTTTCGGGTGATGGAATCTATTATGTGTATTACCTGCCATATAAATATCGGAAAGGATGGAATGACGCTCGTTATGGCAAGCCGTGGAATGATTATCTGCCTCCGGTTTATGAGGCGGATGAGGCTTGGAAATCCGGCTTGACGGCGGCTGTTCCGAAGGCAAAGGTGCTGCGCTTTGAAAGCCGTTCGCGCTTTGATGCCTTTACGCCGATGGGCCTGGCGGCTACGGCACGCGAGATGGACAGTCTGAAACAGGTCTATCCGATGAATCCGGTGCTTTTCCCCGAAGACCGGGCGTTCCCGATCCGTCTGGCCAATGAGCTGCCGGTCCGCTGGGTAAAGAACGGATCGCCGGCCGGCTTCGAGGGTGTGGCGTTGCGGAATGAATATTATACGTGGCAGATTGGTGTCTGGGCCGCTCATGAGGCCGTGAAGCAGGTGCACCTTGACTTTTCGGATCTGACCAACGGTTCGTCTGTCATTCCGAAGGAGGAGATAACCTGCTTTAACCAGGAAGGCATTAACTGGGATGGAAAGCCGATTACATTTACTGTAAATGTGCCGGAAGGAAAGGTGCAGGCGCTGTGGTGCGGAGTACAAATTCCCGAAGACGCCAAGACGGGCACTTATAAAGGAAGTGTGACCCTGAGTTGTGAGGGCGGAGCACCTCAGACGATTCCGGTAGAAATCCGGGTGGAAAAAGAGGTCCTGGCAGATAAAGGAGATAATGATTTGTGGCGTCATGCCCGGTTGAGATGGCTGAATTCGACTATCGGAGAAGATAATAACCCGGTGAAGCCTTATACGGCCATGCAGCTGGACGGGAAGACCGTGACGGCGACGGACAAGACCTTGCTTGTAGGGGATAACGGACTTCCGGCTTCCATTCAGATCAACGAGAAGGAAGTGCTGGCCGCGCCGTTCCGTTTTGTGGTTGTGACCAACCAGGGCACCATTCCTTTTGAGGCAACGAATGTTTCGCTGAAGAAGAAGGCCGGCGGCTTAGTTTCGTGGACGGCTTCATCCACGCAAGATGGAATCCGCTTCGAGAACCAGGCTTCGATGGAATATGACGGGTATGTGCATTATGACCTGAAGGTATCGACCGACCAGCCTCTGGTCGTGAAAGATATCCGGCTGGAAACGAACTATACGCCGTATGCGTCGGAGTATTTCATGGGAGCCGGATTCAGTGGCGGAACGCGTCCGGTGTCGTATCAATGGGACTGGAAAGGTCCGTGGGACAGCTACTGGATGGGAAATGCCAAGGCCGGTCTGCATGTGGAATACCGCGGAGGCAGTTATCACGGTCCGTTGCTGAATGACTATAAACCGGCTCCGCCAAGGGCCTGGGCGAATAACGGAAAAGGAACGATACGGGTTTCCGGACCGAAGGGCGGCCAGTCGCTCGTCGTGGCCAGTACCGGTGTAGATACCTTGTCGGCCGAGCCCCGCAGTTATGAGTTCGACCTGCTGATCACCCCGCTGAAGCCGGTGAATACGGCGAAACATTTCTCCGAGCGTTATTACCATGCGCCTCATACCGGTTTCGACAAGGCCGCCGAAGAAGGAGCCAATATCATCAATATCCATCACGCGCAGAAGCTGAACCCGGTGATCAATTATCCGTTTATCGTACAGGATTCACTGAAAGCCTTTATTAAGCACGAACATGAATTCGGACGGAAGGTCAAGCTGTATTATACCATTCGGGAGCTGACTAATTATACGACAGAAATCTATGCGCTGAAGAGCTTGAACCATGAGATACTGGCTGCGGGTGTCGGGTACGGACTACCGTGGCATTGTGAACATCTGATCGACGATTATCGTCCGGCCTGGTACACCGAGTTGCCGAACGAGACATCCGATGCGGCGTTGGTATTGTCAGGTTTCTCTCGTTGGATCAATTATTACCTGGAAGGCTTGCGCTGGATGTTCGAGAATTATGACCTGGATGGCATCTACATGGATGATGTGTCATTCGACCGCCCCGTGATGAAGCGGATGCGGAAGATCATGGAAAAGTATCATCCGGGTGCGCTGATCGACTTGCATTCCAATACGTGGTATTCCGTTGGTCCGGCCAACCAGTACACGGGTTTCTTCCCTTACGTTGACCGTCTGTGGTTTGGCGAAAGCTTCCGTTATAACGAGATGCGTCCGGACGAATGGTTCGTTACCTTCTCGGGCATTCCGTTCGGGCAGATGAGCGAGATGCTGCAAGACGGCGGAAACCGTTTCTTGGGAATGGTGTATGGAACGACGGGCCGTCATTCATACAGCAAGTATTCGCCGGCTCCGGTCTGGGCGTTGTGGAAATCGTTCGGCATAGAAGACGCGAAGATGCTCGGGTATTGGGATGAAGATTGTCCGGTGCAGACATCGGATCCGGAAGTGAAGGCAACAGCCTATGTAAAACCGGACCAGGTTTTGATATCGATCGGTAATTTCAGTGCGAAAGACAAATCCGTCAGATTGACGTTCAACTGGAAAGCTTTAGGATTCGATCCGGCACAGGCGACGCTCGAAGCTCCGCAGGTAACCGATTTCCAGGAAGCCCGTTCATTCCGTCTGGATGAATCTATTCCGGTGAAGACGAAAGAAGGCTGGTTACTCATCCTGAAGAAGAATTAAAGACTGAGGCCGCCGGGCGGTCTGATCAAGTGATATATATCGGCAGGTTTGCATCATATCCGGGCAAATCTGCCGATTTTTTCATGTCGGCTGATAGATAAAAAGGCGCTTCAGTTTTTCTTCTGCCGGAGCATAAAATCGGTAAGAATCTTGCATTTATACCAAAACCTTGTTACATTTGCCAAAATGTGTTAGTGAAACACTTCTTAATCCGAATAAAATGAGAACCATGAAAAGATTCGTAATGACTATTTTGGCAGGATGCCTGGCCGGAAACAGCCTGTTCGCCCAGAAAGAACAGCTGAAACATGGGTATCCGATTGATCCTGTACCCTTTACTTCCGTGAAAGTTTCTGATTCCTTTTGGGGGCAACGCCTGAAAGCGAGTCGTGAAGTAACGATCCCGCTGGCCTTCAGCAAATGCGAGGAAACAGGGCGTTACCGTAACTTCGAGCTGGCAGCGCATCCGAGTGACACGACGAAAGTGACAGGCTATTCGTTTGACGATACCGATGTGTATAAGACGATAGAAGGTGCCAGCTATTCCCTGCAGACCTATCCGGATAAACAACTGGCGCATTATATGGACAGTGTGCTGGATATTGTGGCGGCAGCCCAGGAGCCCGACGGCTATCTGTATACGGCCCGTACGATGAATCCGAAGCATCCGCATGAATGGGCCGGCAGCAAGCGCTGGGAAAAGGTGGAAGAGCTGAGTCATGAATTCTATAATTTGGGGCACATGGTAGAAGGAGCCATTGCTCATTATCAGGCTACGGGCAGTAGGAAATTCCTGGATATCGCCATCCGCTATGCAGATTGTGTGTGCCGTGAAATAGGCGATGGAGAAGGACAGGTGGTACGTGTTCCCGGTCATCAGATAGCTGAAATGGCATTGGCCAAATTGTATTTGGTAACCGGCGATCAGAAATACCTCGACCAGGCCAAATTCTTCCTGGATAAGCGCGGTTATACTTCCCGGAAAGACGAATACAGTCAGGCACACAAGCCGGTCATTGAACAGGATGAAGCCGTGGGGCATGCTGTTCGTGCCGCCTATATGTATGCCGGCATGGCCGATGTGGCTGCCCTGACAGGCGATACATCGTATGTACATGCCATTGACCGTATCTGGGATAACATTGTCTCGAAGAAACTCTATATCACGGGTGGTATTGGCGCGACCAATCAGGGCGAAGCCTTTGGCAAGAATTACGAATTGCCGAACATGTCGGCTTACTGTGAGACCTGTGCGGCCATCGGGAATGTCTATGTCAATTACCGCTTGTTCCTCTTGCATGGAGATGCCAAATACTATGACGTACTGGAACGGACCTTGTATAATGGCCTGATCTCGGGCGTCTCACTCGACGGTGGTGGATTCTTCTATCCCAATCCGCTGGAATCGATGGGTCAGCACCAGCGGCAGCCCTGGTTCGGCTGTGCCTGCTGTCCGTCCAATATCTGCCGCTTCATTCCTTCATTGCCGGGTTATGTGTATGCAGTGAAGGATAATCAGGTGTATGTGAATCTGTTCATGGGCAACGAAGCCGAACTGAAAGTAGGTGGGAAGAAGGTCATTCTGCATCAGGAAACCCGTTATCCGTGGGACGGCCATGTGACACTGACGGTAGATAAGAACGCAGCTGGAACGTTTGCGATGAAGATCCGTATTCCGGGCTGGGTGAGAAATCAGGTTGTACCGAGCGATCTGTATACTTATTCCGACGGGAAACGCCCGGGTTATTCTGTAAAGGTGAACGGTGAAGCAGTCACTTCTGCTTTGGAACAGGGTTATTTCACCATCGAGCGGAAATGGAAGAAAGGTGATCGCGTAGAACTGCAACTGGATATGGAAGTCCGTACCGTAAAGGCAAACGGAAAGGTGGAAGCCGACCGCGGCCGTATGGCGGTTGAACGCGGACCGATCGTCTATTGTGCGGAATGGCCGGACAACAGCTTTAATGTTTTGAGCCTGCTGATGAACCAGCACCCGCAGTTCGAAGTAGTAGAAAGACCGGATTTACTGTATGGATTGAACCAGATCAAGACGCCGGTGCAGACGTTGGAATACGACGAACAAGGACGTCTGGTGGTGAAAGACCAGGAACTGACGTTGATTCCCTATTATGCGTGGGCACATCGCGGACCTGGAAACATGGCTGTCTGGCTGCCTTCTGAAGTCCGGGCAACACGTCCGGTAGCCATCCCGACATTAGCCTCGAAGAGTCAGGTTTCGGCATCACATCCGGCCAAGTCGCTGACAGCCATTACCGACGGACTGGTCCCGGCCGACGAGAATGACCGCACCATCCCGTATTATCACTGGTGGCCGAAGGAAGGAACAACCGAATGGATCGTTTATGAATTCCCGGAAAAGACAGAAGTCTCCAGCTCGACGGTTTACTGGTACGACGATGCGCCGTGGGGAAGTTGCCGTTTGCCCCGTTCTTGGAAAGTCTATTACAAGAATGAAGCCGGCGAATGGACGCCTGTATCCGAAGCCGACGCTTATCCCGTCTCGAAGGGAAATCCGAATACCGTTCACTTTGCGCCCGTCAGCACGTCGGCTGTCAAACTCGAGGTGGTTTTACCGGAAAAGTATGCTGCCGGGATGTATGAGTGGGAGATTCAGTAATACCTGCCGGCAAGCAGATCCGGTAGTTTGTTGATAATCCAATATATAAAATACAGTTTCCAGTATCGAAGAATCAATAAATTTCGTACTTTTGTCGATTCTTAGAGACGGCAGACAGAAGGCCAGTCTGATTTCCTTCGCCCGAAGAGGCATATCGGAAGACTGGCCTTCCGTTTGTGATAACGGGTCTTTTTAGATGCAAATAGTGAATTAATAACAAGATATAAAACAATGGAATTAGCAAGTAAGTATAACCCCGCTGATGTGGAGGGTAAATGGTACCAGTATTGGCTGGACAACAAGCTTTTCAGTTCTAAACCCGACGGTCGTGAACCTTATACCGTCGTTATTCCGCCCCCAAATGTGACGGGCGTGCTCCACATGGGTCACATGCTTAACAATACTATTCAGGATATTTTGGTACGTCGTGCCCGCATGATGGGCAAGAATGCCTGCTGGGTTCCGGGAACAGACCATGCTTCGATTGCTACCGAAGCCAAGGTTGTCAATAAGCTGGCTCAGCAAGGTATCAAGAAGACGGATCTGACCCGCGAGGAATTCTTGAAGCATGCCTGGGCGTGGACGGAAGAACACGGTGGCATCATCTTGAAGCAGTTGCGCAAGCTGGGCGCTTCCTGCGATTGGGACCGTACGGCGTTTACCATGGATGAAGAACGGAGCAAGAGCGTGATCAAGGTCTTTGTCGATTTATATAATAAAGGCCTGATTTATCGGGGCGTCCGGATGGTCAACTGGGATCCGAAGGCCTTGACTGCCTTGAGTGATGAGGAAGTTATCTATAAGGAAGAACACAGCAAGTTGTATTACCTGCGTTATTATGTGGCTAATGATAACGGAGAAGGCGAAACAGGCGAGGAAGGTGAAGTTGTTCATCGGGATGCACAAGGCCGCCGTTATGCTGTTGTGGCTACGACTCGTCCGGAAACGATCATGGGTGATACGGCTATGTGTATCAATCCGAACGACCCGAAGAATCATTGGCTGAAGGGAAAGAAAGTGATCGTCCCGCTGGTTAACCGGGAAATTCCGGTAATCGAAGATGATTATGTAGATATCGAATTCGGTACGGGCTGTTTGAAGGTGACTCCGGCACACGACGTGAACGACTATATGCTGGGCGAGAAGTATAACTTGCCAAGCATCGACATCTTCAATGATAACGGAACCTTGAGCGAAGCGGCCGGTCTGTATGTCGGCATGGATCGTTTCGATGTCCGTGAGCAGATCGAGAAAGACCTGGCCGCAGCCGGTTTATTGGAAAAAGTAGAAGCATACACCAACAAGGTTGGTTTCTCTGAACGTACCAATGTGGCTATCGAACCGAAGCTGTCTATGCAATGGTTCCTGAAGATGCAGCACTTTGCTGATATGGCCTTGCCTCCGGTTATGAATGATGAGTTGAAATTCTATCCTCCGAAATATAAGAATACGTATCGTAACTGGCTGGAGAATATCAAGGACTGGTGTATCAGCCGTCAGTTGTGGTGGGGACACCGGATTCCGGCTTATTTCTTGCCTGAAGGCGGTTATGTAGTGGCAGAAACACCGGAAGAAGCCTTGAAGCTGGCTCAGGCAAAGACGGGAAATACTTCCCTGAAAGTGGAAGATCTGCGTCAGGATGAAGACTGTCTGGATACATGGTTCTCTTCTTGGTTGTGGCCGATTTCATTGTTTGATGGCATCAACAATCCGGGAAATGAAGAAATCAAGTATTATTATCCGACTTCTGTTCTGGTAACCGGACCGGATATCATCTTCTTCTGGGTAGCACGTATGATCATGGCCGGTTATGAATATATGGGCGATATGCCTTTCCGGAATGTCTATTTCACCGGTATCGTGCGTGACAAGATCGGACGTAAGATGTCTAAGTCGCTGGGTAACTCACCGGATCCGCTGGAACTGATCGAGAAGTACGGAGCCGATGGTGTCCGTATGGGTATGATGTTGTCTGCTCCGGCTGGAAACGATATCCTGTTTGATGACGCGCTGTGTGAACAAGGACGTAACTTCAATAATAAGATCTGGAATGCCTTCCGCTTGGTAAAAGGCTGGAATGTGGCAGAAATCGAACAGCCGGAATATGCGAAGCTGGCTATCTCGTGGTTTGACGCGATGTTGTCGAAGACAGCTGCCGAAGTCAATGACCTGTTCAGTAAATATCGTTTGAGCGAAGCCCTGATGGCGGTTTATAAACTGTTCTGGGACGAATTCTCAAGCTGGTATCTGGAAATGATCAAGCCGGCTTATGGACAACCGATTGACAAGGCTACTTACGAGAAGACATTGGAATTCTTCGATACGTTGCTGAAGCTGCTTCACCCGTTCATGCCGTTTATCACGGAAGAATTGTGGCAGCATATTTACGAGCGTAAGGATGGAGAAAGCATCATGGTTCAGACATTGAAGGTCGCAGAAAACTATGATGAGGCAATTATCGCCAAGTTCGAAGTCGTTAAGGAAGTAATCGGTGGCATCCGTACAATCCGTTTGCAGAAGAACATTGCCCAGAAAGAAGCTTTGAGTCTGGAAGTGGTCGGTGAGAATCCGGTAGCTGCTTTTGATTCAGTGATCGCGAAACTGTGTAACTTGTCTGCTATTACCACGGTAAGTAATAAGGCCGACGGCGCTGCTGCCTTTATGGTGGGAACAACCGAATATGCCGTACCGTTAGGCAACCTGATCAATGTGGAAGAAGAACTGAAGAAACTGGAAGCCGACTTGAAATATCAGGAAGGATTCCTGCAGAGTGTGATGAAGAAACTCAGCAATGAGAAGTTTGTCAGCAAGGCTCCGGCTCAGGTGATTGAAATGGAACGGAAGAAACAGGCTGATGCAGAAACAAAGATTGCTGCTTTGAAAGAAAGCATTGCCGCGCTGAAGAAATAACACACAGTTAATAGAATAAAGAAAGGCTGCCAGCCGACCGGACTCCGGTGTAGCTGGCAGCCTTTTTTGTTGGCCTTTATATCCATAAAAAGAGGGAACCTGCCGAAGGTTCCCTCAAATGCTATTATTGTTGCGGTTCATAAACGCCATCATACGGATTCTGGTCGCCATTTGGCCAAACGGCATCCGTCATCGAGTCGTTGTTCAATAATTCTGTATTCGGAATCTGATAGATCAGTCTCCAAGAACGAGCCGGGAACGGCGTTGCTCCTCCCCAGTCTACGTGATTTCCAGTACGTTCCAGAGGCAGTTCATTGCGGATGATATCGAAGAGTGCGAAGCCTTCACCATAAAGTTCCTTACGGCGTTCAATCCAGATCGCCTTTACCAGTTCTTCACCCGAAGCTTCTGTGCGGACAGCACCACGCATATCCTGCAGCTGCCATAACAAATCTTTGGCTTCCGATTCTTTTCCCTGACGGGCACAAGCTTCAGCGGCATTCAGTAACATTTCGTCTGAACGCATCACAACCATAGAACCACGGCAGTCTTCGTTGTCACGGAATTTCATGGAAATCCAGAACTTACGGCTGGTTCCTGCCGGGTCGTCCCAGTTTTGCATTTGCTGATAGCGGATATCGCTTTCATCAAACAGTTTTACGAAGTCGTCTGCCAGGATGAAGCAAGCGAATGTCCAGCAAGAACGGGTTCCGTTGTACCACATGGCGAATGGAGAATAATCACCCTTGTTCTGTTCTTCGGTCTGCTTGATACTCCAGATCCATGAAGGAGTTGATTCATCATTGAAACCAGCTGTGTAATCATCGTTGGTTGTCAGCGGATATTTGGCTAATACCTTACGCGCATATTCTTCTGATTTAGGCCAGTCGCGCATTACCTGATAAACTTCTGAAAGAATACCCTGAACTACCGACTGATCGATTACATTCGGGTAACTGGAGCTGCGTACAAAACCTTCCAACATCGGTTCGGCAGCAGTCAGGTCAGAAAGAATCTGCTGATAAGTTTCTTCCAATGTACCGCGCGGTGCTCCCGGTGTATTTACGTTGGATGGTTCTGTATAGATTGGCATACCCGGCATGTTCTTGGCAATCGGATAAGTCTGCTGGAACCATCTGGTCAGCCAGAAATAAGCCCATCCACGCATGGCTAATGCCTGGCCTTTGATGTATTGCTTTTCGGTTGCGTCGCCTTCGCAGTCATCTACATAGGCAATGATGGAATTGGCGTTGTTGATCAGGCGGTAGTAGTAAGTCCATATCTGGCTTGCACGGAAAATATCACCACGAGTCTCACCCCAATAGTTATAGGTAAAGTTGTACCATCCGCCTCCGTTACTCATGACATCTTCACCGGAAAGATCTGATATCATCTGATAGGAAGGAATACCCCAGTCGTCCTGGCGGTTTGCGCCACCACCACCGTAGCATTTCATCTGATAATAACAGCCGTTCAAGGCAGCCTGCGCGCCACTTACGGTTGTGAATACTTCGCTGTCGGCAACATCAGTAGATGGGTTGGTCTCAAGAAAATCACTGCACGAAGTTGTTCCACCAATAAGCAGGCCTGAGATCGCACAGGTTGTCAATATGTATTTAATTGATTTCATATTCTTATTAGTTGTCTTTGTTAAAATTGTTATTGAACTTACGTTACTGTCTCATTACAAGTTAAGCTGCAGACCGAACGAAATAGATTTCGTTGTCGGGAAGCGGTTGGCGGTAATACCGTCGATGCTTTGTTCCGGATCGGTACCACGGCGGGCTGCATTACCCCATGTCGCTAAATTGTCACCTTGTACATAAAGACGCAATGAATTGATTTGCAATTTCTTGGTCCATTCGCGAGGTAATGTATAACCTAATGTTACGTTACGGAGGCGGGCAAATGAGTTGTTGAACAAGAACTTCGATGTATATGATCCCATATAGCTACCATAAACGGTTGAGATTCTCGGGAATTTAGCATCTGTATTTTCCGGAGTCCAGGCTTCCAGCATATCCGGGTGCATGCTGTAACCGGTGCGGTATGACATAGCTGAAGCATAATCAGAGTCGTACAGTTTGCCACCCAAGCTATAGTAAATCATGAACGAAAAGTCGATACCTTTCCACGAGAAGTTATTTGTGATACCACCGAAGAATTTAGGAATAGCGTCGCCTAAGTACTTCTTCTGGTCTTCACTATTTACTGCATTATAATCTTCCGTCTTGATACGTTCTTTTACGACTTTGTTGCCGTTTTCATCGGTTTCATATACATTATACCAATACTGGTCGTTACCGGTTTCCGGGTTTACTCCGGCATATTCAGCGCCCCAGAAGTTATAGCGGGATTCGCCTTCGCGCCATTTGAAGTAACCTGAATTAATTTCGTCTTGCGGCAGTTTGGTAATGCGGTTTTTATAATGTGAACCATTCAGATTCAGATTCCACTTGAAATCCTTACTGTTGATGGCGGCAATATCGAGGTTGAATTCAACACCAGTATTCTTGACATCACCGATATTTCGCTCAATGCTTCCAAATCCGGTTGATGGTGCTTTCGGAGTATAGAACAACAAGTCTTTTGACTTACGGTTGAACCATTCGAAGCTACCGTTGATGCGGTTGAACAGGGCGAAATCAACACCTACGTTGGTTTGCAGGTTGGTTTCCCATTTCAGCGTCGGGTTTGCCAAACGGCTGATCATTACACCGGCATCGTTGTAGTTGTTCATACCTGTTGCATACAATCCCTGGTAAGCATAGTATATTGAGGTATTACCAGACATTAAGTTATCGTTACCTACGGCTCCGTAGCTGGCTTTCAGCTTCAAGTTGTCTAACCAACCTTTGGTACTTTCCATAAAGGCTTCGTTGGAAACACGCCAAGATGCACCGACTGACCAGAATTTACCCCAACGACTTTCTGGAGAGAAGCGGGATGAACCATCCGTACGGAAGCTGGCAGAAAGGTAATATCGGTCGTTATAATCATATTCCGCACGTGAGAACCAGCTTAACAAACGGTAATTGTCGGTATATGAATTCATGGAGCTCATTTCAGAAGCGGCTCCGATTTCTGTGATTCCAAAGAAAGGCAATCCGCGTTTTGCTGCTTGCAGGCTCTTGAACTGGCGGTAGTATGCTTCCTGACCTAACAAGATGTTGAATGAATGGTCGCCAATCGTCTTGTCGTATGTCAGAAGGTGGTTGGCTGTCCATGAGAAGTTCTTGTCGTTTTGCTTGTAAGCTTCACCACCATAACCGGCTGCGAAACCATATTCACTGTTGGTATATCCGTCATATCCATACAGATAATAGTCGAAGTTGAAGTTAGTACGCCATTTCAGTCCCGGCAGGAAGTTGATTTCGAAATAAGTACGGGCAGATGCGTTATCGGTCGTGTACGGATATTTATTGTAAACATTATCCGCTACGAAGTTAGAGCCGCTCCATGAAGTACGATAGTCTCCGTAATCGTAGATCAGGTTGCCGTCGCTGTCGCGGGCATAGTCTCCGGCTTGGGCATCCCATTCATAAATCGGATAAACAGAAGGCATCGAACGCAGCATCCACACTACCTGGTCATTTGAAGATCCTTCCTTCAGGCCGTGTGCCAGATTGGCGTTCAAACCAACCTTCAACCATTTGTTGACTTCGTAGTTGACATTGGCGCGGACAGTGAAGCGTTCGAATTCAGATACGGTGAATACACCTTTATCGTTCAGATAGCCGGCAGACAAGTAATAATCGGCTTTCTTTGATTTTCCGCTGAAGTCAATATTATATTCCTGGCGCAGGCGGGATTTCATCAGGGCATCTCTCCAGTCTCCGGAATACAGCAACTGGGCATCCGGATTCATCTTTCCGTCCAGTCCGACCGGCATATCTACATTATACGGGTTGCACCCCCATTGTCCAACCAAATAAGAAGAAGCATAGTTGGCTGCATCCGACTGCGAATAACCGTTATCCATATATCCATTGGATAAAGCCTGCCATGTCAGGACTGCAAATTCGTCTGGAGTCAGTGTGCGAGGCAGATCAACGGCCAAACTCGACCAGCCCCATGATGAACGGAAGTTGAGCTGTCCTTTCTCGCTAGCACCTTTCTTGGTGGTGATCATTACGACACCGTTGGCAGCACGTGATCCGTACAGGGCCGTAGCCGAAGCATCTTTCAAAACGGTCATTGATTCGATATCGGCCGGGTTGATGGCATTCAGGTAACCATCATAAGCCGTTCCATCTACTACATATAAAGGTGAGCTGGAAGCATTCATGGAACCGATACCACGAATCATAATGGTTGCATCAGAACCCGGTTCACCAGAAGTATTGAGAACTTGTACACCTGCACTTTGACCTTGCAGGGCCTGTGTTACGTTAGAGGCTTTGATCTTTTCGAGCGCGTCACTTTTTACAACGGTCGCAGAACCGGTAAACGATGATTTCTTTCCGGTACCATAGGCAACTACCATCACTTCGTCTAAAGCAACTAAGTCAGGTTCCATTGTAATTTTCATGGTAGTTCCCTTAATCTGTACATCTACGGCCTTATAACCTAAGTAAGAAACATTTAAGCTTTTAGTGCGTGGTGAAACTTGGATAGAGAATTTACCGTCCATGTCGGTCATCACTCCATTGCTACTCTGCTTATCCATGATGGCAACACCTGTCATAGGCAATCCATCTTCAGAAGAGACCACAACTCCTGTAATTACTTTTTCCTGAGGGTGTGTCGTAATACGCGATTCACCCTCTTTTCTTTATCAACGATAAGAGCGTAGTTAACTTTTTCAGGCAGCGATATTCTGAAGATAATCTCGATTATTTTGTTCCCAATAGCTTAAATGAGCGGTAATAAGGCCGTAAAGGTGTTTAATTGGCCAATTTATACCCTCTTTATTCATCTTGGTACACATCTTTTTTATATTGAAGGCGATGGCCAGGAAGGAAAAGTCCATGAGAACCTTGTCCTTTCCAAAATGACGGAAGCGCTTGTAGTTCATGTTGAATTTTATCTGTCCAAATACAGCTTCCGGTTCTATGCACCTTTGCCCTCTGTGTTTCAGCCCTTCTTCGGAACAGAGAAGTTCCCGGGCTTTCTGTTTGTATATCCAGAGTCGGTGATTCAGTTCTATCGTCCTGTTTCCTTTAGCTTTAAAACACAGACATCTTAACGGACATCCTTCGCATCTGACAGCCCTATACCTGGCATATTCGACTACATATCCGGATTCGGTTTTCGTATGCCTGGTGCCTGCCCTCTGCATCTTTTGTCCCATTGGACAGACACAGTAATCCTGTTCTTCATTGTAGAAAAAGTTTTCGGCTTTAAAAGGATTCGGTTTAAATCTTGGCCGCTGCTCCATGTGGAAATAATTGTATTTGACGTATGCTTCCATCCCGTTTTCCGACATAAAGTGGTAATTCTCTTCTGATCCGTAACCGGAATCAGCAACCACCGTATGAGCCAACTGGCCGTATCTGTCGGCAAAGGACTTCAGGAAGGGAATCATCGTCAAGGTGTCAGTCGGATTCGGGAAAAGAGAATAATCGATAATGAATTGATTTTCCGTAGCAATCTGAAGATTATATCCGGGTTTTGTCTGACCGTTGCGCATGGCATCCTCCTTCATTCTCATAAAGGTGGCCTCTTTGTCTGTCTTGGAATAAGAGTTGCGGTCCTGAAGATTGTCCAGATGGTTATTGTATTCCTGAAGCTTATCTCTATGTGCTTCCAGTTCTTTCAGCTGCCTGCGTTTCTTTCTCAGTGCAGATTTCTGCTCTTTCGTGGATGGTTCTGAAGCCTGTTCAAGGGCATTGCGTAATTCTCCTGCCATTTCTGTCAGCATGGAAGGGGAAAACTCAATTTCCTCGTTGTTTTCCGAAGCTTTTTCCTGAGCGATGACGTCATCTATTTGGCTTAACAAAACACTGATTTTCTTCATCAGTCGTTCACGGTTTCGCTCAACGCTCTTCCGCCATACAAAAGTATATTTGTTGGCCTTGGACTCAATCTTTGTTCCGTCAATATATTCCACATTCAGACTGATGAAACCTTTGGATGAAAGCAGAAGTACGGTTTGGGTAAACACTTCGTTAATTTCCTTCTTCACCCGGTTACGGAAACGGTTGATAGTAATGAAGTCCGGTTTCTCATAACCGGCTAACCATATGTAATGGATATCACGACGAAGATGCTTTTCTATTTTCCGGCAGGAGTATATATTGTTCATATAGGCATACAAGATAACCTTTAGCATCATCTTGGGATGGTAAGGACTACGGCCGTATTCTTTGTATAACTTCCTGAAACCTTCAAGATTCAGGCTTTCAACCAAAGCGTCAACCATGCGTACAGGATCGTTTTCTGCAATATCTTCATCGATTCTTTGCGGAAAAAGTACCGTTTGGTTGGGAGTGTATGGACGAAAATGTATCTTTGTCATATGTGTAAATCTTTATGCTTAAAGATACAAAATCTTTAGGTAATAACAAAGCCCCAGCTTGTGAAAGTCGGGGCTTTGTGCTAAAAAAGAAGGTGTGCTTTTTGACACACCTTCAATTACGGAAAAAGCGCCTAATGCTAATAAGAATTTTTTCATATAACACTAATTTTTATAATAAGGATTAGAAAGTCTAATAATTGTTCATTTTACAATTGTTGCAAATATATAGATTATATTTAAAAAATGAAATTTTCATGCGGCTTTTTTTATTGAAATGTCGAATATTTTGTTTTTGTGATTATAAAAAGATAAAGAAACGGCTTGAATACGTCGTTTTATAAAGCCGTAAAATAATAAAGGTTGGTGTAAATATATTTAATTTTCGAAATTCTATAGAAATTCTTTAGTTCACGCCGTGGATTACTTAGTTCGCGTCGTGGATTACTTAGTTCGCGTCGTGGATTACTTAGTTCACGCCGTGGATTACTTAGTTCACGCCGTGAATTACTTAGTTCACGCCGTGAACTAAAGAATATCTGGTTAGATTCCTAACTTTTTCGGGTTATCTGGCCACGATCCATTTTTCTATATTTCTGGTTTTACTGCTAAAGTTTATACCTATTTTGAAAAGCGTACGATTATCAGAAGAAAAAGGAAGGGCATAATTGTTCGCTTCTATCTGTGCCAATGCTTCTTCAGCCGAACCTTCAAATTTAAATTCCAAAATATGTATTTAGAAGCGTAGAACAACCAAAAACAATCAGAAATATCCAAACATAAACATTTAATTATCAACACATTCTAAAAATTAACACTTTTCGGCTGCTTTTTGATGCTTCCCAAATTTCCACATATTTTTGAGACGTATTTCTGACGTGGAGAATTTGCGGGGCTTGTTTTTTGTCACACCGTGCAGACAGTTGACAAGGGTTTACAACCGTTTACGACAAGCGACAATATCCGCCCCAACATTCAGTGACGGTCACATCGTGTAGAAAGGCGACAACCGTTGACTGCCGTTTACATCCGTTCACCACTTCAGGAATACAGGATTGAAGAAATGAACCAGTAAACGATAAAGCAGTATGAAAGCAACCCGAAAATGCAGTTTTTGCGGCAAGTCCTTTGTTACCCGCAGCGGAATGCAAAGGTATTGCAGCGAGGCTTGTCAGGCGGAAGCCCGGCGAGCCAGAATGACACAGAAGAACAACCTCTTCAAGGCCGTCCGGCCAATCATGGAGATACAGCATCAGGAGTATCTCACCTTTTCCAAAGCAGCCATACTCATGGGCTGTTCCCGACAGTACATCTATAAACTTGTAGCCATGGGTAAGCTGAAAGCCTCACGCATCAGCAACCGCATGGCATTCATCCGCAGAGCCGACATCGAGCGGATGCTGGAGGGTAATCCCTACCACCGCATCCTGCCCGGCAGCACTTCCACACCGAAAAAAAACGCTTCATCTTCCTTCCCGGCGAAAAAAGAAAAAAGGGAAAAGGTAACCGATGAAGTGCCGGACTTCTATTCCGGTGAAGAGGTGATATCCCTTTATAAAGTCAAGCAGTCATGGCTCTATACCACCGCCAAACGCAACCGCATCCCCATCTGCCGTATCGCTGGAAAGAACTATTACAGCAAGAAGCATGTTGACGAGTTCTTCGGTACGGCTGTTGATATGGAAAGTATCACCGACTGGCTCCTGACTGAAGAAGCGGAAGAGCAGTTCGGCATGAAGCCTGCCGCACTCCGGGCATACGCCTACCGGCACAGGATACCGACCAAAAGAGAATACGGCCGCACCTATTACTCCAAGTCCCATCTGGACGAACTCCGCAGAACCGACCTTGTGAACGACGAGCGTTATTACACCGTGGAACAGGTCCGGCAGATTTACGGGCTTTCCTCCGCCAACATCTGCCATATCGTCAAGGTTAAGCACATCGAAAAGATAAAGGTCGGCGTGAAGAACCTGCTTCTGCGCTCCGACGTGGAGCGTGTCATGGCTGAAAGGAACAAATAACCGCAAGCAACCGCCATTACCCGAAAATTATTTCAAAATGATTGTCGTGGAGATATTCACGGCTGTTTCACGTTGTTCCTTTGCCACCGTGAACACGGAGACACCTCCGGAAATGTACAACCAGTTAAAACATCATCAATATGAGTAAATGCAAGACAGTAACCTTGCGCAAGCGCAAGATCAAGAACGGTACACAGTATTCGCTGTGTCTGGACTATTATCCCGGCTACCGTGACAACACCACCATGAAAGTGATCACACGTGAAGCTCTGGGTATTTACATTTTTGCCAAACCTGCCAACCAGCAGGAGCGTGACTTCAACGCACGCATGATGAAGAAGGCGGAGATACTCCGCAACAGGCGTTACGAAGCCATCTTCAACGAGAACAACGGCTTCTTTGACAAGGCCAGGATGAAAGGGGATTTCCTCGCCTACTTCAAGGAACTGGCAGACAGGAGGAATATCAAGTGGCAGCACGTCTACAAGCACTTCGAGCGGTTCGTGGGCGGCAAATGTACCTTTGAAGAGGTGGACGTGGACCTGTGCCGCAAGTTCATGGAGTACCTGCTGAACGCTCCCCAGACCATACACACCAACCAAAAGCTGCATATCAATTCTGCGGCAGGCTACTGGTCAGCTTTCCGTGCCGTCCTGCATACGGCCTACCGTGACAGGAAGATAAAGGAGAATCCCAACGGCTTTCTGGATCGTATCGAGAGTATTCCCACCATGAGGGAGCATCTGAGCCAGGAGGAACTGATACGGCTTGCCGAAACGCCATGCGAGGAAGAGGTTCTGAAAAGGGCTTTCCTTTTCGCCTGCCTGACGGGATTGAGAAAGAGCGACATCAGGCAGCTTACCTGGCAGCAGATACAGCCGTACACCAACGGCAAGATGTTCGTTACCACCCGTATGCAGAAGACGAAGCAGATCGTACACAATCCCATCAGTGATGAAGCCTACGGACTGCTCGGGGAGCGGCATGAAGGGCTTATCTTCGAGGGCTTCAAGGACAAGATGCTGCAGGGACCCCTGAAACGTTGGCTGTCGGCGGCAGGCATAACCAAGAAGATAACCTTCCATTGCACCCGGCATTCATTCGGAAGCCTGCACGTGGAAATGGGCACGGACATGGCTGTCATACAAGCCTGTCTGGGACACAAGAACATTACCACCACACAGATCTATTCCAAGATGGCTGCACAGCAGATGTGCGAGGTGGTGGACAAGATAACCCTGAAACGCAAGGAGGCATAGGCCTTGTTTCAGGATATTCAGGGGGAGCGGTTATTGCGTGCAGGCTTTAACCGCTCCCTCTGTTTCTGATGGCACCATTCCTTAAAAAGTCATTATAGTATGATAATCGGGTATGATTCCGGACTTTTGGTGAAAAACATTGAAAAAGAAACCGCCAACCAAGGCTAATGAGTAATAATTGGAAGAATACCATTAAATTTGCAAAGACCTGACAGTTACAAGTAATAACCGAAAAAACGATATGGAACCAACGATAAAGGACAAATACATCATTCTGGGATTCATCGGCGTTGCCATCTGCCTGATTTCCTTTTTTATCACACTGATTGTCTCCGCAAGTTTCAATCAGGACAATTTTGTAAGGCTGATAGTCTTTGTATGCAGCAACATTCTCGGCTGGCTGTTCTATCTCTCTTTCCAGACGGTCATTTTCGACTCATACGAGATCTGGAAACTCAAGTCCGGCAAGAAAAAGGCATCTGCCGGAATCATAAAGGCTCAGGAAGAACAGCCACAGAATGCGAATGAACCTGCAGCTCCGACACCGATACCGACAAACGGGGAAGCAACCCCGGATATAAAACCGGTAGAGATTGCCATTGCCCCGGAACTTCACGAAAAGAACCGTGCCAGCTATGAGGACAGACAGAAGCAGGAAGAGACGGAACGGATCCGCATGGTCATGGAGTACATCCACTTCGTCATGCCCCGTATTGCAGACAAGGAGACCGTCAACCATATCTGTGCCGAGGTCAACAAGTGGATGTGCCTTCACAGCTACAAGCCCAAGCCGATAACAGGACGGCTGACCCGGGATATTACCAACATTCCGCTCCGCCATTTCGTGTGGAACATTTCCGAGCGTTTCATGTACAAGAAATACTACAACGGGGACAACCGTGCCAATTTTATCAAAAACCTTTTCCCACGTGAATTTGCCGACACGGATATAGCGACCATAAAGAACTTCAAGGTCGATCCGTCAAAGACGCTGATTCCCATTGACGAACCCGAAAACGGCAGTCTGGACTTCCATTATCCCGAAGATTATGCACGGGAAATGAACAGTTGACCGTTTCCCGGGGATATAACAGCAATAACGACAAGTATCAGGCAACACGTAACAGCCTGTATCTCATTGTTTCCCGAATAGCTTTGCCCGTCATTCACGGTTGGACATCGTTATTCGGAAATTATTTTGCAATGACCTTTCGTGAAGATATTCACGGTCATATCATTGCTGTCCTTTGCGCCAAGCCTTACAAAAGAGGCGAGTACGCAAATGGAAAAAACAGTGATTACATTCAACGACCTACCGGAGGTCGTAGCCCAGCTTCGGGACGAAGTGATGAGCTTGAAAAGCCTGCTTACCGAGCAGCGCAGTGTGAACAATGCAAAGGCGGTGGACACCCATGTCCCCATGTCCGTGGATGAAGCGGCGGAATATCTCGGTATTCCCAAGGGAACGCTCTACATGAAACTGTCGGACGGAAGCATTCCGGCCACCAAGCCCGGCAAACGTTATTGCCTTTACCGTGACGAACTGGACAGATGGCTGGAATCCTCCCGCAAGAATCCCGTACCCCTGTCCGATGAGGAACTCAGCGAATCCATGTCCTCCTCCCACCGCCGCAAGCCCGGCCAACGTAACTGGTAAGAGCCATGGAAGAGGACAAGAACTATATCAGCATGATACATGGCGACCTGACGAGGGCAGCCCAGATGCAGAACGGTATGCCGGAAAATATTGGCGTGATGAGCATAAAGACCGCCAACCGGACCATACTCGAAGCATCGCAGCTGCCCACGCCCCGTGCGTTGTGGGACAGCTTCTGGTACGAGGGGGAACTGTCCTGCCTCTTTGCGGATTCCAACGTGGGAAAATCCATCCTTGCCGTGCAGATAGCCGACCGTATCGCCCGGACTGACAACGTGCTTTATCTGGACTTTGAACTGTCAGAAAAGCAATTCCAGCTCCGCTATACCGACGAGTACGGAAAGCCTTACATTTTTCCCGAAAGGCTGTACCGGGTATCGCTTGACTGTGACGCCCTTCTGGATGCCGACTTTGAAGGGACGATCATCGGCAGCATAGAACAGATGGCACAACAGACCCGCTGCAGGATATTCATCGTTGACAACCTTACTTACCTGTGCTGTGCCATGGAGAAAGGCGATGCGGCGGGACGGCTGATGATACAGCTCAACAATCTCAAAAAGAGATACGGGCTTTCCATCCTTGTCCTGGCACACACCCCAAAGCGTTCACTGGACTGTCCCATCACGTCCAACGACCTTGCCGGAAGCAAGCGGCTCTACAATTTCTTTGACAGCGTGTTTATCATCGGGAAAAGCGCACTGGATGGGGGACTCCGCTATGTGAAGCAGCTCAAGGTCCGTTACGGGACATTCTCGTACGATGCCGACAATGTGATTGTCTATGAGATTGAGAAAACGGATGCCTTCCTGCAATTCGTGTTCAGGGGCTATTCAACCGAAAAGGAACACCTGAAGAAACCGGGTGACAACGAATCGGGACAAAGGGATTGCCTTATCCTGCAACTGTCCCAATCCGGGAAGTCAGTCCGGGAGATTGCCTCGCAGGTCAATTGCGGCAAGTCCACCGTCAGCCGGATAATCCAGCGCAGCAAGGAGGACTGGAACGCTGCCGTCCCGGGTGTCCCGCTGTCCCGTCCCAAGGAGAACGGGACAATGGGACAGCATGGGACAGATGGGACAAGCGGGACAGCAGGAGAAGCAAGGCAGGCGGAGCTGTTTGCAGGACATGAAAAGGAGGACAAACCATGAAAAAGCAGCCTGCACACGTCTGTATGACAGCTGACCGTATCATTTACAGGACATGGGAGCATACAAACTGGGTCCTGATTTTCCAGAGTGTCCCAAGTGTCCCACTGTCCCAGCCTTTAGGGGGCGGGACAGTGGGACAGCGGGACAACAGTAGAAAACCAATCATCAAAAAAAGTCATGAGCAACTATTCATTACAGAAATATAAAGGAACGTCAACACGGCATACCTGTCCGAATTGCGGGGACAGACATTCCTTCGCCTACTACGTGGACGAAAGCGGTACGCCCCTTCACCCGTCAGTCGGCAGGTGCAACCACGAAAGCGGCTGCGGGTATCATTATACGCCCAAACAGTATTTTCACGACCACCCCGAATGCCGGACCGCCGGTGATTTCTCTTCCGGCAGGCAATGTATGGCGCAGAAGCCCAAGCAACCGCTGCAACAGACAGCCATCGGTTACATTTCGCCGCACTATGTGGAGAAATCGCAGAGCGTGCATAGCAACTTCTGCCGTTTCCTTTCAGCACTGCTTGATTCCTATTACGGCTGCAAGGCAAAGGAAGTGCTGAAAAGGTTATGGAGGATTACCGTCTGGGAGCAACCCGTGACGGTGCGGTCATCTTCTGGCAGATTGACCGGGAGAACAAGGTGCGGACAGGCAAGGTGATGCAGTACAATCCCGGGGACGGACACCGTGTAAAGGACGGACAGACATCGGCAGTGAACTGGATACACAGCATACTGAAAAGACAACGGGTACTGGCGGAGGAATGGCAGCTTTCCCAATGCCTTTTCGGGGAACACCTGCTGAATGTCTATCCTGACAAGGTGGCGGTTCTGGTGGAATCCGAGAAGAGTGCCGTTATCGGTTCCGCCCTCTTCCCCGGCTATGTATGGCTGGCGGTAGGAGGCAAAAGCCAGTTGCGGGAGGAAAAGCTCCGTGTGCTGACCGGACGGACCGTGCTTCTCTTTCCGGATGCCGATGCCTATGCCGAATGGAAAGAGCGTGCCGACGGCATGACCTTCTGCAAGGTGATGGTGTCTGACCTCATAGAGAAGAACGCAACGCCGGAGCAGAAGGCTGCACATATTGACATAGCCGACTGGATAATCTTCCAGATACGGGAAAGCAGGATAAATTGTACAGCCGACCATCTGGTGGAAGCGGAAAGAATCCTGCAAAGGATGATAGAAAAGAACCCCGCCCTTCAAAAGCTGATAGATGATCTGGGGCTTGTGCTGGTCGGTGCATCCCCAATCGGCAGCGGTGACGGAAACCCTCCTTAACGGAGGAGAGGGAAACCGGAGGTTGTAGTGTACGGACAATGGCTTGCCATTGATATAGCCCACTATAACTACACGCTCCGCTTACGTAGTTGTGGGCTCTCCCGAGGGGCTGGGCTTTGCCCCGTCCCACTTAGGACTTTGCCCTAGGAACCCACTCAGGGCGTTTCTCCCCTGAGAACCCCGAGCAAAGAGTGACCCTCTCTTTGCAATCTCCGCTTATGGGTTACACCCCTAAGAGCCCTGTGCGGTTATGAGCGGACATCAGCTAACAACTTTAGTCAGACAACCTGAATCAAAATTTAAGAATATGGCAACAAAATCAAGCATACATATCAAGCCCTGCAGAGTCACATCAAGCGGGGCTCATAACCGGAGAACTGCCGAGTACATGCGCAATATCGGCAAGTCTCAAATCTACATCGTGCCCGAACTGACTGCCGGTAACGAGCAGTGGATAAACCTAGGCTTCGGCAACCCCGACCTGCAGGCGCACTATGACTACATCAAGCGGATGGTCAAGGAAAAGACAGGACGTGCGATGCAGGAGAAGGAGCGTGAACGCAAAGGCAGGAACGGGAAAATCACCAAGGTGGCTGGATGCTCGCCAATCCGTGAGGGCGTGTTGCTCATCAGACCGGACACGACACTGGCAGATGTTCGCAAGTTTGGCGAGGAGTGCCAGAGACGCTGGGGCATCACTCCACTCCAGATCTTCCTGCACAAGGACGAGGGGCACTGGCTGAACGGTCAGCCGGAAGCGGAAGACAGGGAGAGTTTCAAAGTAGGCGAAAGATGGTTCAAGCCAAATTACCATGCCCATATCGTTTTCGACTGGATGAACCATGACACAGGCAAGAGCCGCAAGCTCAATGACGAGGATATGACAGAAATGCAGAATTTGGCATCCGACATACTTCTGATGGAGCGTGGGCAGTCAAAGGCTGTTACAGGCAAGGAACATCAGGAACGTAACGACTTTATCATTGGGAAGCAGAAGGAGGAAATGAAGCGACTTGATGCCACGAGGCAATATCGGGAACATCAGCTGGAAATGGCGAACAAAAAGATGCAGGAAACGGAAAATATCACCAATGCCCTTATCGAAAAGGCAAATGAAAAGGAACGGCAGAGTGAAGACCTTGACAGGGCTATCAGCGAGAAACGCTCCAGACTGAACAAGGAAAAAGGAAGCGAGCTTCTGAACGCCGCTGTCGGCTGGGCTACCGGGAAATCAAAAGCCCTGAAAAATGAAATAGAGGATTTGCGCTGTGAGATTTCCACGCACGAGGAAACCATTGAACGGTTGCAGGATAAAATCCAGACCATACAAAACGACCATAGCCGTGAGCTGATACAACTGGAGGCCAAACACCGGTCCGAACTGAACCGTAAGGAAACGGAATATGCACAGGAAACAACAAGGTTTAAAAAACGGATTGCATGGCAAAGCCATATTATCGGTTGTCTCAGTTTCCTGCTGCTCAAAACGAGCGACATCTTCCGTAAGGCAGTACACAGTGTTATCCGTTTCGCCCGTGATTATTACAAGCCACGTTTTGACACGGAACAGGTATCTGACATCAAGAACGCTCTTAACCTGTTCGGGGATGACAGACAATCACATCAGGCGGCAGGGGATTTCCTGTACTTCACTGCCAGACAAAAAGGTGAATTTGACAACCGGGAGCAAATCAAAGCCAGACGGGAAGTCGACAATGTGGTGGAAGGGAATTATGACCAGCAGCAGAAAAGAGGATTTTCGATGAGAAGATAGCTCATAAGAGAATAACTAATAATATTGTATGAATTTGATGTACAATCGAATAAAAAACGTAACTTTGTAAATATATCAAAGGAGAATATGGCTAAAAATACAGATAAACAAGCAATTGAAAACATGTCGGATAGCTTTCGTGGTTATGCGACATTGCTTCGCAAAATCAAGCAACGGGTACTGATAGCCCAGCAAAGGGCGATTTATGCTGCCAATGAAGAAATGCTCAGGATGTATTGGGATATTGGCGGCATGTTGCAGCAAAGTCAGGATGCAGACGGTTGGGGCAAAAAAACCTTGCAACGGCTGGCAGCGGACTTGAAGAACGATTATTCCGAAATAAAAGGATTTACTGTACGTAACATGCAATATATGGTACAGTTTTTCAATGAGTATAATCAGGAACTTACGATGATAAAAAGGGCAGTTTCTCCAATTGCGAAATCAGTGATTTCGCAATTGGATGAATATAATTTCACCCTCCCCATCAAGCATCTGGATTGGACGCACAATCTTGTATTGATAAAGCAGGTTAAAGATATTCGTGCACGCTATTGGTATATGGTGCAGAGTATTACTAATCACTGGACAACACGCTATTTGCAAGAAGCCATCAAACTTGATGATTATGGCAAGCATGGAGCGTTGGCTAACAATTTCACTGAAACCCTGCCTGTTCCGGAAGCAAATGATGTGAAATCAATGCTCAAAGACCCATATATATTTGATATGCTGACTTTCACAGAGCAATACAATGAGCGTGATGTGGAAATCGGTTTGGTGAAGCATGTGGAGAAATTCCTTGTAGAAATGGGGGCTGGCTTTGCTTTCATAGGACGGCAGTATCATATAGAGGTATCTGGTGATGATTATTATATTGACATATTGATGTATAACGCCTTTCTGCACCGTTACTTAGTAATCGAATTAAAAGATACAGAGTTCATGCCGGAATATATCGGCAAACTGAATTTCTACTGTTCTGCTGTAGATGATATTCTTTGCCGAAAGGGGGATAACCGGACTATCGGACTGCTGCTTTGCAAGAGTAAAGACCGTATCAAAGCAGAATATGCCTTGCGTGATATTCAGAAGCCTATCGGAATTTCCGATTATGAATTAGGACAAGCTCTACCGAAAGATTTTCGAGGAAGTTTGCCTACAATTGAGGAAATTGAGAAAGAATTGGAATCTGACAGGCAATGAACAAAAATACACATACTTTCAAGACTAATAACAGATAAAACATGAATCCATTTATAGCAATAACAGTATTTTTCTCTTTGATGATACCATCATTGTTCCTGAGTTACGGCAACTATACAACCGCGAAAGAACATATTATAGATGATGTCAACCAAGCTTTGGCCCAGACTATCCTATACAAACAATCAGACCGTATTACGGCTGACACGCTGAAAGTGTACAGGTCAAAATTAAAAATTGACCAGCTGAAGAAAACTTCCTATCTGGCAATGTGCACGGAGGAAACAAGCAATGTATCCTTCTGCAGTGATACCATGACCTATAAGTGTGGTGAAGAAAGACTTCATGTAAGGGCGTATCCCAACTGCTCCAAAGCCGCAGTTTTCAGCATGTCCGAACAAACAGTTCCCGGCATGTTGTTTATAGCGTCAATACTTTGGGGTATGTTCTCCATGTTTTACCTGAATCACAAGAAATCCATATATCCAAGCCTTCAGTCCGACAATCAGTCTATAGTTTTCGGAGATATTGTATTTTCCGACTCCCGTTCATTGTTCTACAATGGAAACCATGAAGAAATCCATTTTACGCCGATGCAGTATGCGTTCATGAAAATCCTTATCACCAGCGAATGCAAAAAGGTGCCGATCAATGAAATCTGCAAGAAACTATGGCCGGGTAAGGACAATTCCAAAGAAACATTATACACATTAGTCCGCCGGTTGAAACCTGTCGTTGAGAGCAACAGCAACGTGCGGATAATTTCGGATAAAGGTGGATATTATTCGCTCAAAATAGAAAACTGATGACTTTCAGCCAATTGTCAGGCAGATGTCAGCAAAATGTCAGCTGTTTTATAGCTGCTTTTTCTTGTCGAACATTACTTTTGCACAAAAAAACAGCTATTCGTCATGAGAAGATTGAAACTTATTTTTTTGCTGCTTTGCAGTATCGTGTGTACAATACCGGCATGGGCTCAACATACCGTCAAAGGTGTTGTGAAGGATTCCAGGGAACATTCTGTAACCGGAGCCTCAGTGGTAATCAGATCCAAGACAGATTCCCTTTATTACAAAGGAGGAACCACGGATGGAGAAGGTCGATTTGCCATAGAAGGACTGAAGTCCGGAGATTATGGTCTTGAAATATCATTTCTGGGCTACTCGAACCATTATCAGGATCTGAAACTGGACAAAACAACCGATTTGGGTATAATACACCTACAGGAAAATTCTATGAATCTGGAAGAGGTAGTTGTTACGGCAAGCATGGTGAAAAGATTTGCCGACAAGAAAGAATATAAACTGACCAATGTAGAAAAGGGGCAATACAGCAGTGCTCTGTCCGCATTGGAATTTCTGCCCAAGATACAGGTTCTTGACCAGAGTGTCTCGTCGGTTGACGGCAAGGCGGTAAAGATCCTGATCAACGGGGTTCCGTCAACTCCGACTGACCTTTCAGTCATATCTCCCGAGAACATCGCAAAAATAGACTATTACACACAACCGCCCATCCAATACTCCAATATGGGATTGGGAGCGGTCATAAATGTAGTGACCAAGGAAAAACAGAACGGAGGTTCTGTCGGCATCAATACCCAGAATGCCGTGACTACAGGCTTCGGCAACAATGTTGTCAACTTCAAATACAACTGGGGAAATTCGCAGATAGGCGTAACATACAATATCAATTACAGAAACTACAACAAAAGGGTATTGGATGAAGAAATGGCATATTCTGTCGGAGGAACAGATTACCAAAAGACAAAAAGTGGACGCAACAGCCCGTATGCCTATGAACAGCAGATGGCTGAAATCAGTTTCAACAACTCAAAAGCGGACAACTATCTGTTCAGTGCAAAACTGTCCTTCAACTCCTTGAACCGCAGACGTTCCTCGATACAGGACATCACATCAAGGATAAATGACGTGGAATCCGTCAAAATCGGTGAAAGCTCGGACAAAGACAAATACATCAGTCCGGTTATGGATATGTATTTCAGCAAATCATTCGGTTCCAGACATGAACTGATAATGAATCTTGTCGGTACTTACTACAAGTCAGACTATGATTATGAATACAAGGAACTCCTGGATGAAAAACTGGATTTTGAAACGGCAACGGTAATCAACACGGACAAATACTCCGTTATCGGCGAGGCGCTGTATAACTATAAGATGAAGACTGCAAACCTGTATGTCGGAACCAGGTACATGTACAACAACAGTATCCAGAACAATCTGCCTTCAAACAACCGGATAACCACCAATGAAATCTATTCCTATCTGGGCATAACCGGGATGCTGGGGGAAAGATTCAATTACAGCATAAGTGCCGGTGTAAACAACAATATATTTACCACCATTGAGAACAAGACCTACAACTTTACCTATTTCCGTCCTCAGGTGAAATTGGGATACTTCATAGACCAAAGTTCGGATCTGATGTTCAATTACGAGGTGAACACCGAAAACCCGTCGGTATCTTCGCTCACTTATAATCCGTATTTCAAGGATCCCAACTATATATTTGCGGGAAATCCGAATTTGGCCCCGAGCAACAATCATGATTTGTCGCTGTCCTACTTCAAAGGCTTCAAGAAATTTGTTATCAATGCTGAAGTGGGATACTCATATACAAAAGATGCCATCGCACCGATTTTCCAATCGGATGATACAAACATCATTGAGACATTCGGCAACCTGGACAACGCTCAGAACATGAAAGCCAGTCTGTTTCTGCAGTGGTATCCGTTTTCAAACAATATACTCAGACTGAGACTGTATTCTGAAGTGTTCCATCAGATAAACAGACTGGGTGATTCACAGTGGAACCATACAGGCTATTCTATCATTCCGTCAATATACCTTGCATACAATAAATGGGGATTGCAGCTGTTCTACCAGACTCAGAAGAAATCACTTATCGGACAGACGACGAAAAACATACCAAGTATGGCATCAGTGGAACTGTCTTATAAACCAATCAAGAACCTGACCATCACCGGAGGCATAAGATACCCGTTCTATGATTCATGGAAACAGGTTACATCCGTATCAGGGACACCGCTTCTGCAACGTACAGAAACCGAAAGAATCATCAACAATGCCAATATGGTGTATATAAACCTTGTTTACAACTTCTCATTCGGCAAGTCCAAGTCAGGCGTGAAACTGAAGATGCAAAATAAAGATAAAGATTCCGGAATACTGAACAGAAATTGATAGACTCAAAAAAGGAAAAAGGGAGAACCTATCGGCTCAACGTCGAAAGATTCTCCCTTCTCTTTTACTCTTCAAAGAGCAACGGATATTCCACCTTTCTTTTGCGTTCGATGCTCAGAATTATTTTACCTTTAGTACAGGAAAGAAATATTGAACAATGTAAGCAAAATATGATATCTTTATTATCGGCTTAAACTATGAGCTAAAACAGAAGTGGAATATTGGAAACAAATTGCATAGAAAAAAAGAAGAAACCACCTATATTGTTACCGTAAGTGAGTTAATAATCAATAAAAGCGTTAAATCTTCACCCTTTAGAATGTACGATTAAAGATTATGACCATATTTCTGACTTATAACTTATAAACTATTGAATAACAACTGTTTGTAAATACTTCTATTAAATATAGTTGGGAGTTTTTACAACCATATCTATTCTGCCTTGTGAAGTATGATATTCTACTTCGGTATAGAAACCCATTAACTTGAATATGATGAATAAAACATTTTGATAATGTAGTTCATTGTTTCGGATCAATTCGTAGGGTGTATCTGCAAAAAAACCTTGTAGCCGCTTCATAAAAGCGTCTATTTTGCCTGATCTTATTTCTTTAATGAAATTCAGAATATGGAAACTGGGATTTCGGCCGTTTAAATTCATATAGGCAGGCATGAGGTAACTCATAAAACTTTGTTCTACTTCCTCATTCGGGAATCCGAGAAGATAGTTCTTGAACTCCGGATCATAGCCTTTGATGGTGAGATAACCGCTTTGAAAGAACAACGGTATCGGATTGTTATCAAGGTTTTCTAATCCTGTCAGTTCATCGGCTGTTGCTTCAGTTTTATCTGTTAACTCACTAAGCAGATAATTGTTCTTTTGTAAGAGCTTTACCAAAAAAGAAGGTGTTCCGGTAGAAAACCAATAGTTTTCAGGCATCATGCGAAAAAACGTGTTTAGCAGGCTGAATGGATTGTACAGCCCTTCTGTATCTTGTACGAAATGATATCCGTCGTATTTTTTCTTCAGTAGCTCACAGGCCTGGCAATAACTTATTTTTTGTTTGACTGCAAGTCGGTTAATATCTGAAGCAAAGTTGGTAGTTAGTTCAGTTTCACTGATGCCGCAGAGTGTGGCATACTCCGGATCCATGGTGATGTCATTCAGATTGTTCAGGTCGCTGAAGATACTTATCCTACTGAACCGTGTCACCCCTGTCAGGATGGCAAAACGGATATATTTGTCGCAAGATTTTAAGTTCCCGTAAAATGCTTTCAGTATGCTACGGTATTCGGCTTGTAGGTCTTCATTGTTGAGTGATTGGATTAACGGCTTATCGTATTCGTCGATAAGGATGGCTACGTTCTGTCCGGTCTTTTCGGAAGCACGCCGTATGATACCTGCAAAACGCAGGGAAAGAGACTTTTCCGATGGATCATTTCCATAAATTCTTTCCCACCGCGTGAGATAATTATTGAGTATTATTTCCAAATTCTCTCTTGAATTGTATTCTTGATTGTTCAGGTCAAGATGCAACACAGGACTTACGGTCCAGTCTTTTTCCAGTTTTTCCATGGCCAGACCTTTGAACAGCTCTTTTTGTCCTTCAAAGTAGGCTTCCAGCGTAGAAATCATCAGGCTTTTACCAAAACGGCGTGGACGACCGAAGAAATAATATTTGCCTGTCTTTACTAGCTTATATAGCAAGGCTGTTTTATCTACATAAACATATCCGCCTTTACGTATTTCGCCGAAATTCTGTATGCCAATAGGGTATATTCTATCCATAGTTGCCAGTTGTTTATTATACATCCATATTGCAAATTTACAATTTTATCGGTGTCTTTGGTATAAAGGGTTTAGATTTATAGCAGAGAGGAAAGATATCCGTGCTGTTGTCGCTTGGAGACTTACCTTTCATATCATTTTAGGAAGAGTGAATTCGTAACTTTTTCGGGTGAGGAGTGGGAGAATGGGCGGTGGGAGAGGAGACTATAAAAAAGAAGGAAGGAATCCGCGGATTCCTTCCTTACCTTTATAATAATATGAAGCTGTTTTTTACTTTGTCGGTAAAATGATTACTTCTTTAGCAGTACCGAAGCTACCAGCACTAACGGTAAATTCGAGAGTTACCGTGATAACTCCATCTTCAAGTGTACCTGAACCGGCTGCATAAGCTGTTCCGTATCCACTGATATCGGAAGCGATAGCCTGTTTGTCGACGGTTACATCTTTACCGTTGTCGGCAATCTTGAAAACTAAGTCATATCCTTCTTCATACAAGCTGACTGCTTTATACCAGTTGATATCATCGGCTTTCTGAATTTCAGCTTCCCCTTCACCACCGAAGAATTCAGAAATCAGTTTACCTGTTCCGAGGCTTGTATAAGTATAGTCACGGTAAACAGAAACTACTTTTGTCGTAATCGCGTCTTCGAAAGAAGAAGCAGCCGACGGATCAATTGTAATTGCTACCGGATAAGAAACTCCAGATTTGATGTTGCCTACAGTGACATGCAACATTTTCCGATATTCTCCGGCGTCGAATGTGAGTTCTGAAGGAACTTTAATCTCGGCAGGAAGGACTGAGCCATCTTCCATAGCAGCTGTAATGCCTATTGTTGCAGCTTCTTCGTGCTGGGCACGTGTTATTTCCACATCAAAGCCCTCATATCCGTTGGCCGGGAAAGAAACCGATTGAGCTCCGAATGTAAAAGCAGCTCCTATGGTTGTTTCCTGGAATACATCTTTCACGTTGTCTGTGTCGCAGGAAGTAAATAAAGCAGCCATAGCGACACCTATTCCAAATATATAACCTTTTATTTTCATTGTCATTCTAAATTAAATGTTATTTAGTATCACCTACCGGATTCTGATCAGTAACTGGGTTCATATTGGCATTGCCATCAAATTCGCTTTGCGGAATAGTTAATACCCACATATAGCTTTCCGGATCGTCAGTCGGACGGTTGGTCAGCAAAGCGGCTGTCGGCCATCCCATAGCAGTTGTGCGGACGAAACCTTGTTTCAGACGGCGGATATCATAAATACGGCCGATTTCACCCCAAAGCTCAATTCTACGCTGAGTGATGATTTCTTCCAACAGAGAACCGGTCATATCTGTAGTCAGTTTTCCTAAGGCAGTACCTGTTTTTGTACAGGTATATCCTTCTACACGCTGGCTCATGACAGCATTCAGGTCTTCTTTCGCTGCTGCTTCTTCGCCTAAGCGGCATTCAGCTTCGGCAGCTGTCAGATACATTTCTTCTACACGCATCCAGATGTAATCACCCGTCCAGGTTTGTGTATCGGCAAACTTGAATTTGTTCTGCATATAGCCGCAATCGCCATTTCTTTCATCTGTCGGATCCCACCACGCACGACGTGTATCTTTGGCATCCATTTCATCATACAGTAACTTGCTGATCTGTTTGTAAGCTCCGCTGTTGGCGTAACCGGTTCCATCGGCATCCATGTGTGAGAAGAAGCTGGCATACATAGTAGACTGATCGGAGATGATTTTGGCTCCCCACATAACATTAGCCGCATCCGAGTTGTTCAACCCTGTAAAGCTGGCTACTGGTAAAACCCGGCATCCGCTGGCTTCGATAGCTGCTTTGGCTGCTTCTTTAGCAGTTGTCCAGTCTTCCATTACCAGCGCGATACGTGCTTTTAATCCTAAAGCAGTAGCATAGTTGATATGCGTGATATGCTTGCGGGTTGTTCCGTTTAACAGTTCAATAGCCGTGTTGATATCCGACAAGATCTGATCATACACTTGCTGAACAGTTGAACGAGGCTGGCCTTGAGTTCCGGCAACTGTCGGTTCTGTGTAGATCGGGCAGCAAGGCTCTGATTCATGTCCTTTGTATGTACGGGCAAAACTTTGTGCCAGCATGAAATATGAATACGCGCGGATAGCATGCGCCTGGCCCATGATATAATTGATGTCGGTCTGATCGCCTTCCATTGATTCTTCAGCAGCCAGAATATAGTTGGCATTTGAAACCCATGTATAATATCCGTTCCACAAGTCGTATGAACGCCAAGCCGAAGAAGTATATCTGTCTTTTACCATGTAAAGGCAGTCATACCAGAACCATCCGCTACCTTGAGCAGCCTGGATAAAGTCTTCACCCATGACTTCTGCCATCAGGTTGTAAGAGCTGATACCAAAACTCTGGTGTGTATTGCCTGTTGGTGACCAGGAAGCATACATCGAACGATAGATACCGTTTAATGGAACAAGTGCCGCATTGGCATTTGCCAGCAAGCCCGTTCCTGACATTGAATCGGTCGGAGCTGTCTCCAAAGCACTTTCCAGACAGGATGACAACGTTGCGCATCCCATTAAACCTACAAATAGATATTTGAATATTTTTTTCATCTCTTTTCTTTTTAATTAATTAGAAATTAACTTCAACACCTAATGAAACAGTTCTGTTTGGTGAATAGCTGTAATCAGTCTGTCCTGAGAAATTATACTGCGGATCCATACCTTTCAGATGGCTGAAAATAGCCAGGTTGTCGACAGAACCGAATACGCGGACTGTATTCAGCGTAGCTTTTTTAGTCCAAGCTTTCGGCAACGTATATCCTAAAGTGATGTTCTTGATTGTGAAATAAGAAGCATTGATCAGGAAGCGGTCGCTGGTTGTATTTGAGCTGGCTACTTCAATACGCGGAACATCGGTTATATCACCCGGCTTCTGCCAACGGCGTAAAGCATGTTCGTTCCAGGCGTTGTTGTAGTACATATTTTCCATTGAACCTTGGTACAGGCTATCGTAGATCTTACCACCGATAGAATAGGTTGTCAGGATAGAAATATCCAGGCCTTTCCATGATAAATCGGTGCCTAAGCTACCATACAGATCCGGAATACGGCTGCCTAAATAATATTTACTGTTGGCTGCTTTTGTATAGTCGCTACTGATACGTTCGTTGGTAATATTACCATTTTCGTCTTTGTCATAAACCCAGTATAACTGAGCACCGGTAGCAGGATCAACGCCGGCCGATTTAGCCATATAGAAGGTATTGATAGGCATTCCTTCTTTGATACTGTACACACCACTGATGATTTCAGGAGATTCTCCTGTCAGCTTTAATACTTTGTTCTTTACGGTTGAACCCATCCAGGTTACGTTCCATGTAAAGTTATCCGTACGGACCGGAGTTACTCTCAATTCGAATTCGAAACCGCTGTTACGCATATTACCTACGTTGGCATTGTAACCGTTGAAACCGGTTGAAGTAGCCATCGGGTATGACAACAGCATGTCTACAGTTTTCTTGTTGTAATATTCAGCATTCAAACTGATACGGCTGTCGAACAGTAAAGCTTCGATACCTACGTTCATGTTGCCGTTCTTTTCCCAGGTAACATTCTTGTTTTCCAAAGAGCTGACCATAGCACCGATCTGATTTTCGTTTGCCCAACTCAAGTCATACAAACTCTGCCACAAATAATAGTTGCTGGCACCTAAAGAGTTCAGAATATTATCATTACCCTGCTGACCGTAACTGAGTTTTACTGACAAGTTGTCTACCCAGTTTACATCTTCCATGAATTTTTCCTTAGAAATACGCCAGTTTCCACCTAATGACCAGAATGTACCCCAACGGTTATCTTTATAGAAACGAGAAGAACCATCAGTACGGATAGAAGCCGATACATAGTACTTTTCATCGAAGTTGTAGTTGATACGTCCCATCCATGATTCAATACGATATTTATCTGTATAAGAATCGGCTGCATACAATGTTGTACCCGGACGTAATTCCAAGATACCGTCTACCAGATTGGTTTTACCAGCTTCCAGATATTCGTATTGGTAAGCATAGAATTCATGACCTACCATCACATCGAAGTTATGTAAATTGAAGGAACGGTTCCAAGTCAGCAACTGGTTGAAGGTATAACTCTGCATGCGGCTGTTGTTCTTGGTCAATAAACCGCCGGCTGCAGCTTGGTTACCATGATACATGTTCATGTACGACATCTTATTCTGGCTGCGGTAGTCCATACCGAAGTTGACATTCAGCTTCAGTCCTTTGAATACACCGTATTCATCTTTGTCTGATCCTAACGTGATACCCGTACGAACACCGGCTACGTCATTTTTGATGTTGGCTTTATCATCAACCAGTCCACCTAACGGGTTATAATCGTTGTAACTACCCGGACGTCCGTTTTCACCGTAGTCTAACTGTGGATTACCATTCTCATCCAATACGTTGTTTCCGTTGGCATCTTTGATATAAAGAGGCAACAGCGGTGAAACAAACTGAGAAGAATACCAGACGTTAGACGTAGAAGATCCGTCGTAATCACTGTAATTCTGGATAGAATGAGAAAGAGATGTATTTACGAAAGCATTGAACCAGTCAGTAATCTGAGAATTGACATTGGCACGGGCATTATAACGCTGGAATCCGGTAGTAACCAAAATACCATCTTCATTCAGATAACCCAAAGAGAACATGTACTTTGTCTTTTCAGTACCACCGTTAACACCTAACTGATGTTCGTGACGGAAAGCATTGTTCTTTAATAAGGCATCCATCCATCGTTCATTCCATACTGATTGAGCATCTGCTCTTACCATACCGGTTTGTGGATCAATGATATTGTCCCAGGTATAATTCTTGAATGGGTTATAAAGCTCTCCTCCTAACGTACCGCTCAAATCGACTCTGGCTTGCGCTTCAGCATCTGCCCAGTCATAACCGTTGTTGAAGATATATCCGTTACGTAAAGATTCGTATGTCAATTGAACGAAGTCTTTCTGATTTACGGTACTGTATTCAGGTAATGCTCTGGATGACCAGCCTACTGTTGAACGCCAGGTTACAGAGGTTTTACCTTCTTTACCCTGCTTGGTTGTGATCATAACGACACCATTGGCACCACGTGCACCATAAAGAGCACCGGCAGAAGCATCTTTCAAAACTGTCATGGACTGAATATCCGAAGGATTGATAGATGACAAATCACCATCATAAGGAATACCATCGACTACATATAACGGGTTTTGTGATGCGTTGATAGAACCATAACCACGAATAACGATTTTTGCTGATTCACCAGGCTGACCAGAACCTGAGGTTGTCAATAAACCGGTAGTTTGTCCTTCAAGTCCTTTGGTTACGTTCGTAATAGGACGAAGCTCAAGTTTTTCGTTGCTGATATTAGAAGCAGAACCAGTAAAAGAAGATTTCTTGGCAGTACCATAAGCTACGACCATTACTTCATCCAACGCTTGTGAGTCAGATTCCAGAACAGCTTTTACCTGAGGAGAAACGCGCACTTCCACTTTCTTCATACCGACGTATGAAATCTCCAGATGTTTTTCGTTCGAAGGAACATCTAATGTGAAGTTACCGTCGAAATCAGTTACAGTACCGATTGTTGTTCCTTTTACGACTACTGATGCACCAATTACCGGTTCGCCGTTTTCATCAAGAACTTGACCGGTCACTTTGGTGTTTTGAGCCATTACCGCAGTCATACCCATCAGCAGGCAAGCCGCAGTCATAGTAAACCTTTTCATCATAAATACACTTATTTATTAAACATATAAATATTCAAACCTTTACTAAAAAGACTTAGTCCATACCGAACCGCTTTTTAAGCACAGATGAAACCCTTGTTTGCACAGCTAAAACGCCGATTTTAACCGTGGAAAGTGCATAAAGTAAAGTATAGTAAAGAAAAGGATAAGAAAGTATATTTATTATTGAGAGAGAGTAACGCGCCTACGCGCGAAAAGCGATCAATTATTAGTATTCCGGCCTTCGGAGTGTAAGCCTTGACCTTTTGGTTCTTTTGGGTAAAGCCAAAAGAACGGAGAACCGATGACAGACAACGAAATAAGCATCATATGATAGGGAAATTTCTATTTTTAGCTATTTCTATGCTAAGAATAGAGAATTTTTAGGGGTGAATGATTGTATATTTAAAAAAAAGAGATAAATTTATGGCGAACAAAATTACATTAAAACGTAATAAATACAACAATAGTGTTACGTTGTGTGGTCTGAATTGGTATGTATAATGTTTTATTTTGTGACTTTCTGATATATTTCGGGTGATAATACGTAAATGATTAGATTGTTAAATTTATGATTCGTTGCATTTTTACATTTTTTGTTGTAATTTTGCAGCCTCTAATAAGCGAAAGCAAAGAAACAAAACATTAGAGAGGTCGATGATAGACAGAACTGTAAGTTCGGTATGTACTAAGTCTGTCTTTAGAAAAGGTTTGAATATTTATATGTTTAATAAATAAGTGTATTTATGATGAAAAGGTTTACTCTGACTGTAGCCAGCCTGTTGATGGGTATGACTGCGGTAATGGCTCAAAACACCAAGGTGACCGGTCAAGTTCTTGATGAAAACGGTGATCCGGTAATTGGTGCATCAGTAGTCGTAAAAGGAACAACAATCGGTACAGTAACTGATTTTGATGGTAACTTCACATTAGATGTTCCTTCCAATGGCAAGCTTCTGGAGATTTCATACGTAGGTATGAAGAAGGTAGAAGTGGGTGTTTCTTCAAAGGTAAATGCTGTTCTGGAATCTGACTCACAAGCGTTGGATGAAGTAATGGTCGTAGCTTATGGTACTGCCAAGAAATCAGCTTTTACAGGTTCTGCTGCGACGATTAAGGATGAAAAGATTACTTCTCGTCAGACATCTAACGTAACAAATGCTTTGGCAGGTCAGGTAGCCGGTGTACAGACAACCAGTAGTACTGGTCAGCCGGGTAAAGACGCTACGGTTCGTATCCGTGGTATCGGTTCTATTTCTGCCAGCAACACTCCGTTGTATGTAGTCGATGGTGTTCCTTATGATGGTGAGATCTCAGCTATCAGTACTTCTGATATTGAGTCAATGACTGTCTTGAAGGATGCTGCTTCAAATGCCTTGTATGGTGCACGTGGTGCCAATGGTGTTATCTTGATTACGACCAAACGTGGTAAGACGGGTGATGCCCGCGTTACTTTCGATGCTAAGTGGGGAGTAAACAAACGTGGTATTCCATCATACGAAACAGTTACAGATCCGGGTAAGTTCTATGAAATGGCTTATTCAGCCATCTATAATGGCGACTTGAAGGGCTATGCAGCTGCTGGTGATCTGGCAAGTGCCAATGCATATGCCAACCAGGCCATGTTGTCTTCTTCTTATTTAGGATATCAGGTATTTACCATTCCGAATGGTGAACAGCTGATCGGTATGGACGGTAAACTGAATCCGAATGCAACATTGGGTTATTCTGACGGTACATATTATTATACACCGGATAGCTGGAGTGACGCATTGTTCGAAAACAACACCCGTCAGGAATATAACCTGAGTGTGAGCGGTGCCAACGACAAGATGAACTATTATATGTCTGCCGGTTATCTGGATGATCAGGGTATCGTTCCGAACTCAGGTTTCCAGCGTTATTCTGCCCGTTTGAAAGCAGATTATCAGGTGAAGCCTTGGTTGAAGATGGGTGGTAACGTATCGTTTACGCACTACGACAGCCGTGAGCAGGATACTGAAGGCGGTACTTCGAATGCGAATGCTTTCTACGCAGCCAATATTATGGGTGCCATCTATCCGATGTATATCCGTGATGCTTCCGGAAATATCATGACAGACAACCGTGGTTTCTTACGTTATGATTATGGATCGGATACGAACTTTAAGCGTAACAATGTAATCCCGAATGCTAACCCGTTGGCAAGCTACATGCTGGATAAGATGAGATATGCAGGTGATGTTATCAGCGGTAAGTGGTTTGCAGATATCGATATCTGGGGTGGTATCAAGGCAAAGATCAATATTGGTGTAGATGCCAACAATGTGCGTTATACTAATATGGTCAATCCATTCTATGGACAATATTCTGAAACGAGTGGTGTTGGAGGTATGATTTATGTCGCATCTCAACGTACATTCAGTACGAACCAGCAGTATTTGCTGACTTACAACAAGACATTCAACGAGGTGCACAATTTGGATGTATTGGCCGGTCATGAAAACTACAACTATAAATATCAAGAATTGTATGGTTCACGTGAAAAGATCTATAATCCGGATGTTTCCGAATTGTACAACGGTATTTTGAACCAGAATAATTATTCTTATACGAACAACTATGCAACCGAAGGCTGGTTGTTCCGTGTGCAGTACGATTATGATGGCAAGTACTTCGGTTCTGCTTCTTATCGTCGTGATGCTTCTTCTGCCTTCCACCCGGATAACCGTTGGGGTAACTTCTGGTCAATCGGTGCTGGTTGGTTGATGAACAAGGAAGCCTTCTTGGAAAACCAGAAATGGATTGACATGTTGAAGTTCAAGATCAGCTACGGTTTGCAGGGTAATGATAACTTGATGTACGAAGGTGGTCTGTACCGTAACTATTATCCGTATATGGACCAGTATACATTGGCAAACAATAACGGTGACTTTGCTACTTCTTTGTATTATAAAGGTAATCCGGATATTACGTGGGAAACTTCACACAGCTTCAATACTGGTTTTGACTTCACATTCTGGGGTGGTAAGTTGAGCGGTAGCGCTGAGTATTTCTCTCGTAAGACAACCGACATGCTTTACTTCAAACCGGTATCTCCGTCAATGGGTTACTCTCGTTACCCAGAAAACGTAGGATCAATGGTGAACCGTGGTGTTGAATTGGATTTGAATTCAAACATCATCAATACAAAAGACTTTACATGGGATATCAACTTCAACCTGACTCATTTCAAGAACAAAGTATTGGAACTGGCTCCTGAATTGAACGGTCAGTTGATAGATGGTAGCCGTATCTATCGCGAAGGTGAATCTATGTATCAGTTGTATTTGCCAAAATATGCAGGCGTAAATCCGGAAACCGGTGAAAGCCAGTGGGCTCTGACAGAACCAAATGCAGAAGGTAAGACTGTTACGACTTCTTATTCTGAAGCATCTTCTAACCGTTTTGCTTCAGGCGATATCCTGCCGAAGGTATATGGTGGTTTCGGAACCAGCTTTACATTCCATGGTTTTGATTTCTCAATTGCCTTTGCTTATCAGTTAGGCGGTCGTATCCTGGATTACACGTACCAGGCTTTGATGAGTACAGATGCTATGGGGGCAGCTTGGCACGTAGATATGCTGAATGCCTGGACTCCGGAAAATAAGAATACCGATGTTCCCCGTTTGAATGTGCAAGACCAATATACAGGAACTGTGACGCAAGACCGCTGGTTGACAAGTTCTGATTACCTGAGCTTACAGAACATTACTTTCGGTTATACATTGCCGAAGACATGGACTCGTAAATTGCAGATCGACGGTATCCGTCTGTATTTCGTAGCTGATAACGTAGCGTTGCTGACGGCTCGTAAAGGTTTGGATCCACGTCAGGGGTATGTGACTGCTGATAACGTTTATTCACCGATCCGTACGATTTCTGGCGGTATCTCATTGAATTTCTAATCCGTTAATTGTTTTTAGAGTATATGAAAATGACAAATAAATATTTAATGTTCGCAAGTGCCGCTTTATTGCTGGCTTCTTGTGATTTGGACAAGTTTCCGGAAGGCCAGTATGTGAGTGGTGAACAGAAGGAAGATATCATCGCTGAACGCCCGAACTTGATTACAGCCGAAGTAAATGCAATGGCTGCCAAACTGAATGTGTTTGGAACTATTTCGGACGATGCAACGACTTATCATAACGATTATGGTGTAGCGGCTGTCAGCCAGTTCCTGGAACAAGGTGGTCAGGATATGCCTTGTTCTACATCTGGTTATAACTGGTTTGGAACAGCTCAGAATTATTCAGACCGTCTTTATACCAGCGTAGGTGATGAACTGATCTGGAAGACCTTCTACAATCACTTGAAGGCTGCCAACAATGTATTGACGCTGACAGACGGAAGTGAAGATGAATCGATGAAGCGTTACCGGGGTCAGGCTTTGGCTGCCCGTGCCTACGATTATCTGAATCTGGCTCAGATCTATCAGTTCACTTATGCCGGACATGAGAATGAGCTTTGCGTTCCGATCGTTACTGAGACAATGACGGAAGAAGAAATGCAGACCAACCCGCGTGCTACGGTTCAGCAGGTATATGACCAGATCATGAGCGATTTGAATCAGGCAATCGAACTGTTGGCCGGTTTTGATAATGGTTCAAACAAGGATCAGATTGATGAGGCTGTTGCTTATGGTTTGCGTGCCCGTGCTAATCTGCTGATGCAGAAATGGGCTGAAGCTGCCAGTGATGCAGAAAAGGCCATTGCCGGTGGTACTCCGCAGTCATTGGCTGAAGTTTCTAAACCGACATTCAACTCTGCTACTGCCAACTCTTGGTTATGGGGTGTTCTGATTACTCCGGATAACGATGTAGTAACAACAGGTATTATCAACTGGCCGTCTCACTTGTGTTCATTGACAGGTAACGGTTATACTACGCTGACCGGAACATTCCGTTATGTAAGTTCTGCTTTGTATGATCAGATCCCTGATACTGATATCCGTAAACAGTGGTTCATTTCTCCGGAAGGAACATCTACTTTGGTTGATAATGAAACGGTAGACGGTACTCCGGTGATCGATTACTTTGGTTTGGCTCCTTATACGAATGTGAAGTTCGGTGCTTATCAGGATGTAATGGGTAATACAACCAACTCACAGGACTGGCCTTTGATGCGTGTAGAAGAAATGTATCTGATCAAGGCTGAAGGTGAAGCGATGTCGGGTAACCTGACTACAGCTAAACAGACACTGGAAGACTTCGTGAAGACTTATCGTAACCCGTCATACACTTGCACAGCTACATCTGCTCAGGCAATGCAGGACGAAATCTGGTTGCAGCGTCGTATGGAATTGTGGGGTGAAGGTTTCTCCTTGTTCGATATCCTGCGTCTGAAGAAACCGATTATCCGTAAGAATACCAACTACGAAGCAATCGTTCAGTACAATCTGGAACCGGAATCTCAGATCATGATCTATCGTATTCCGCAGTGCGAAATGGAAACAAACAAAGGTATTGCTGAAAGCGATAACAACCCGGCTGCTCCGCAACCGACTGTATAATGTATGAGGCTAATACATACCTTATATAAATAGTAATGTCCGTCTGGTTTATTCGTAAATCAGACGGATATTTTTTTGCCTCGGTCTGAACTGTAAAAAAACACGCCGGCTTTTCATCAAAAGCTGGCGTGTTTTGAGTAAAAGCCGGCGTATTTGAGATTAAAAGTAACGAGGTTTAAAAAAGCTTCTCGTTACTTTCATCTACGATTCTCGTTATCTTCTATTTCAAGAATCCCTGATCTTTCAGCACCTGAAGAAGAACTTCAGAGAAATGTTCGTTGTTGGCTTTTGTGTAACGCAAGTCGGTGAAGACCTGGGCCAATGTCTCTTTCTGGTTGATGCGTACAAATTCTTGGTTGACAGCCAGCTCTTCCTTTTCCTGATAGAACTGATCGATGGATGCCGGTGTGTAGTCGGTATATGTTTCCTGATGCATGATGGCTGCCAAAGGCAAGCGTTCTGATTGTTCAGGCAGTGGCTCTGCCGGATATCCTAAGGTGATCGTAATAATCGGAACCACTAATTTCGGTAATGAAAGAATCTTTATGATCTGGTCGGCATTATAGGCCGTTGTTCCTAAGTAGCAAAGTCCGAGACCTTTCTCTTCGGCTGCTTCGGCAAAAGCTTCAGCAAAAAGCATTGCATCGATGGTAGCAGCCATGAACATTTGCAGGTTGTCAAAGCCCGCCTTTGCCTTCCGTTGTTCTGCCCATTTGACAAACCGGTTGGCGTCTGCACAAAATGTCAAGACTACGGGTGCACTTGTCACCATCGGCTGGTTGAAATGAGCCGGAGCCAGTTGTGCTTTCCGCTCCGGGTCGCGGGTAACAACCACACTGTAAAGCTGCATATTTCCCGTATTGGAAGCCCGGGAAGCGACTTCCAGTAATTCACATAATAATTCTTCAGGAACATCCTGTTCTGTGTATTGACGGATAGTCCGTCTTTTCTTCATACATTCAATCATAAATAATATAAGTATTTGAATTTATTAGCTGATGATTTAACGGCTGATGTAAACATTATTCTGTTTCGGTGTAATCAGGATCATTTTGTCTTCTTACCCGTTTCACCGTATGCTTTATCTTGCCTATCAAGAAATTGATTTCCAAACTGGACTCTGTTTCAGATGTTTCCAAATCGGGCATGACGATGCTTGAAAGCAAATCTCCAAAATACTGCATCTTGGATTGTTGCTGCTGTTTGTCGTGTTCTTCGTGTAAATTACGGAGTTCCCGTTTCAGATGGCGAACTGTAGCAAAAGTTTCTATAATGGCAATGGTAGTTTGTGTTGCTTGAGAACTTTTTAAGATGGTTGCAAGCATATACAAGCCTTTTTCTGTAAAGGCTTTGGGCATAGTACGGCTCTTAGATTTATTTGCGATCAAAAATTTTGATCGCAACTCTGTAAGTTCTTGCCTATCAATCTCAAATACATACCCTTTTGGAAACTTATTGGGATTGTTGCGTACGGCTTGGTTAACCTCTCGTGTCTCCACGCCATATAATTGAGCAACATCCGCATCTAATATGACTTCTTGATTTCGGAGGAATAATATTTTCTCTTGAACCTCTTTGAATAGGTTAATGGTGTCATGAGGCTCTCTTTTTTCCATCATATGATCTTTTTCCATGTTGTTTGAATTTATTGGAGTGAGACACTTTTTATTTCCTTACAAACTTACATATAAAAATCCGACTGTAGCTTCTATTATTCTTGTTATCTTTATCCCATTAATAATACTTAATCAAATAAAACAATGAAAGAAGCACTTATTTCTAAACCATCTAAACACATTGTCTGGCTTGATGTCGTTCGTTTAGTAGCTATGTTTACCGTTGTCTGTTGCCATAGCGCAGATCCGTTTAACTTCTATGCCGGTGATCCGACGGCAGATATTGCAAGCATCAAATACTGGGGCGCTGTTTATGGCTCTTTGCTCCGTCCGTGTGTTCCGTTGTTTGTGATGATTACCGGAGCCTTGCTGCTTCCGGTAAAAGAGGAGAGTGGTCCGTTTTATAAGAAGCGGATCAGTCGTGTGTTCTGGCCTTTCCTGGTGTGGTCTGTTATTTACAGTCTGTTTCCATGGCTGACGGGATTGTTGGGTTTAGATCCCTCTGTGATTCTCACGTTCTTCCCATACGCAGGTGAAGACGCACTCCGTCAGTCGCTGACCGTATCGTTGGGCTTTATCGGACAAATTCCGGTGAATTTTTCGATTGTCGATGTGCATATGTGGTATATTTATCTGCTGATCGGATTGTATTTGTATATGCCAATCTTCTCGGCCTGGATAGAAAAGGCTTCCGAAAGAGCCAAATTGTGCTTCCTGATTGGTTGGGGCGTTACTTTATTTGTTCCTTATCTCCGGGCATTTGTAAACGAGTATATCTGGGGCGCTTGTGCCTGGAATGAATTTTACATGCTATATTATTTCGCCGGTTTCAACGGCTATTTGCTGTTAGGTCATTATTTACGTCACCACGACTGGTCTTTGCCGAAGATACTGGTGGCAGGTATTCCGATGTTTATCATAGGTTTTGGCATCACCTTTGCGGGTTTCCGACACATGACTTCGCTGCCAGATTTCACCGATGAGCAGCTGGAATTGTTCTTTTATTATTGTTCGCCGAATGTCGTGATGATGACGATACCTATTTTCCTGCTGTGCAAAAAGGTAACAGTTCGTTCGGAGCGGATACAGAAAGCCTTGGCCAATCTGACCGTCTGTGGGTTTGGCGTGTATATGATTCATTATTTCTTTGTTGGACCGAGTGTCGCTTTGATGCGTATGGCAGAAGTTCCTATTTGCCTGCAAATACCGGCGGCGGCAGTCATCGCCTTTCTTGTTTCCTGGGGTTTGGTTATCCTGATCCGCCGCCTAACAGGAAAGACAGCGAAGTATTGGGTCGGATGAACCGGCATCTAAACTTAAAAACTTATAAACATGCCCGCTTAGAAACTCAAAACATGTTATCTTTGTGCAAGGATTATTGTTTATTAGACTTTTATGACTATACAGGATATAAATAAAACATACAGTCGGATTATTGAATGGCTGGACCGGAAAGAACTGAAAAATGCTTTTGATGGCTTGCAGGGCTTGATTGCCGGTTCAGGTCATTACGATTTTCAGGATAAACTGAATGAACTGCAGGAAACTTATAAATATATGTTGCGCTATCGGATGGATGGCATACAAGATCCGATGCAGGAACAGATTTATCGGCAAATACAAGCATCAACTTATGAACTAGCCGACATGGTGAAACAAAAAGCGCTGGCGGTCGATTCTCCGTTGTATTTCTACAGCCGGCGTCGTTCGCTGAAGCAGTCCTGTGCAGTCTCTTATACGTATTTGTATCAACAGCTGAGCAGTGAGCCTGATATACAGGCTGCCCATGCCGATATCAGTGCCAAGCAACAATTGGAGGCGGCTTCTCTGACATTATTCAATAAGATTTGGATTTCCGGACCATTAACGACCGAAGAAGTCTGCGAACTTCAGGCTATTCTGCAGGATACAGAAATGCCGGAGAGTGTCGGTTGCCAGGTCGTTTCAGCCCTGTTGCTCAGTCTCGAGGAATATTTTGACAAAGAGAAAATGACACTTCTGTTTGATGCCGCTTCCAGTCAGAAACAGGAGATTTCGGTCCGGGCTTTGATCGCTATTTTACTTGTCTTGTATAAATATCGGAAACGGACTTCGTTATATCCTTTCATCAGTGACCGGATGCATGCGCTGGCAGAAGCTTTGCCTTCGTTTTCGCAGACCATACAGACCATTATTCTTCGCTTCATTCTCTCCCGGGAAACAGAGAAGATTTCCAAGAAACTGTGGAACGAAATCTTACCGGGAATGATGAAACTGAGTCCAACGTTGGGAGAAAAGATAAACCTGAAGGATTTGAATCCGGAGCAGCTGGGCGATGAAATGAATCCGGAATGGCAGGATTCGATTTTTGCCGACAAAGAATTAAGCCGGATGATGACGGAATTCAGCGAATTACAGATGGAAGGAGCAGATGTTTTACATTCAACATTTGTCCATCTGAAAAACTATCCGTTCTTCCGGGAAATCGGAAACTGGTTTTTACCGTTTGATGCCGGGCATTCAGTGCTTACTTCCGGTTTTAAAGGCAATCAGAACGAGTTGCATCTGTTTGAACAGGTAACGCAGACATCGTTCATGTGTAATTCAGATCAGTATTCCTTTTTCCTGAGCATGCTGCAATTGCCCGAAAGTGCACGGACGGCTATGATGGGACAATTCGACGGGCAGGCGGCAGAGATGCTTCGTCAGAATCAGGAAGAATTGCAGGAAAAGCATTCGAAAGTGGAACAGATTGCCGGGCGATACATTCAGGATTTGTATCGTTTCCATAAACTTTTCCCCAGTCATCTTGACTTTGATGACATATTTACTTATACGCTCGACTTTCATCACCTGGCAGAAGTTAAACCATTTATATCAGATGCGGTCAGCCTGACAGCTATCGCTGAATATTATTTGCGTAAGAATTATTTTCAGGATGCGTTGAACATCTTTGAAGAACTGATCCAGCAAGATAACGAGAATGACATCCTGTATCAGAAAGCCGGGTATTGCCGTCAGATGAACGGTGATCTGGAAGGCGCTTTGAAGGATTATCTGCATGCAGACTTGCTGAATCCAAACAGCAAATGGATTATTCGCCGGATAGCTGTCTGCTATAAAACGCTGAAGCAGCCGGACAAAGCGCTGGAGTATTATCATCGGTATGAGGTGCTGAACCCGGATAATCTGTCTGTTCAGATCAGTATCGGGCATTGTCATCTGGAACTGAAGAATTATAACGAAGCGTTGAAGTATTATTATAAGGTAGATTATCTGGATACGACAAGTCATAAAGCCTGGAGGCCGATTGCCTGGTGTTCGTTTCTGACCGGTAAGTATGATCAGGCCCGGAAATATTATAAGAAGATATTGGAGGCACAACCGAATACCCAAGATTTCCTGAATGCCGGACATACAGAATGGGTCTTACAGAACAACAAGGCGGCGTTGGCCTACTATAAGCAGGCTGTAGAAAAAGAAGGCGGAGACTGGTTCAAGTTCTACAAGCAGTTTGAGCAAGACATCGCAGACCTGAAGAATGCCGGTATTGAAGAAGAGGAAATTCCGCTGATGCTGGATCAACTGCGGTATATGCTGTAACTTTTATCGTTTGAGACGGACATAATAGAGTCGGGTATATTTGATACCGCGGTATTCGAATATCTTAAATATACGAGCCGTAGAGACGTGCAGAATCTCTCCGGCCCGATATGCATGTTCAAGAGCTGATAATTGTCCGGAAACCAGGCTGGGATAAAGTGCCGGGAAAATGATAATCACCCGATTGCCGTGAATGTCGGTGAGTCCGACAATCTGGTTCACATAAAACACCGGTTCATTGCCCTGAACGCCTGTTTTATAAGGATCGTCTTCCAACCGGACATGAGAAACCTTTAGTGTGAGATCTTTGACGGTCTGCCCTTTCTTCCCGAGGTAGTGAGATGTTTCAGTCTGCTTTTTCTTCTGCCAGATGCGATCCAGATAGACAGATACATATACACGGGCTATCTGGACAAAGCGTTCTTGCTTCGGAATACGAGGTGTATATTTGTTGGCAATCCAGACTACATACGCCGGATCTATTTGCAGTATCTCATATAAATAATGACCTCTGTACTTGCCGAACCCGATCAGATCATCCCCCTTTGAAGTCATTCGTTTTGCGTTGTATTCAACAATCAGCAGCTTACGTTTGGAATAAAAGAACATAGAAGTGGCAAGCCTCAGTGATTCCTGAATCTGTTCACTTAAATCCTGAATGAAGAGAATCGGATTTCGTTCGAGTGTAGGCGAGTAGCACCAGAGAGAGTAACACTTTTTCCCATCATGCGGAATCACTAATAAATACACTCCAGCTACTTTATACGAATCGCGCTCTGCATTGTAATGCTGTAATTGTTCATACAGTTTGAGCTGTTCATCTGCCGACATCCCGGGAATAACGGGTCTAGCCATAGTAACCTCCTTTTCTATTTAGAACAAAAAAAGCGGCGTCATGGTTCAATGTTACCAGAACGCCGCTTTTATATATTCAAGAATCTGTTCGGATATCAGTCTCGAATGATTCCTAATTTAGAAGCTTCGACAAATTGTATGATGTGTTCGATTTCTTCACTCATCGGAACCTGATCCCGAATCATCAGCAGGGCATCAAATATACTGCAGTTACTTTGGTAGAGGATACGGTAAGCATGACCGATATGCTTAATGATCTTTTCGTTGTACCCTTCATGCGATAAGATGACTGCATTTACTCCGTAGTAGCTTGTCGGTTCTTTGGCTGCTACAATATAAGGCGGAATATCTTTCCGGAAGCGGCATCCTGTCTGGATCATGGACCATGAACCAACTCGGCATCCTTGGCTGACCAGAATGTTTCCACCAAATATGGTACAATCTTCAATCTCGCAATTACCGGAGATCTTGCTTCCATAGCCAATGACACAGTGATTACCTACTTTTGTATCGTGAGAAATATGGACGCCTTCGTGAATGAAATTCCCATTACCCAGCTGTGTCTGTCCGTCGGCCGTAGCCCGGTTGATTACAACATTTTCACGGATCACGTTATTATCACCGATGACTAACAGCGTGTCACCGCCTTTATATTTGAAATCTTGAGGTTCGGCAGCCAGTACGGCATGCTGGAAAATGCGGTTGCCTTTTCCCATGCGGGTTCCGCTGAGGACACTGGCATAAGGCATAATCTCACAGTTGTCGCCTATTTCTACATTTTTATCAATGTATGCAAACGGATGGACAGTTACATTGTTTCCTATTTTTGCATTTGCATCGACATAAGCTAAAGGACTAATCATAATTGTATTTGTTTATAGGGTTATTCTCTACCACCGCCTAATGCACTGTAAAGATTGATAACAGCCTGGATTCGCTGGATATTATCAGATACTTCTGTTAACTGTGCACTGAGCAGACTTTGTTGTGATGTCAATATTTCCAGATAAGTAGCATCTCCACTTTGGAACAGGTCTTTTGTATAGACAACGGCTTTTTCCAGCTGTTCTACACGAGCTCTGTCTTCTATCAGCTTGTTGTTGCTGGCATCATATAAATGCAAGGCGTCACTGACTTCCTGACCAGCCGCTAAGATAGTCTGCTGATAGTTCATCTTGGCGATCTCTTCTTCTGCTTTAGTTACCTTCAAGTTGGCAATTAATTTACCGTTGTTGAAGATCGGCTGTGCCAACGCCGCCAAAGCCTGGAACATGAACTGTCCGGGATTAGCAACACTGATGCCCGAACCGTTTGTCCATCCCGCAGTAGCTGTGATGTTCAATCCCGGATAGAAGGCTGCTCTTGCCTGGTTCGTAGAATAATAAGCACTTGCCAGGTTCATTTCTGCTATCTTTACATCCGGACGATTGGCCAAAAGCTGGATAGGAACACCGGCTGTCAATTCTTCCGGCATGATCTGCTCGTCTAATGTTCCTCTGTCGATATGCTGAGGCGCTTTTGCCAACAGGACAGACAAAGAGTTTTCTACTTCTCTGATCTGGCGTTGCAAGTCGATCAATGAAGCTGCCGTCTGATGATAAGCCGCACGGGTTTGAGTAACGGCTGCTTCTGTCGTCATACCGGCTATCTTCATGGCTTCCATGACGCGGACATTCTCTGCATAGATATCTACTGTTCTGGCTGTGATATCTTCCTGCTTGTCGAGCATCAACAAGGTATAATACGAATTGGCAATGCCGCAAATGAGCTGTGAGCGGACAGCCTGCTGGCTGTACTGGCTCTGTAGATAAGCTGTCTTCTGGCTGCGGCTTGCGTTCAATAACTGACCGAACAGATCTACCTGCCAGCTGGCTGCAACCGGAAGTGTATAGGCCTTGACAAAATCGCCGCCATCCATAGTGGTTACTGATCCTTGTGGAGCCAGGTTAATGGAAGGCAAGAACGACAAGCGTGCTGATGTCAGCATGACGCGGGCCTCTTCTACACGCAATACGGCTGCCTGCATATCTACATTGTTTGCCAGGCCTTCTTCTATCAAAGCCTGCAGTTTCGGATCCTTGAATAATTCTTGCCAGGGAATGTTTCCCATATTGGTCGTATCGCTGACAGCCAGTGTGTCAGTCAGAGATACGGGATCCCGATAAATTCCATCAGCGTTGATATCCTCAGGACGATCATACGCTTTGTAAATGTGGCAACTGCTTAATAAAGCAGTCGCGCACATCATATAAAATATATTACTTCTTTTCATCCGAATCATTCTTTTATTTGTTCATATTGTTCAATTTCGCTATTCATATCACTGTTGTCCAAATCATCCCATTCAAGCGGTTTAACTTTTTCTTGCAAGTACTGGAATGCGACGAACAATACAGGAACAATAAAGATCTGGAAGATCATACCGATAAACATACCTCCAATGGCGGAAGCTCCTAATGTACGGTTACCGTGTGCTCCAACACCGAAGGCAAACATCAACGGAAGCAAACCGATGATCATGGCCATTGATGTCATCAGGATAGGACGCAGACGAGCTGCGGCTCCTAATACGGCAGCCCAGGATATACTCATACCCATTCGACGTCGGTCGAGGGCGAACTCTACAATCAAGATCGCGTTCTTTGCCAACAGACCCATCAACATGATTAAGGCAATCTGCATGTAAATATCATTTGACATGGTTCCCAAAATCATCTTCAAGGCCGGAATACTACCTAATGCTCCCATACCATTGACGAACAGGAAGCTTCCGAACAGACCAAACGGAATTGACAGCAATACGGCCAGCGGCAAGATATAACTTTCATACTGGGCACTCAGCAACAAGTAAACGAAGACGAAACACAGCAGGAAGATAATAGCTGTCGTTCCGCTACTTGTTTCAGCCTCTTCACGCGCCATACCTCCTAATTCATAACCGAAACCGGTCGGCAGATTCTGCTGGGCTACTTCGGCAATGGCCTGCAAAGCCTGACCTGAAGTATAACCTGAAGCCGGAGCTACCATCACCTTGATAGATGTATACAGGTTGAAACGGCTGATGACATCCGGGCCGTATACTTTCTTCATGGTTACGAACTGGGTGATAGGAGCCATTTCTCCGTTGCTGCTACGAACCTTGATGCTATTCAGTGTTTCGAGGTTTTTCGTAGCGCTTGGTTCTGCCTGAATCATTACACGGTACATCTTACCATAACTGTTGAAGTTAGATGCGTAAAGACCTCCGTAATATCCTTGCATGGTTGAAAGGATGTCGCTCGGACTGATACCTGCTTTTTTACAAGCTGCCGCATCAATATCCAACATGTATTGCGGGAAGCTCGGGTTGAACGTGGTCTGCGCACGGCTGATTTCCGGACGGGCATTCAAGGCGGCGATATAATCTGTAACCACGTTGAAGAAACGATCCAGTTCTCCACCTGTTTTATCCTGCATGTTTAATTCAATATCACTGGATGCTGAATAACCCGGAATCATAGGAGGTGCGAAGAACAGTACCTGTGCGTCTTTGATGATTTTCTGTGAACGCATGAACAACGAACCGACGATGATATCTGAGTTTTGCATCAGCGAACGTTCTTCCCAGTCTTTCAACTTGATGATGATTGATCCGTAAGAAGGACCCTGACCACCGATGAAACCGAAACCGGAGATAACGGTTCTTGACTGAACGGCTGGTTCGGCAGCTATCAGGCTGTCTACTTTGTTCAATACTTCCATAGCTCGTTCCTGAGATGTTCCAGGAGGCAAGGTAACGGCACCCATGATGGTCCCGGTATCTTCATTCGGCACCATACCGGTTGGTGTTGTATTCATCAAAAATACCAAGAGGGCGATGGCCGCAACCACCAGTCCAAAAGAAATAACTGATTTCTGAATGAAGAACAATACGTTTTTCTTATATCGGTTCAAAATCTTTTCGTAAGCAGCATTGAAGGCTTGTTTAAATTTATCGGTTGTCATACCTAACAATGCTAAAACGCTGATAACGATAAAGAGGATACACAAAGCCGGATGGTTGCTGAAACTGAACATACCGAAGATCATACCCAAAATAGCAATGACTGTAAAGATTAAGGTAATGCTTGGGTGAAGCAATCTTCCGATGGCGTCGGTATAGCGGCGCAACATGATTTTACCTGAAGTCTTCACGGCGGTATTCACGCGTTCCTTCAGGGAAGAGTCATCTCCATGAGCCTTCAACAGAATGGCACAAAGGGCCGGTGACAAGGTCAAGGCGTTCAATGCAGAGAATCCGATAGAAATAGCCATGGTCAAACCGAACTGGCGGTAGAAGGTACCGGCGGTTCCTTCCATGAAACTTACCGGAATGAACACAGACATCATGACCAAGGTAATAGAAACGATGGCACCACCTAATTCGCTCATCGCGTCGATAGAAGCCTGCTTAACGGATTTATATCCCTGGTCGAGTTTGGCATGGACACCCTCGACGACGACGATCGCATCATCGACCACAATCGCAATCGCCAGCACCATTGCAGACAAGGTCAGCAAGTTCAAGCTGAAACCGATCAGTTTCAGGACGAAGAACGTACCGATCAAAGCAACCGGGATGGCAATAGCCGGAATCAGGGTAGAACGCATATCCTGCAAGAAGATATATACCACGATAAATACCAGGATAAATGCCTCGATCAAGGTCTTGATAACTTCGTGGATAGAAGCAAACAAGAAGTCGTTGGCACTTTGGGCGATGTTGATACCCAAGCCTTCCGGCAAGGTCTTTTCGGCGTTGGCCAATACTTTTTCCAAGTTAGAAATGGTCTCGGTCGCGTTGGTTCCTGCCATCTGATATACGATACAAGATACGGCTTTATGACCGTTTACCGTATTGTTGAAGGTATAAGCCAGACGACCCAATTCGAGGTCTGCTATATCACCCAGACGCAATACTTCGCCGTCGGGCAATGCCTTGATGACAATGTCGGCAAATTCGCCCGGTTTCTGCAGACGTCCTTTGTAACGGATGGTATACTGGAAGGTCTGGTTTCCGCGTTCACCGAACTGACCCGGTGCCGCTTCAATGTTCTGTTCTGCCAAAGCTGCAGAGACATCGCTCGGCACCAGTTTATACTGAGCCATGATATCCGGCTTCAACCAGATACGCATAGAATAATCCTGACCTAACACATTTGCATCACCTACACCACTTACACGTTTGATTTCCGGAATCAAGTTGATGTTGGCATAGTTTTCGATAAACTCGATGTTGTATTTATCTTCCTTGTCGTACAAAGAGAATACCATCAACATAGAGGTCTGTCTCTTCTGCGTTGTTACACCGACTTTGGTTACTTCGGCCGGCAGCAATCCTTGTGCCATTGACACACGGTTCTGTACGTTGACTGCCGCCATATCCGGGTCGGTTCCCTGGTTGAAGTAAACATTGATATCGGCCGAACCTGTGTTGGAGGCCGTTGATGAAATATACATCATGTTTTCCACACCGTTGATCTGGTCTTCCAGCGGAGCGATGACGGAGTTCAATACGGCGGTCGCATTGGCTCCCGTATAAGTCGCTCTTACCGATACGGTAGGAGGCGCAATGTCCGGATATTGGGTAATAGGTAATGTAGCAAGACCGATAACACCCAGGATGACTATCAAAATAGAAATAACGGTTGATAGCACCGGACGGTTAATAAATCTATCTAATTTCATTTTATTTGTTCTGATTTAATTGTCTATCCTATAAAAATTAATTGAAAGCAGTTGCCAGATTACCATCATGCTGATCTTTTAAGTGCTGCTGGTATTTAGCCTCTTGCTGTGCTTGTGTTATAGGGGTGATCTTTTGCCCGTTGTGCAATTGCTGTACGCCTTCTACAACGATCTTCTCAGAAGAATTCAAGCCGCTGGTCACAATATAGTTCTGACCGTCGTTCAAATCAGAAATCTTGACTTCCGTATATTTCAGTGTGCTGTCAGGCTGCAATACATAAACGAATTTCTTATCCTGGATTTCAACCGTTGATGACTGAGGAATCAGGATGATGTTCTCCATTGTGTACGGGAAGATCACATTTCCTGTACCACCACTGCGCAGGATGTTATTCTTGTTGGAGAAGATGGCACGCATGCTTACTGAACCGGTGGTCTGATCGATTACTCCACTGACGGCGTCGATCTTACCTTCTTCGCTATAAAAACTTCCATCGGCCAGCTGCAGTTTGACTGCCGGCATTTTCTCCAGCTCTTCTTTGAGGGAAGTACCTGTCTTTGTCAGTTGCAGCAGGTCTTTTTCAGTCATGGAGAAATATACATACATATCTTTGATTTCAGATACGGTTGTCAGTGGTTCTGCAATAGAGGGACTCACCAAACTACCGATACGGTACGGGAATGTACCGATCACTCCGTCAGACGGACTGGTTACCGTACAGAAATCCAGGTTCTGCTTAGCGCTGACCAGTGATGCTTCGGCCTGAGCCAGGGCTGCTTTCGCCGATAATAAGTTGTTGACGGCTGTTTCGTATTCAAATGAACTGATGATCTGTTTTTCGAACAACATGTGTTTGTTCTTTTCAGTCAGAGTCAGTGTATTTAAGCTCGCTTTAGCTGTTTCTACAGCTGCTTTGGCCTGGTTAAAAGCGGCCTTGTATTGAGTCGGATCGATCTGGAATAATGCCTGTCCTTTACGAACCGTTGCACCTTCATCTACACAAAGTTTGACGATAAAACCAGAAACTTGCGGACGGATTTCAATATCCTGTGTTCCTTTAATGGTTGCCGGGTAAGATTTCGTCTGGTTGCTCGAAGTCGTTGTTACTGTAGCAACAGCATATTCGTTGTCTCCCATCTTCATCCCACTTTGGCTGTTTCCACAAGAAAACAAAATAAACCCAGTCGCACATATAACCATGTACTTACCCTGGGTTACCATGAACTTCAAAAAATGTTTCTTCATATATTATTAAAAATTTGAAATTATTCTCGAATCTCTATATTAATCCTTCTTTTTTGAAAAATAAGTAAGGAATGTCATTTCCTGCTATTTTCTTTTACTCGCTTTTTTTCCATACAAAGGTAACTCTTTTCTATAAAATAGGGTGATGCTAAAATCTTATTTTAACCATATTTGTATGCATATTATATGATTTTCTGAAAAGAAAAGATACATTTTGGTATGAAATTAATATTAATTGTTCCGTATAGAAATTTGACGTAATCATCTTTTTTAGATATCCGGAAAAAGAGAAAGTTAACTTTAGGCTGGTTCCTGCCGGGATAATTCTTTAAACTCGTTACTTTTTAATTGTTTGACATCTGTCAAAAAGCTTTTTCATATATATAGTAAAGCTTTTTGACAACTGTGATAAAGCTTTACCACATTTGTCAAAAATATAAGTTCTAAGGAGAAACAGATATCAAGAATACGAGAAATGGATTTGTTCTATTTTGTCAAGGAATCATTTATGTGGTTTATTTACCTGAAAAAAATGTTCTTTTAAGGCATTGATGGAAAAGCTTCCTATGTGAAAGAGTAGGAAGAAAAGAGCTTTTGTGTGGATATTTTTAAATAAACCCTTGCTTTTTCGTAATTAATGTTTACTTTTGACCTAAATAACTTAAATTAAAAACATCATGGATACCACGATTATTGTTTCAGACGTATTGAGAGAGAGTTGGAAAAATGTAAAATCTCAGATTTGGATTTTAGCTGGTCTGGTTATAGGTCTGTGTTTGATTTCCTTTACGGTCAGTTTGTTTATGACTCCTTTATCTTCTTCTTTAGGAGGAAAGGTCGTATCTTCCTTGATCAGTTACATCATATCGTCTGTTTTTGCTTTGGGATATATCAAGAACATGTTTCAGACGATGGATGGCGATGAACCTCAGTTTTCAGCCTATATGCAGAATCCGACGAAATTGTTTTCATATATGATTGCCGGAATTCTTTCCAGTGTGCTTGTTTGTATCGGTTTATTCATTTTTGTGATACCGGGTGTCTATTTGTATCTTCGTCTGCAGTTCTTCGGACAGTTTATCGTCGATGAAAATGCAAGTGCGCTGGATGCGTTGCGTAAAAGCTGGTACTTGACGAAAGGCCGGGTAATGCCTTTGTTGGGTCTTTTGTTAGCGCAGTTATTGATATTGATCGTAGGCGTTATCTTGTTCATTATCGGTGTCTTTGTAGCCTATCCGTTGGTTATTATGAGCCAGTGTTATGTTTATCGCCTGATGAATAAGCCGGTTCTGGAAGATATGGAATAATCTGTATATCTGCCATATAACATTTTTTGTATTGGAGTTAGCTTCTTTTTCGACTACCTTTGTTTGAAATTGTTTTAAGAATGAAGTTCCAATTCAGAAAATATGTGTATAGTGGGATGGTATTAGCCATCTTGTTGCTGAGCCATTCCACACAAGATGTTTTTGGTAAGAAAAAGAATGTTTCTCCGGTCTTACCGCCTGCCAAAGCAGCTTTTCCTACTACCGAAGTAACGATTCCGATGGTTGAATTTCCGAAGTATCCGGAAGCTGCCAAGTTAGATTCGTTGGCTTCTCCGCGTAAAGTCATATCGACAAACTTTACCAGTCGTGAAATCAATCATATTGGGGTGGGCGATGTGGCCCGTTTTAAGGATTCGGATACAGAGATCATTGACCTGTCGTTGATTCAGGAAGGCGATTTTGCTTTTCCATTACCGGGTGCCAAAGTTATTTCGCCGTATGGCGGTCGGCGGCGTCATCATTCCGGGTACGACATAAAAACCTGTCCGAACGATACGATTGTAGCGGCCTTTGATGGTGTGGTTCGCTTTTCCAAGCCTTATTCAGCTTATGGGAATGTCATCGTTATCCGCCATTATAATGGGCTGGAAACGGTTTACAGCCATAATTCCAAGAACTTTGTCAAGCCGGGTGATGTGGTGAAAGCCGGAACACCCATTGGTTTAACCGGTCGAACCGGACGGGCTACGACTGCGCATCTGCATTTTGAAGTGCGTTTTAACGGGGTTCATTTTAATCCGAACTATGTGTTCAGCTTTTCCCGGCGTACACTGAAAAAGGAGTGTCTGATTTGTCGTAAAAAAGGAAATCATGTTTCGGTCAAACCGGTCAGAGCTCTCCCTCTCTATCTGATTGATCGTGAGGATGAGAAAAAATAATATAAATAGCTGGTGGATTATATGCGAATAGAAAAGATGAATGGTCTATAAAAAAGAAAAGGTTGTCATCACGACAACCAATCTTCATTGCTAACCTTAAATCTAATACCATGAAAAACACAGTGCAAATATAGAGACTTTGTGTTATTCAGCATAATTTTTCGGCATAAATATTCTGTATTTAACTTGATTTATTATTTGGAAACGCTTTTAGGCTAAATGGATACCTTTTTTAGCTATAAAAGGACAATTGGATTGTTTATGAGCCTTGTTGGCGACTGCATAGAAGACAGGAATGTGTACGGTAGGTTTGTTGGTGAGTCCTTTCCTGGAATACGCGCCGGTAAATGATTTTTTTCGTATATTTGCATGCAAAACGATTTTAGGACAGACAAATAAATGAAGAATATCCGCAATTTTTGTATTATTGCTCATATTGACCATGGGAAAAGTACCCTGGCCGACCGTTTGCTGGAATACACCAAGACGGTAGAAGGAAGAGATATGCAGGATCAGGTATTGGATGATATGGATCTGGAGCGTGAACGTGGTATTACGATCAAGAGCCATGCCATTCAGATGAATTATACCTATAAAGGAGAAGATTATATTTTAAATTTGATTGATACTCCGGGGCACGTCGACTTTTCGTATGAGGTATCACGTTCAATAGCCGCTTGCGAAGGCGCTTTATTGATTGTTGATGCGTCGCAGGGTGTGCAGGCACAAACCATTTCGAATTTATATATGGCTATCGAGAACGATTTGGAGATTATTCCGGTCTTGAACAAGATCGATTTGCCAAGTGCCATGCCCGAAGAAGTGGAAGACGAAATAATAGAGCTGCTGGGTTGTGACCGCAGCGATATTCTGCGTGCCAGCGGTAAGACTGGCGAAGGTGTTGAAAACCTGTTGAATGCCATTGTAGAAAAAATTCCGGCTCCGAAGGGTGATCCGGAGGCTCCGCTGCAGTGTCTGATTTTCGATTCGGTGTTTAATTCTTTCCGGGGAATCATTGCTTATTTTAAGGTTGAAAACGGGGTTATCCATAAAGGGGATCACGTCAAATTCATCGCCACGGGTAAGGAATATGATGCCGATGAAGTAGGGGTATTGAAACTGGAAATGTCACCGCGGGACGAAGTGCGTACGGGTGATGTTGGTTATATTATTTCTGGTATAAAGACATCCAAGGAAGTGCGGGTAGGAGATACGATCACGCATGTTGCCCGTCCGGCACTGGAAGCTATTGCCGGGTTCGAGGAAGTCAAGCCGATGGTTTTTGCCGGTGTTTATCCCATTGAGACAGAAGAATTCGAGAATCTGCGTGCTTCGTTGGAGAAATTGCAGTTGAACGACGCTTCTTTGACTTTCCAGCCGGAAAGTTCGGCGGCGTTGGGATTCGGATTCCGTTGTGGTTTCTTAGGTTTGCTGCACATGGAAATTGTACAGGAACGCTTGGACCGCGAGTTTAATATGAATGTGATTACGACGGTACCGAATGTTTCATATATGGTTTATGACAAGAAAGGAAATTGCAAGGAAGTCCATAATCCGAGTGGCTTGCCTGACCCGACGCTGATTGATCATATTGAAGAACCGTTCATTCGGGCATCCGTCATTACCAATACATCTTATATCGGTCCGATTATGACCTTGTGTTTGGGTAAGCGAGGAGTGCTGGTTAAACAGAATTATATTTCAGGAGATCGTGTGGAAATTATTTACGACTTGCCTTTGGGTGAGATTGTTATTGACTTCTACGATAAACTGAAGAGTATCTCGAAAGGTTATGCTTCGTTTGATTATCATTTGCATGATTATCGTCCGAGTAAGCTGGTCAAGCTGGATATTCTGCTGAACGGTGAGCCGGTAGATGCTCTTTCAACACTGACGCATGTTGACAACAGTGTGACTTTCGGTCGGCGGATGTGTGAAAAACTGAAAGAACTGATCCCTCGTCAGCAGTTTGAAATAGCCATTCAGGCCGCTATCGGAGCCAAGATCATAGCCCGTGAAACCATCAAGGCTGTACGCAAGGATGTAACGGCTAAGTGTTATGGTGGTGATGTTTCCCGTAAGCGTAAGTTGCTGGAGAAGCAGAAAGAAGGAAAGAAACGTATGAAACAGATCGGAACGGTTGAGGTTCCACAGAAAGCCTTCCTGGCTGTATTGAAGCTCGATTAAGACGCGGTTAGATTTTCCCTTATAAAGAAAAAGATCACAACATGTGAAAAGAGTCCATCTTCAGGCATGTTGTGATCTTTCTGTTTTTATACGGATTCTGCTCCCTTAGTCGAATAGCAGTCTGGCGTCTCTTTCCGCAGCCTTTTCAGTCCAGTCTTCCGGAATCATCTTCCACTGGTTGAGAGGCTGAGGAGACAAGGTCTTCTTCTCCCGGATATATTGGATCATATAATATCGCAGATCTTTCTCTGTAGCCGAAATAATCCGGTCTTTTAACTGATCTTGTGGAATTCCCGCTCCTTTTGTGAGCAGTTCGCCACCGCCATTACCTCTGTAAGAATTTAAAGCTACCCGATAAGTCCGGTTGAGATCGAACGGTTCGCCATTGGCCAGGCTTTGTATGCAGACCTTTTGTCCGGCAGGTTTGGTTACATCCACCGTATAAATGATACCGGCCGCCGAATCGAAGTTGAAGCTTGGATTTGTAAATGTGTAGCCATTGCCGTCTTTCCGTTCAGTCAGCAAAAGAACATGATCATCGGCCGATTTCATCTGATTCGTCCAGATTGCATACGATTCTTCCAGGAATCCTTTGATTTCTTTTCCTGTCAGTTCCATGGTATAAAGCATGTTTTCATACTTATAAAGGTTGAACATGTCGCTGATATGAATATCTCCTTCTTTGATTACGGCGTCAAAGGAGAGAGGAGCGGCAAACGAGATGTCGGCTCCGGTCAGATCCAGTTGCAGAGAATGGATGAAATCGATAAAAGCCGACGGGCCGAAATAAGCCGGCCGGGTAGAAATTGTTTCGGTGAAAGTCCCGACTTTCTCAGAAACGAAGGCTTCTACTGCTTGGTATTGTGGAGCAAACTGCTTCATAAAGTCCGGACTTGGTTCCAGTTTGTCCATATCAGCCAGTTTGCCTTGGATTGATTTCCGAATGACTTTATCCCCATCCAGTGTCAGCGTAATTTCTACGTCGCCTACCGTTCTTCCGTTGTTGGCCGGATTAATCAGCAAAACAGAATCTCCCTGAGCATTGGCTATCTTTCCGCAGAAGCGCCGATGGTCGTGTCCCATCATAATGATGTCAAAGCCCGGAATACGTTCAGCTATTTCGGCAGAAGCATCTTCGCGGTATTTGCCTGCTACAGTACGGGCTTCCTTTCCGGCATGGAAGAGGCCGATGATGATGTCCGGCTTTTCCTTTTCCTGAATGATCGGCATCCATTTACGTGCTGTTTGTTCCATATCTGCGAAGTAAAGACCTTTCCATAACGTCTCGGGCAGCCAGGTTGGAATAGCCGGTGTAATCATACCTAATACAGCTATTTTTACACCTTCCCGTTCGATGATTTCATAAGGCTTTAAGTAGGGTTGTTCATCCGATACTTGGATAATATTCGCTCCCAAGACCGGAAACTGGCACTGACTGATCCAGCGGTCGTAAACTGCATGACCCGCTTCTACATCATGATTTCCCATATTCCCTACTACGAATCCCATGTAATTCATCATAGTCGCCGTAATATGCGTTGATACAGTGTCCATAAAGTTATAATAGTAGGCCGAAGGCTGTCCTTGCAGAATATCTCCGTTGTCCATCAGCAATAAATTGTGTCCATACGTCTGGCGTTCCTGTTGGGCGTACGAATGCACACGGGCGAAGCTGCCTTTCCAGTCTTGTTGCGTGATGAAATTATAAGGGAAGAAATTGCCGTGAATGTCGCTCGTTTCAATCAACTTCAGCTTGACTTCGCGCGTGGCGGCAGAGAGGCTTAAGAAAGCCCATAATAAAAGAAAGATACATGAAATTCGTCTCATAAAATGGGTATTAAAGATATGTAATTGATAAAACGGTACAAAAATAATACAGACCAGAGAAACTTCCTTCCTCGGATTATATGAAAATCTGATGAAAGTTTATCTGGTCTGTATGATTATAGATAGACTTACCTGATAATTATTCCAATTTGTGGATTACCAGACCGGAACGAAGTTTCGGTTCGAACCAGGTTGTCTTAGGTGGCATGATATTTCCTGTATCAGCAATGTTCATCAACTGTTTCATGGTTACCGGATACAGTGCCAGAGCCATCTTCATTTCTCCGCTGTCAACCCGGCGTTTCAATTCGCCTAAACCACGAATTCCTCCTACAAAGTCGATTCGTTTGTCTGAACGCAGATCTTTGATGTTGAGGATTTCGTTGAGGATCAGATTTGATGAGATGGTAACATCCAGTACACCGATCGGATCGTTGTCATCATAGGTTCCCGGTTTAGCCGTCAGTGAATACCACTTTCCTTCGACATATAACGAGAAATTATGCAAGCCCGTCGGTTTGTAAATCTCTGTACCTTTACATTCGACAACGAAGTTTTTCTTGAGCTTTTCCAAGAATTCTTCAGGAGTCAGTCCGTTCAGGTCTTTTACCACCCGGTTATAATCTATAATCGTCAGCTGATCATCCGGGAAGCAGACAGCCATGAAGTAATTATATTCTTCATCGCCGCGGTGATTCGGATTCTGCCGTGCTTTTTCTGCACCAACCAAGGCGGCTGCAGCCGAACGATGATGACCGTCGGCAATATACAAGGCCGGAATCTTTGCGAAGAGTTCTGTAATCCGTCGGATATCCTCATCATTATCGATTACCCAGAATGTATGTCCGAAGCCGTCTCCCGGAGCGATGAAATCGTATTCCGGTTCACGAGATGCGTATTTGGCGATGATCTTGTTGAGCTCATCATTATGCGGATAAGCAAAGAATACCGGTTCGATGTTGGCATTGTTGACGCGTACATGCTTCATGCGGTCTTCTTCTTTATCGCGACGGGTCAATTCATGCTTCTTGATGACACCGTTCATATAATCCGGAACGTAGGCACATACAACAAGACCGTATTGGATCTTTCCGTTCATGGTCTGCGCATATACATAATAACATTCCTTCGGATCTTGTACCAACCAACCTTTTTCCTGGAACTTCTTGAAGCTTTCGGCTGCTTTCTGATATACTTCCGGAGCATGTTCGTCAGTTCCTACCGGAAAATCTATTTCCGGACGGATGATATGATACAGCGATTTCTCATTCCCTTTGGCTTCTTCGCGTGCTTCTTCAGAGTTCAGCACATCATAAGGGCGTGAAGCGACTTGTTCCACCAAGTCTTTCGGCGGACGAATTCCTCTGAAGGGTTTTATCGTAGCCATATCTTATTTGTTTACTCTGAATTTTTCAATACCTTCTTTCAAGAAACCTTCAATTTGACGGGCGGCAGCAATACCGGCATTAATATTGGCTTCAGCTGTCTGAGCACCCATTTTTTTCGGAGTTGAGAAATAACGACCGGCAAATTTGGCTGCAAATTCTTCATTGGCCACTGGCATGATATCTGTCACATATTTCAGGTCTGTACGTTCTTCCATCAACTGAATCAGTTCTGCTTCATTGATGACTTCCTTGCGGGCTGTATTGACCAATACGCCACCTTTCGGCATTTTACCTACCAGAGCTGCATTGATTGAATTCTTGGTTTCAGCCGTAGCCGGGATGTGAAGAGAAACGATGTTACAGGTTTCATACAGAGCTTCAGCAGAGTCGACTGCTTTCACACCGGCTTCTTCGATGACTTCTTTCGGACAGAAAGCATCGTAAGCATAGACTTCCATGCCAAATCCTTTGGCGATACGGGCTACATTTCTTCCTACATTACCAAAGGCATGAATACCCAGCTTCTTTCCTTTCAGTTCGGTACCGGATGTTCCGTTGTAGAAATTACGTACAGCCATAACCATCATACCGAAAGCTAATTCTGCCACGGCATTCGAATTCTGTCCAGGTGTGTTCATCACGCAAACCTGATGAGCCGTAGCAGCATCCAGATCTACATTATCATAACCGGCACCTGCGCGTACAACGATTTTCAATTGCTTGGCAGCATCAAGCACTTCATTGTCTACCTTGTCACTGCGGATAATCAGGGCATCAACATCTTTTACAGCATCCAACAACTGCGCCTTATCTGTATATTTTTCCAATAAAACCAGTTCGTCTCCCGCTTGTTCAACCACTTCGCGGATACCTTTCACAGCTATCGCTGCGAAAGGTTTTTCTGTTGCTACTAATATCTTAGCCATAATCAATGCTGTTTTTCAAATTCCTTCATTGCGTCAATCAGAACTTCTACGCTGCTCTTTGGCATAGCGTTATATAAAGAAGCACGGAATCCACCGACTGAACGGTGTCCTTTAATACCTACAATACCCTTAGATGCAGCAAATGTGTTGAATTCACCTTCCAGTTCCTTGTATTCATCATTCATAACGAAGCAAACATTCATGATAGAACGGTCTTCCGGAACAACAGTACCACGGAATAACTTGTTACGGTCGATTTCATCGTAAAGGATAGCCGCATTTTCTTTGTCTTTCTTTTCCATAGCGGCAATACCACCTTGTGCCTTATACCATTTCAATGTCTGCAATGCAGAATAGATCGGTAATACAGGAGGTGTATTGAACATAGAATCTTTTTCAATATGAGTCTTGTAGTTCAACATGGTTGGAATCGGACGGTCTACATGTCCTAAAGCATCGGTACGTACGATTACCAATGTAACACCGGCCGGAGCTAAGTTCTTCTGTGCACCGGCATAGATCAGATCGTACTTGGAAGCATCGATCGGACGAGAGAAGATATCAGAAGACATGTCGGCAACCAGACGAGCCTTAACATCCAGGTCTTCACGAATTTCAGTTCCGTAAATAGTATTGTTGGTTGTAATGTGGAAGTAATCAACATCTTCAGGAACAGTATATCCTTTAGGAATATATGTATAGTTTTTGTCTTTTGAAGATGCAACTACATCAACTTCACCGAATAGTTTGGCTTCTTTGATGGCTTTAGATGCCCAGGTTCCTGTATCCAGATAGGCAGCTTTCTTACTTAACAGGTTATAAGGAACCATACAGAATTGCATACTGGCGCCACCGCCCAAGAATACTACTTCATAACCGGCTGGTAAATCCAGCAATTCTTTAATCAGCGCTCGCGCTTCATCCATAACGGCTACAAATTCTTTACTACGATGAGATACCTCTAAGATAGATAATCCCATATCTGCGAAATTTTCTACCGCTGCAGCTGTGTTTTTGATAGTAAATTCGCTTAAAATTGACGGTCCTGCATAAAAATTGTGCTTTTTCATATGCAATTATATTTAGTTAATGTAACAATTTGTCACTTTCAAAATTGAAAGTCGTCTAAAGTAGAAATTTTTTTTGTAAGAGACAAAGCTTTTCCAGAAAAAAATATGGGAAGTCGTTTTAATATTTCATTTTGCATGAAAAAAGAGCCTGGATGTTCTATTTTTGAAACTAACGAATTCCGTTTTTGAAATAAATGAGAATCAAAAATGAAACTCGTTAGTTATGATGGATGACAAAAAGCAAATGGTGATTTATATATCATTTTTCAAAGCGGCTGCCCCAGAGTTTTTTCATTTGTTCGGTCAGCTTGTATTCGGCCGGATTAGCCTGTCCGTGCCAGATGCGCTGGTTCAGCAACTCTTTGGGCAGATAATCTTGTTTGACGAAGTGGTTTTCGTAATCATGGGCATACTTATATTCTTTCCCATAATTTAATTCGGCCATCAGTTGTGTCGGTGCATTACGGAGGTGAAGAGGCACAGGCAGATTCCCAGTACGGTTAACCAACTCCAGTGCATCATTAATTGCCTTATAGGCCGAATTGCTTTTCGGACTGCAAGCTAAGTAAATGGTGGTTTCGGCTAAAGGTATTCTTCCTTCGGGCCATCCTATTTTCTGTACGGTATCGAAGCAGGCATTGGCCAATAGGAGGGCATTGGGGTTTGCCAGACCAATATCTTCTGCTGCAGAAATGCAGAGACGGCGCGCGATGAATTTGGGATCTTCACCTCCGGCCACCATACGTGCCAGCCAGTAAATAGCTCCGTCGGGGTCACTTCCACGGATGGATTTGATAAAAGCCGATATGATATCGTAGTGCATTTCTCCTCCTTTGTCGTAGGCTGCCGGATTTTCCTGTAGGCGGTCTGTAACTTTCTGATCGGTAATTTCAATGTCATTTCCTTCTTCGGCGGCGATGACTAACTCGAGTATGTTCAACAATTTTCGTGCGTCACCACCAGAATAGCGAAGCAGTGCATCTGTTTCTTTTAGCTGGATATGTTTTTCCTTTAAGATAACATCCTCGGTAATGGCCCGGTGAAGTAATTGGAGTAAATCCTCTTTTCCCAGTGATTTCAGTACATATACCTGGCATCTTGACAGCAGCGGACGGATAACTTCGAAAGACGGGTTCTCAGTTGTAGCTCCGATGAGGGTTACAACTCCTGTCTCGACCGCATTCAATAACGAATCTTGCTGGGATTTACTGAAACGATGGATTTCATCAATAAATAATATAGGTGATACTGTGTTGAAGAAACGGTTCCCTTTTGCTTTCTCAATGACGTCACGTACATCTTTGACTCCCGAGTTAATGGCACTCAGTGTATAAAACGGTGTCTCTAACTTTTGAGAAATGATCTGGGCCAAAGTCGTTTTCCCTACTCCTGGAGGTCCCCACAAAATAAAAGATGGAACTCTGCCCGCATCAATCATTTTCCGTAGAACGGCTCCGGGTCCGACTAAATGTTTTTGTCCGATGTATTCATCCAGTGTTTTCGGACGTAATCTTTCTGCTAATGGCTGATTCATTCTCTTTCTGCTTTAACAACGTATCAACTAAATAAGATATAAATCTTGAAAGCAAATGTACGAAAAGTTTCTGGACGGTTGGATGGAATGTGTCTAAAAACAAATAAGCGCATACGATGGAAACTACCATACGATGCGCTTATATATTAAGTTAACAGATAATGTTCATTTGGGAGTTCGTAGTTTGTCAAACTCAAGATCAAACGAACTATCTTTTCATTTTAATTGTCAACGATAATCTTTCAAAGTCTTTTGTAATTCCTGACGGGCAAAAAAGATTCTGCTTTTAACTGTCCCCAGCGGAAGATTTAACTTTTCTGCTATTTCGTTATACTTATATCCACTTACATACATGGAGAAGGGAATCTTTAAATCTTTATTCAGATTTTCGATAGCTTTGGATATTTCTTGTATCTGATAAGATCCTTCTGGTGAGTCAAAACCTGACTCGTTCGTGATATCCAAGTTATATAAGTCCACACCTTGATCAACAACCGTCTGGGTTCTTACGATTTTATGGTAGTTGTTGATGAAGATATTGCGCATAATCGTTAATACCCATCCTTTGAAGTTTACATTGTCGATGAACTTTTCCTGATTATCCAACACTTTCAACGTTGTGTCTTGCATCAGGTCTTGTGCATCTTCCCGATTGGCGGTAAGCATCAGAGCAAAGTTCATCATGTTCTCCTGCATACCTAATAAGTTCTTTTTAAATTGCAACGCGTTCATGTTTGATATCGAATTAAGTTAGACATTTGCGTGAATACATTCGTGTTTTCCTTTTAGAAAACATACAAATATAAGAAAAAGATTTGGTATAAACATGCGTTTAATGGATTTTAAAGCACTTCGTTGGATATTAAAAAGTTATGGTGTAGAACTTTAAGTTATAGCGTTTTCTGTTTTATTCTATAAAATCCTTATTGTCAAATATATATCCTTCTCTGATCTGGTAGAGGATCTGCTTGTCTATCACTGTATATTCGAGGATATGCATGCTGATTAAGTCGCTCAAAATCTGTTTGGCTGTAAAAATTTTGATATGAGCTGTCCGGCTGAACTGACTCAGGCTGATGGTCGGATTCTGTTCCAAATAGGCAAATAATGCTTTTACTGGCTTGTTGAGTTTTAGCAAAGCTCCTTGTGCTGACCGGCTTTTTTGCCAAGAAAGCACCAGCACTTCATTTGCCAAAATGTTCTCGTCGGCTACGCGGATATAGGCTTTGAATTTACCGTCTTTGTCGGGAGCCAGATAAGGGCGGTTATTTCCCGGCGCAATATAGATTTCCAGAACACATTTTCCTTGTACATTCCACCGGGTTGCCGTAAAATCTACCTGCGGTTTGGTGTACATCTGAGAGGCCGCCTCTATCATATAATATTCTTCTTCACTCTTAATCCCGGAAATATGGCCGTTGTCTTTTACGCCGATAAGTAATCTTCCTCCATCGGTATTGGCAAACGCACTCAAGGTTCGGGCAATCTTCTTGCTGTCGCTCACTTCGAACTTAAAGTCCTGTTGCTGATGCTCTCCTTGATCAATAAGTAACTGTAAGGGATGTTTCTTTATCATTTTGGCTCATTTTTTAGGCCACAAAAATAAAATAAATACCTAACTTTGTCAAAGAAAAATTTAAGAAGCCATGTCAGGTGTATCTGCTTTGATTTCAGATCTGGCCGTTATATTAATCTGTGCCAGTTTAGTAACTATTTTATTCAAGTGGTTAAAACAACCCGTTGTTTTAGGTTATATTGTTGCGGGGATTTTGGCTGGTCCTGCATGTGATTTTACGCCAACCGTAACAGCTACGGAAAGTATAAAAGTCTGGGCTGATATTGGTGTTATCTTTTTACTGTTTACCTTGGGATTGGATTTCAGCTTCAAGAAGCTGATGAAAGTGGGTGGAACAGCTATCACAGGAGCTATCACCGTTGTCGTCGGTATGATGCTGGTCGGGTATGCAACCGGTTTGGCATTAGGCTGGGGACATATGAATGCCATCTTTTTAGGAGGTATGTTATCAATGTCGTCAACGACGATCATTTTCAAGGCTTTTGATGATATGGGGCTGCGGAATCAGCGATTTGCCGGAGTAGTATTGGGAATACTGGTTGTTGAAGACCTGTTTGCGGTTTTAATGATGGTTTTGCTTTCGACTTTGGCAGTCAGTAAGCAAGTCGAAGGCATGGAATTGTTGAATAGTGTGATTAAATTGACCGTATTTCTGCTGTTCTGTTTTGTGATAGGTATTTACCTTATTCCTTCTTTCTTGAATAAATGCAGAAAATATCTGAATGATGAGACTTTGCTTGTCGTTAGTATTGGCTTATGCTTATTTATGGTATTGATTGCTACGAAAGCCGGTTTCTCATCGGCGTTGGGTGCTTTTATTATGGGCTCTATTTTAGCAGAAACCATAGAAGCAGAACATATTGAGAGATTGGTAAAACCGGTCAAGGACCTTTTTGGTGCGATCTTTTTCGTCTCTGTCGGCATGCTGATTGATCCGGAATTGTTGTGGGAATATAAATTCCCTATACTGATACTGACTATTATTGTGATGGTTGGGCAAATTTGCTTTGGTACATTTGGAGTCTTGCTTTCAGGCCAGCCTTTGAAGATTGCTGTTCAGTCTGGTTTTTCTTTAGCTCAGATTGGTGAGTTCGCGTTTATCCTGGCGTCGTTGGGTTTGACATTGAAAGTAACAGACCATTTCCTGTATCCAATAGTTGTAGCCGTGTCTGTTGTAACCACCTTTTTTACGCCTTACATGATACGCATGGCGGAACCGGTTTACAAACGGTTGGATGCCTGGATACCAGACCGCTGGAAACGCATGTTACTGAAATATTCATCAGGGTCTACAACAATACATCAAAAGAGTGACTGGCATCGGTTGTTAAAGTCGTTGCTGCGTATAGTGGCTACCTACACATCTGTTTCTGTTGTTTTGATTTTTGTCTGGTTGCAGTATGTTTCTCCATTGATTTTGTCTTATATACCGGGATTACCTGGAAGCCTTTTGTCATTATTATTGATTCTGGCTCTCATTTCTCCGATGTTGCGGGCTATTATCATGAAGAAGAATCATTCTGAAGAGTTTCAGAAGTTATGGGGAGATAGTAAATTCAACCGGGGTTCATTGGTCTCGCTGATTGTCCTGCGAATTCTTCTTTGCATTGCCTTAGTTATGATTCCGGTAGCTCGTCTACTGAATGTGGCGGTCAGCTATATGTGGGTTGTCGCTTCGATTGTGATTGGAGCCATTATTTTCTCACGGAAGTTAAAACACCAGTCTATTTTGATGGAGCGACGTTTCTTTAGTAATTTAACAGCCAGAGAGCAGGAAGAAGAAAAACATGCAACAATCAATCATCGTTTTGCCAATCATATGTTGGAACGTGATTTGCACTTGGCGGACTTCGAAGTACGCCAGAATTCTCCTACGGTCGGAAAGACTTTGAAAGAACTGAATTTCCGTAAGATATGCAATGTGAACGTTGTTACAATTATCCGCGGTAATATCCGGATCAATATACCAGGTGGAGATGAACGCTTGTATCCGTTTGATAAAATAATAGTAGTAGGTTCTGATGATGATTTGGCTCATTTCCGGACTTATATTGATGAGAAATATCAGGCATATAATAAGAATCTGTCAGAATCAAAGGAAGTGAATATCGAGCAGTTCCAAATACAGAAAGGTTCTAAGCTGATCGGACGTTCAATACAGGAGTCGGGCATTCGTGATAAGGCTACTTGTCTGGTGATCGGTATAGAACGTGGTGAGACCTCTTTGAAGAATCCATTACCTACGACGGTATTTGAGGAAGGCGATATCGTATGGGTTGTGGGTGAACATGAGAAGATTGTTCGCCTGAGTGATGGAGAAGTTTTATAATTTAATGAAGAATAGGTAATATATGAAGTTTATAGGAATAATTCCGGCCCGTTATGCTTCTTCCCGTTTCCCGGGAAAGCCTTTGGCGGATATGGATGGAAAGCCCATGATCCAGCGTGTTTATGAACAGGTAATTCAGGCAGTAGATGACGTTTGTGTAGCAACTGATGACGAGCGGATAGAAGCCGCAGTGAAGGTTTTCGGCGGAAAGGTTGTCATGACCTCAGATAAACATCGGAGTGGTACGGACCGTTGTTTTGAAGCTTATCAGAAGATCGGAAAAGGATTTGATGTAGTGATAAACATCCAGGGCGATGAACCTTTCATTCATCCGGAACAAATTGAGACCATAAAGGCTTGTTTTACGGATGATGAGATACAGATTGCTACATTGGTAAAGCCGTTCCGTCCTGATGATGATTTTGAAACCACCTTGTTTAATCCGAATTCTCCTAAAGTTGTTGTCAACAAGAAGATGGAAGCCATGTATTTCAGTCGTTCGATTATTCCTTATATTCGGGGAAAGAAATACACAGAGTGGTTACCTAACCATACATTTTACAAACACATTGGCATGTATGCTTATCGGGCAGATATATTGGCCGAGATTACAGCTTTACCCCAGTCGACGCTGGAACTGGCAGAAAGTCTGGAACAACTTCGCTGGTTGGAAAATGGATACAAGATAAAAGTAGGTATAACCGAACAGGAAACGATTGGAATTGATACGCCGGCTGATCTGGAAAAAGCACTGGTTTATCTTCGTCAGCATAAATAAACAAGGACATAAGACTTCCTTTTATTTCTTTTATTAAAGCGCAAAATGTAATATTCAGTAGTGGAGATTACATTTTGTGCTTTTATTTTTATTTATTGAATACGTATTTATTATTAACATACGAATCGGGCGCTATTTTCTATGAATCTTTAAATTTGCAATAACCTTTTAGTGCTTTATTAAAAATCAAAATCGAATTAACGCTATTTACATTATGAAAGAAAGAATTAAAGTAGGGATTATTGGCTTCGGACGTATGGGTGGATTTTACCTGACGGAAATGCTGAAGAATCCAAAGTGGGAAGTTGCCTATATTTGTGATGTTGATCCGGAAGCCAGAGCTTATGCTCGTAAATTTTCTCCTATGTCGAAAGTGGTGGCAGATGAGGATATTGTTTTTGCAGATCCTCAAGTGCAGGTTGTGGGGTTATTTACTTTGGCTAATAATCGCCTGGAACAAATTGAAAAGGCTGTTCGTGCCGGAAAACACATTATCTCTGAGAAACCAGTGGCTGATACCATTGATCGGGAATGGGAAGCTGTCAGGCTTATCGAAAGCTCTAAACAATTAGCTACGGTAAATCTGTATTTACGGAATTCCTGGTATCATAATACCATTAAACGTTTTATTCAGAGTGGAGAGATAGGTGAACTGGCGATCATCCGGATTTGTCATATGACTCCAGGTCTGGCTCCCGGGGAAGGTCATGAATATGAAGGCCCCGCGTTTCATGATTGTGGCATGCATTATGTGGATATTACCCGATGGTATGCAGGATGTGAATTCAAAACCTGGCATGCTCAAGCTATCCGGATGTGGAATTATAAAGATCCATGGTGGCTTCAGTGCCATGGTACATTCGAGAATGGTATCGTATTCGATATTACGCAAGGTTTTGTTTACGGACAGCTATCAAAAGATCAAACGCATAATTCGTATGTGGATATAATCGGAACGAAAGGAATTGCTCGCATGACGCACGATTTTAAGACTGCAGTTGTTGAGTTACGTGGTGTCAATCAGACAGAACGGATAGAAAAGCCTTATGGAGGGAAGAATATAGACGTTTTATGTGATTTGTTCGCCGATTCAATTTATGAAAACAAGTTGAATCCTCAATTAGCGATTGCCCGTGATTCGGCCCTTGCTTCTGAATATGCCTGGAAATTTCTGGAAGATGCTCGCCATCATGATCTGCCGGCTATTGGAAATCTGGAAACTTTGGATGAGATCCGTGAACGCCGGAAGCATATGACAAATGGATATGGATTGCTTCATCATCGTTGATCTCTTAAGAGTGAAAGTATTTGGAATTTATTTCTGCCCGTTGGGATAGTCTGACTGGCATAAAATAGAAAAGGTATCGGAATTTTGCATCCGATACCTTTTTTATAAGTTCTCAAACAAGAGCTTTCTCAGCTTTGTTTGTGACGATTGCTTTTCTGCTGTTCGCGTTGTTCACGCTGATGTTTCAATTGATCCTGCTGACGTTTTAACTGCTCCTGTTGCATGCGCTGAGCTTCTTCGAGTCGTTTCATGAAACCTGACTTTTTCATTGGACGACGCTTATTGGCTTCCAGTTTTGCCAACAGCTTTTCTTCATCTATGGTATATCGGAAGAATAAAGTCTGTGCAATTGTGATTAACGTAGAAATAAAGTAGTAATACGTCAAACCTGATGCATAGCTGTTGAAGATAAACAAAAACATTAACGGCATCAGATACATCACAGCCTTCATACCCGGCATTTGTTGCTGTCCGGTATTGGTCATTTCCATATTATATTTTGTATATATAATATTGGTAATGGTCATTAACAGACAGAATAAACTGATATGATTGCCAAAATAAGTAGAGATCAATGGAATTTGTGCATCCCAGCTGATGATAGCATCATACGTTGATAAATCATGAGCCCACAGGAAACTCTCGTGACGTAACTCAATAGCCGACGGGAAGAACATGAAGAGGGCAATCAAAATAGGCATTTGTAGCAGCATCGGGATACATCCACTCATCGGACTGGCTCCTGCCCGGTTGTACAATTCCATAATCTGACGCTGGCGCTCCATGGCCTGATCCTGATTCGGATATTTGGCATTGATTTCTTCCACTTGGGGACGAAGAACACGCATCTTGGCAGATGACATATACGACTTATAGGTCAATGGGAACAAAATCAGTTTGACAATAACCGTCATCAAGAAGATCAACCATCCATAGTTGCCGATAAAGCTTCCTAAGAAATTGAATAATGGAATGATGAAGTATTGATTAACCCATCTGAAAATACCCCAGCCCAGAGGAACCAGTTTTTCCAAACGTAATTCAGGTCCGTCTGAAACTATATCGTTGTAATCTTTCAGCAACGAATATTTGTTCGGGACGAAGAAGTATTGGAAATCAGTACTCTTTGTTCCATTCAAATCAAATGCAATTGATGCTGTAGTGTGGAAATTCTTCATGTATTCACCGGCATTATACATCTTAGAATCAAATTTGACATCCGTAAATCCGTCTTTTGATGCTAATACGGTGGAGAAGAACATATCCTTATAACCTATCCATTGCAAAGATTCTTTAACCGATTTGTTATCATTGCTGGTTTCACTCAGGTTCTCAACATCATCATTCGCTACCTTATAATATAAGCCTACATATCGGTTCTCGAATTTGCGACCTTTTTCCTGTTGGCGTATATCTTGTACCCAGGTAAGCGTAAGCGTTTCTGTTGCCGGAGAAAGAACGCCATTCAAGCCTGTCCCTTTTATAGAATAGTCCATGCGGTAATCGTCTGGTTGCAGCGCATAGATGAAGTCCAGATAACTTCCTTCATTCAGCTGCAAGCGCATTGTCACGGCATTCGGATCATTTCCTTTGATAGGAGTAAAGAACATGTCTTTTGTATTGACCCGCTGATTGGCTGCTGTTACTAATGACAAATCAAAGAATGATTCTTCCTGGTCGAACAAGACCAGCGGTTCGCCCTTATAATTGTCATATTCTTTCAGCGTTGCAGAAACAACGCGTCCGCCTTTGGAACTTAACTTGACAGATACTTTCTCATTCTCGAGAGTGACAAATTCTTCTTTTCCTGTCATCGCTGTGGCAAATGAACCAAAGCTGCTTGACAGACGATCCTGTTTTACAGAATCAGGAAGATTATTAAAGCTGGCCATTGGATCAGCTTGCTGCTTTTCCTGTTCAGCCTGTTTTGCCATTTCGATCTGGGCAATAGAATCCTGATAACGGCGTTGAGCTTCGATTTGTTCTGGAGTCGGGCGATTCAACCAACTAAAGCCAAACAAGACGATGCCGATCAGAACAAATCCAATAATTGTATTTTTATCCATTTAGAAATCAGTTTTTCTTATTAGCAATAGCAGCTTTTACAAAGCTCAGGAATAGAGGATTCGGATTAACAACCGTACTGTTGTATTCTGGATGATACTGAACTCCTACAAACCATTTCAGAGTCGGTATTTCTACAACTTCAACCAGATTCGTTTCCGGATTTTCTCCCGTACATTTCATTCCGGCTTCTTCAAACTGGGATTTATATTCGTTGTTGAATTCGAAACGATGACGGTGGCGTTCCTGGATGTGTTCTTTGCCATAAGCTTCATATACTTTCGAGCCTTTTTTCAAAACACAATCATAAGCACCCAAACGCATAGAACCTCCTAAATTAGTGACATTCTTTTGTTCTTCCATCAAGTCGATGACTTTGTGCGTTGTGTTCGGTTCCATTTCGGTAGAGTTGGCATCTTTGAACCCTAATACGTCGCGAGCAAATTCAATAACCATACATTGCATACCCAAACAAATACCTAAACAAGGAATATCATTTTCGCGGGCAAATTTGATGGCTGCGAATTTACCTTCAATACCACGCTGACCGAAACCCGGAGCAATTAAGATTCCATCCATATCCTTTAGCTGTTCTGCAACATTTGCGTCGTTCAGCTTTTCTGAGTGGAATAAATGCAGATCCAGCTTATGGTCATTGTAAATGGCTGCTTGCAATAAAGATTCGTCGATCGATTTGTAGGCATCTTGTAATTCAACGTATTTACCAACCAAACCTATTTTGACACTTTCTTTGGCAGCTTGTTTCTTTGCCAAAAATTCTCTCCACGGTTTCATTTCTGGCGTCGGGCCTACTTCTAAGCCGGTTTTACGCAAGACGATTTCATCCATTTTCTGGCGTTGTAATACCAGAGGAACTTCGTAAATAGTTGGTACGTCGATAGACTGGATAACCGCTTCTTCTGTTACATTGCAGAACAAAGCTACTTTACGTAGGATATTTCCGCTCAATTCGTGCTCTGTTCGAAGTACCAGGATATCCGGTTGGATACCTAAAGCCTGCAATTCTTTTACAGAATGCTGGGTAGGCTTTGTCTTGTATTCTTTGGCTGCAGCAATGTAAGGAACATAAGTTAAATGTACACAAATACAATTCTTACCTAATTCCCATTTTAATTGTCGTACGCTTTCAATGAATGGCAAAGACTCTATATCACCTACAGTTCCTCCGATCTCGGTAATGACAAAGTCAAATTTGTATTTGCTACCTAATAATTTGACATTACGTTTGATTTCATCGGTGATATGAGGAACTACCTGAACGGTTCTTCCCAGATAATCTCCTCTACGTTCTTTGTTGATTACACTTTGATAAATACGTCCTGTAGTAATGTTGTTGGCACGGGTAGTCTGAACATTCAGGAAACGTTCATAATGTCCTAAATCCAGGTCGGCTTCATGTCCGTCCACTGTTACATAGCATTCACCATGTTCATAAGGGTTCAATGTTCCCGGATCGATGTTAATGTACGGGTCAAACTTCTGGATAGTTACCTTATAACCTCTTGCTTGAAGCAACTTTCCCAACGAGGCGGAGATGATTCCTTTACCTAAGGATGAAACTACACCTCCTGTCACAAAAATGTACTTTGTATCAGCCACGATAGTAATATTTTAGTTCTCTTTTAATGATTTTCGTTATTCTTTTGCATGATTCTCTTTCATTCAGCGATGTGGGCTCTTTGTTTGAAAGAAACTCTCTCTTGAATGGCTAAGAGAATATAGCCTGCATTAAAGAGGCAAAGTTAGTTATTTTATGCTGTTCTTACAAAAAGTTGTAAATAAAATGAGCTTTTTATGCGCTTGTTAATGTTTGTTGATCTAAATATGTACTGAAGTACTGGGTAATTGCCATAATTTATCTAACTTTGCAGTTTAGACAGACTTAATGTGTGATTTTGATAGAATAAAGATGAAAAGAATAGCTATTATATTTTTGTTTTGGTGTTTAGGTTGTACGGGTTATCTGGTAGCGCAGGATTCGGTTTCATTTGTTCCAGTGGTAACTACACCGCAAGTCGAGTCTGCAGGTTTGCAGGATACGGTCATTACTATTGATGAGCGGGACTTACCAGATTTGAGAAGCCGGTTGGAAGAGTTGAATATGGATTATCAGTCGCCTGTCCCTTTAAACGATCGTTTACGTCAGTTACTGACGAAAGATGAATTACGGATGTCGCCTGAAGCGACTTGGCTTATCTCCCGTTTTTATGATCGTTCCAATCAGTTTGGACCGGATGTGACTTTCCGTGATACAATGATTGTGAATCCTTTGTTTTTACCAATCCTTTTCAAAGGTGATTATTTGCCTAAGAATTTGGTTTTTTATGATACAAAAGCCTTGGATCCGAAATATAAGCCGGCACCATTGATGCCGAATGATACGATTCCGGCGTTCAAAGATTATTTGATGGCGCAGGCAAGTGCTGACAGTGCGCATCGATATGTTGAAACGCATTACCCGATGTATTTCAGATATACCCAAGCTTCTTTACCGCAGGATGCCGTAAAGGCAAAGGTGATCAAGAAAGAAATAACAGAGGATTTCCCTTTGGTGGTTACTAAAGATGTTACTTTTGATAATGTTGAGGCTCCTACAAAGTTTATCCCTGAACGGCGTTATTGGACTTCAAGTTTTGAGAGTTCCTTGCAGGTGGCACAGAATTATATCTCTCCAAACTGGCATAAGGGTGGGGCAAGTTCTTTGAATTTGAACCATTATGAGTTTTTTGAGTATGATTATAAAAGAGATCGTATAAAAATAACTAATACGTTGAAGATTAAAAATAATATATATACGGCTCCAAATGATACTCTTCGTAATTATAAAGTAAGCGATGATCTGTTTCAAATCAAAACCAATGTGGGTTATCAAGCTTTTTCAAAGTGGTATTATACTTTTGATTTTGATTTTTCTACTCAGATACTTAGTAGTTTTGAGGAAAATTCAAACGTAAAATTAGCTGGTTTGTTAGCTCCGTATAGCATTACGGTTGGCTTAGGTATGAAATATGATTTGAATAAAACTTTTAAACAGAAGCATAAATCATTGACATTTAATGTAAACATAGCCCCGTTGTCTTATACTTTTAGACAAACAATCGATGAAAATATAAAGTTGGATAAGCATTTTCAGAAAAAAGCTGATGGGACACTTCCTACTGTAGAAAATTTATTGGGATCTTCTGTAGAAGCAACTCTTAATTTTCAAATAAACAGAAGTATAAGTTGGTATTCTCAATTTAAATATAAGACTTCATATGCTCGTATTGAGGGGGATTGGGAAAACCGATTCACCTTTGCCTGGAGTCGGTTCTTTTCATCTAATATAACATTGAATATGCGTTATGATGATGGTGTGGCTAAGAGTGAGGATTTTAATAGCTATCTGCAGATTAATGAGTTGTTGAGCTTTGGTTTTAATTACAAATGGTAAAGCAGATAGAGCCCTTGATTAGTGAATAAAAAGCTGGCGTATTTTTGTCGATTTATGCCGGATCTAAAAATAAAACCAACGGGAATCAAAAATGAAATTAGTGGAAATCATTTTTGATTCCCGTTGGTTTTGTTTTAATACCTCTTTTTACATAAAGAGAAGTTTGCGCTCTTTTCAGAATTTACTACTTTTGTGCATCAATGATCGTGCAGATTTAAACAAAATAATATCATGAAAAAAGAAGTAAAAAATCAGCGTTTGCAATCGCTGGATGCCCTGCGGGGATTTGACATGTTCTTTATTATGGGTGGAGGAGCTTTGTTTGTAGGTCTGGCCACTTGGTGTCCAACGCCTTTCTTTCTGGCGATAGCCGATCAGATGGAGCATGTGCCCTGGCATGGATTTGCCTTTGAGGATATGATCTTTCCTTTATTCCTCTTTATAGCGGGTATATCTTTTCCTTATTCTTTAGAGAAGCAGAAAGCCAGTGGCATGACATCTTCTGCTATTTATCGGAAAGTGATTCGTCGCGGTCTCGTATTGGTTTTGTTGGGTTGTATTTACAATGGCCTGTTGGATTTTGATTTTGCGAATCAGCGTTACGCCAGTGTTCTGGGACGTATTGGTCTGGCCTGGATGTTTGCCGCATTGATCTTTCTGAATGTACAGACTCGGATCCGTATCGGAATTGTTGCTGCAATTTTTATTGGCTACTGGTTGCTTTTGATTGGCTTCCCGGCTCCGGATGGAGACGGTGATCCTTTCTCGATGGGAGGAAGTCTGGTTGGTTATGTAGACCGAATGCTTTTACCGGGCCATTTATATAAGGAAATTCACGATCCGGAAGGTATTTTGGGAATTATTCCGGCGATAGGAACAGCCTCTTTAGGAATGCTTACCGGAGAATGGATTAAGCTGAAACGGGAAGGACTGACTGAAATGCGGAAGGTCGGTATGCTGATCTGTGCAGGAGCTCTGCTGATTGTCGTAGGACTGGTATGGAGTTTGGTTTTCCCGATCAACAAAAATCTTTGGACAAGTTCGTTTGCCTGTCTGGTAGGTGGTATATCCATGCTGTTGTTTGCTTTATTCTATTATATAATAGATGTAAAGAATTGCCGCCGGTGGACCTTGTTTTTCCGGGTTATCGGTATGAATTCTATTACCATTTATCTGGCCCAACATTTCATAGACTTTGAATTTACCAGTACATCTGTTTTTGGCGGACTGGCCTCGATCTTCCCGGAATCATTCCAGCCTTTGGTACTTGCATTAGCTTATATAGCTGTATGTTGGGGCTTTTTATATTTTCTTTACCGGCAAAAAATCTTTTTGAAAGTATAGGTCTGGCAGGAGGGTAAAAAGCCGGATAAGTTTTTATCATTTTATTATTTGCTCATTCATAAATAATATTTACTTTTGCCCACGATTTGCAAAGTCGAGTTTACAACTATGAGCGAAAATATCAATCATCCGGGAATTATAGAGCGCATTGAAAACAATGTAGTCTATGTTCACATCACCCAATATTCGGCTTGTGCCGGTTGCCATGCCAAATCTGCCTGTACGGCAGCAGACAAGAAAGATAAGATCATAGAAGTTGAAGATACTTCCGGAAATTATCAGATAGGTGAAGCCGTTCTTTTGACAGGGCAATCTTCAATGGGAATGGAAGCTGTCGTATTGGCTTTTGTATTACCGGTTATTGTTGTGCTGGTAGCCGTGATTGCCGGGTCGGCGATGGGATGGAAAGAAACGATGTCTGGTTTGTTCGGAATTTGCATGCTGATCCCTTATTATGGGATATTATATGTGTTACGTGACAAGCTGAAAAAACACTTTGTCTTCAGATTGAAAAAACTAAAAGAATAAACAAATATGATGATTTTAATTGCCGTTATTTCATTAGGGGTGATCGGTATAATCGGCGCCCTTTTACTCTATTGGGCATCTAAGAAATTTGAAGTCCATGAAGACCCACGTATCGGGCAGGTACAGTCAGTGTTACCGGGAGCCAATTGCGGAGGATGCGGATATCCGGGTTGTGCCGGATTTGCCGGAGCTTGTGTTAAAGCAGATTCATTGGAAGGAATGCTTTGTCCGGTAGGAGGAGCGCCTGTTATGGCAAAGGTTGCAACAATATTAGGAAAAGAAGCGGTTGCAGCTGAACCTAAAGTGGCTGTTGTCCGCTGTAACGGAACTTGCCAGGCCCGTCCGAAGACGAATACGTATGATGGTGTAAAAAGTTGCGCCATTGCCTCTTCTTTGTATGGAGGTGAAACCGGATGTACGTTTGGTTGTTTGGGATATGGTGATTGTGTGAAGGCTTGTAACTTTGATGCGATTCATATTAATCCGGAGACTGGATTGCCGGAAGTTGATGAAGACAAATGTACTGCCTGTGGAGCTTGTGCAAAAGCCTGTCCGAAAGGTATTATAGAATTGCGTAAGAAAGGACCGAAGTCTCGTCGTATTTACGTATGTTGTGTCAATAAAGATAAAGGAGCTGTCGCACGCAAGGCTTGTGCCAATGCTTGTATTGGTTGTGGAAAATGTGCGAAGGAATGTCCGTTTGAAGCAATTACCGTCGAGAACAATGTGGCCTATATCGATTATACGAAGTGCCGTATGTGTCGGAAATGTGTAGCTGTCTGCCCGACAGGCGCTATTCATGAATTGAACTTCCCGCCTCGAAAAGAAACGGCTCCTGCAGCACCGAAAAGTGCAGCCGACGTTAAACCTGCGGCTCCAGCTGCAGCATCAGCACCAAAGGCTTCTGCTCCAGAAGTAAAGGCGGAGACAACATCTCAACAAACTGAAGTAAAAGAAGAAACTAAAAAATAAAAATCTAAACGTATGCTAAGGACATTTCGAATCGGAGGTATTCACCCACCCGAGAATAAACTGTCTGCCGGTAAGAAGATTACCGCACTGGCTGCACCCAAACAGGTGATTATTCCTTTAAGCCAGCATATTGGTGCTCCGGCACAGGCTGTAGTAAAAAAAGGAGACCTGGTAAAAGTCGGTACCTTACTGGCTAAAGCCGGAGGTTTTGTATCAGCGAACATTCATTCGTCTGTATCCGGAAAAGTAAATAAGATTGATAATGCGCTTGACGCCAGTGGTTACAAACGCCCGGCTGTCTTTATTGATGTGGAAGGCGATGAATGGGAAGAAAGCATTGATCGTAGTGAAACATTGGTTAAAGAATGTACACTTTCTTCCAAAGAGATTATAGATAAAATAGCTGCCGCCGGTATTGTAGGTATGGGTGGTGCTACATTCCCGACACAGGTGAAATTATTACCTCCTCCGGGAAATAAAGCCGATATTCTGATCATTAATGCAGTTGAATGTGAGCCTTACCTGACTGCCGACCATTCATTAATGTTGGAAAAGGGCGAAGAAATTTTAGTTGGCGTATCGATCCTGATGAAGGCTGCCAATGTAAATAAGGCAGTAATCGGCATTGAAAATAACAAGCCTGACGCCATTGCCCATATGACAAAACTGGCTGCTTCTTATTCAGGAATTGAAGTTATGCCGCTGAAAGTGAAATATCCGCAAGGAGGTGAAAAGCAACTGATCGATGCGGTGACTTCCCGTCAGGTGAAGAGCGGCGCACTGCCTATTTCTGTGGGTGCGATTGTTCAGAACGTAGGTACCGTATTTGCTGTTTATCAGGCTGTCCAGAAAAATAAACCTTTGTTTGAACGTGTTGTGACTGTAACTGGTAAAGCTGTTGCGAATCCCTCTAATTTCCTGGTTCGTATCGGAACGCCGATAAGTGTACTGATAGAAGCTGCAGGTGGTATTCCTGAAAATACCGGAAAGATCATTGGTGGTGGACCTATGATGGGTAAAGCCTTGATTAGTCCGGAAGTTCCAGTAGGAAAGGGTAGTTCTGGAGTATTATTACTGACAAAAGAAGAATCTGTACGTAAGCCTATGCACGATTGCATTCGTTGTGCTAAATGTGTACAGGTTTGTCCGATGGGATTGAATCCGGCCTTCCTGATGCGTTCTACTGTCTTTAAGAATTGGGAAATGGCAGAAGCCGATCATATACAGGATTGCATAGAATGTGGTTCTTGTAGTTTTACTTGTCCGGCTAATCGTCCGTTGTTGGATCAGATTCGTGTGGGCAAGAGTAAAGTAATGGGTATAATCCGTTCAAGAAAGTCATAAAAAGAGCAAGTATGGAAAATAGTTTATATGTTTCGCCGTCTCCTCATATTCATAGTGGCGACAGCATCAGTAAAAATATGTATGGAGTACTGATTGCCCTGATTCCGGCTTTCTTGGTTTCTCTTTACTATTTCGGATTGGGGGCCTTGATCGTAACGCTGATATCAGTTGTATCATGTGTCCTGTTTGAATATTTGATTCAGAAATTCCTGATGAAGAAAGAACCTACTATTTGTGACGGTTCTGCTATTCTGACTGGAGTTTTGTTGGCATTTAACTTGCCTTCTAATCTGCCGGCATGGATTGTTGTTATCGGTGCTTTGGCTGCTATTGGTATTGGCAAGATGACTTTTGGTGGTTTGGGAAATAATATATTCAACCCGGCTTTGGTCGGACGTGTATTTTTGCTGATTTCGTTTCCGGCACAAATGACAACCTGGCCTTTAGTAGATGCAACGAGCGCTTTCCCGCTTACCTATACCGATGCACAGACGGGTGCTACCGTTTTATCTCTTTTGAATGAAGGTGTTACTGATCTGCCTTCTCATATGGAGTTACTGGCCGGCTGTCGTGGTGGTAGTTTGGGAGAAGTTAGTGCAATTGCCTTGTTGTTAGGGTTTGCTTATATGTTGTGGAAAAAGGTTATTACGTGGCACATTCCGGTTACAATTATAGTAACCGTATTTACTTTTACGGGAATTATGCACTTGGTTAACCCGGCAGAATATGCAAGTCCGTTTATCCATGTGCTTTCAGGTGGTTTGATGTTGGGTGCTATTTTTATGGCAACTGATTATGTGACATCTCCTATGACAACGAAAGGCCAGGTAATATATGCTGTAGGTATCGGTTTGCTGACAGCAATTATTCGTTTGTTTGGTTCTTATCCGGAAGGAATGTCATTTGCCATCCTGATCATGAATGCATTGACTCCGCTTATCAATGCTTATGTAAAACCTAAACATTTTGGAGAAAAGTAAGATGGAAAAATTAAAATCGACATTACCAAATATGCTCCTTTCCTTAACCGGTATTTGTGTGGTGGCAGGAGCTGTACTGGCGGCTGTGAATAATTTGACTGCCGGTCCGATTGTTGCTTCTAAAGCTGCTGCTTTGGAAACAGCCATCAAAGCCGTTACTCCGGAATTCAATAACAAGCCATCTGAAGAGTCTTATATGGCTGCTACGCCGGAAGGAGATTCACTTCGGATTTATCCGGCCAAGATGGATGGTAAGTTTGTGGGTGCCGCTGTTGAGAGTTATTCCAAGAAAGGCTTTAGTGGTGAGATCAAAGTAATTGTTGGCTTTGATACGGAAGGTACGTTGTGTAACTATTCTGTCTTGCAGCATTCTGAAACTCCGGGTTTAGGAGCCAAGATGCAGGATTGGTTCAGAACGGATAAAAATAAACAGAGTGTTATAGGGCGTAAGTTGGATGGTAGCGGATTGAAGGTTACGAAAGACGGAGGTGATGTAGATGCTATAACGGCTGCTACCATTTCCAGTCGTGCCTTTCTGGATGCTGTGAACCGTGCTTATAGTGCTTATGCTGGAACAGATGCCATGGGTGGCGCTACATCGTCAAAATAAAAGTAGGGAGGAAAAGAAGATGAGTAATCTGAAAGTATTATTGAACGGTCTCTTGAAAGAGAATCCAACATTTGTCTTGTTGTTGGGTATGTGTCCGACTTTGGGTACGACTTCATCAGCAATGAATGGTTTGAGTATGGGCCTTGCCACTACTTTTGTATTGATTTGTTCCAATTTTGTCATCTCTGCCGTGAAGAAATTGATACCAGATTTGGTTCGTATTCCGGCATATATTGTGATTATAGCAACATTCGTAACAGTTGTTCAGCTGTGTATGGAGGCTTATACGCCGGCTCTTTATTCAAGCCTCGGACTTTACATTCCGTTGATTGTAGTTAACTGTATTGTTTTGGGCCGTGCTGAATCATTTGCGGCTAAGAATGGTGTAATTGCTTCTGCATTTGACGGTATTGGTATTGGACTCGGATTTACCTGGGCTTTAACTTTGCTGGGCGCTTGCCGTGAATTATTAGGTTCCGGGAAATTATTCGGCATTACGCTGATGCCGGAAGAATATGGTTCGCTGATATTCATCCTGGCTCCGGGTGCTTTCATCGTATTAGGATATTTGATAGCAATTGTAAACAAACTGCGTAAAGCTTAAAAACGGAAGAGTATGGAATATATATTGATATTTATTGTTGCGGTATTTGTCAACAATGTTGTATTATCGCAGTTTTTGGGTATTTGTCCGTTCCTGGGTGTTTCAAAGAAGGTTGAAACGTCTATCGGTATGGGTGCTGCCGTTACTTTTGTGTTGGCTATTTCTACGATCGTAACATTCTTGATCCAGAAATATCTGTTGGATCCTTTTGGTTTAGGATTCATGCAGACCATCAGTTTTATTTTGGTCATTGCAGCATTGGTACAAATGGTGGAAATTATCTTGAAAAAAGTTTCTCCGGCATTGTATCAGGCCTTGGGAATCTTCCTTCCGTTGATTACGACTAACTGCTGTGTTCTGGGTGTTGCTATCTTGGTTATCCAAAAAGAATATAATTTGTTGGAATCAATCGTATATGCTATATCAACAGCCCTTGGATTTGCGTTAGCTTTGATTATCTTTGCAGGGATACGAGAGCAACTGGCTATGACGAATGTGCCGAAAGGTTTGCAAGGCACACCGATCGCATTGATCACAGCCGGATTGTTGGCAATGGCATTTATGGGATTCTCTGGTATCGGATCCTAAATCTAAAATAATAAAGATATGAAAAAGAAGATTTTGGTAGCAGGTGGAACAGGTTATATTGGTTCACATACTACGGTAGAGTTACAGAATGCGGGTTATGAAGTAGTCATTATTGACGACCTGTCTAATTCGAACATTGAAGTTCTGGATGGCATCGAACGTATCACGGGTGTACGTCCGGCGTTTGTCAAACTGGATTTGAAGGACAAAGAAGGTACTCGCAAGGCTTTGGAAGCTCATCCGGGTATTGAAGGCGTTATCTTGTTTGCTGCGAGTAAGGCAGTAGGAGAATCTGTTCAGCAGCCGTTAAAGTATTATCGGAACAACATCACTACTTTGATCAATATCTTGGAGCTGATGCCAGAATTCGGAATGAAGGGAATTGTATTTTCTTCTTCTTGTACTGTCTATGGTCAGCCGGATCCTGAATTCTTACCGGTAACGGAAAGTGCTCCAATTAAGCCGGCTATGTCTCCTTATGGTAATACAAAGCAGATTAATGAGGAAATTATCCAGGATACAATTCATGCAGGAGCTCCGTTTAAGAGCATTATCTTGCGTTATTTTAATCCGATTGGAGCGCATCCGACGGCAGAAATTGGTGAATTGCCTAATGGCGTTCCACAGAATCTGATTCCTTATCTGACACAGACCGCCATTGGAATCCGGAAAGAACTGAGCGTTTTTGGTGATGACTACAATACGCCTGATGGTTCATGTATCCGTGATTATATTAATGTGGTAGATTTGGCTAAGGCTCATGTTATAGCAATGGACCGTATGTTGGAGAACAGGTCTGACGAAAAGGTAGAGATTTTCAACTTGGGTACAGGAAATGGTGTTTCTGTATTGGAATTGATCAACACTTTCGAAAAGGCAACAGGCGTGAAAGTTCCGCATAAGATTGTAGGTCGTCGTGAAGGTGATATCGAAAAGGTTTGGGCTAATCCGGAAAAAGCGAATAAGGTTTTGGGCTGGAAGGCTGTTGAAACTTTGGAAGATACATTGAGATCGGCTTGGAACTGGCAGGTTAAGTTACGCGAAAGAGGTATTCAATAAGTATAGAAGTCTCGGTAAAGAATAAATGCGGATTGTATTTCTTGGTGTGAAGTTTTCACGCAGGAAATGCAATCCGTTTTATTTTGTATGAGGCTCTTGTTTAAACTGAATGGAAAGCGTGTGCTGGTCATGTTTTTTAGTGTTTCTTTGTGCATAGTTACCAATAATTTATATCTTTGTAAATACGTGTGTTTCTAAGAAGAATCTATACAAAAACTCAAATAATAAATAACATCATGAAAAATGACAGAATGAAAACTTTCGCATGGTTGTTGCTGGGACTTCTGATTACGGTTTCGGCTGATGCAAAGAACTATCGTAAGAAAGTAAAAAACGCCAAAGGTATTGAAGTGATTTATCAATCCAGTTATAAAGGAGAGGTCGGGCCTGACCAATTGCTAATGACGGTTTCGGGTGATCAGGTCTCATTGCTTCGGGTTGAAGCGGAGCCGGAAGATGAAAAGAAGAAAAATCCGGAAGAAGAGATTGCGCAACCGGATAAGCGGGATTATCTGGACTATTCGCAGTTGAAATCCTATAATTGGGCAGAATTACCTAATGGAAAGATCATATCGGCTGAGACTCCTTTTGAACTGAATGCCGGTTTCACTGAGGTCGGAAAAGATCAGCTTTTGGGATTTGACTGTCGTGTTCTTCGGACGTCTGTCCGTTCAAATACGATTGAAGTCTGGGTTACGAATGATATTCCTTTCCGGGGAACACCGCAGGCTGGTGTCGGCGTTCCGGATGGTTTGGTACTGAAAGTGGTTCGTAATGGCGATATGGTGACGGAAGCGGTCGACATAAAGCCTTTGAAAGAGGAACAGCGTTTATTACCGACAACGTGGGGTGAAAAGATGGATGCGTATGACTATCAGTATGAGATTAATCAAAGTTCGGTGATAACGGTTCCGGTATTCGACCAGCAGACTATTTGTTTTAATGGAGCTAAATTACCTGATGCCTTGAATGACGGCGAAGTGTACGCGGCAGGTGGCGGAACAATTATCTTGAAGAAGGTAAAGTTGCCGGAAGTTGTCAAGAACCGGAGTGTATTCGTTGAAGTGGCCCAGTATTCTGATGGTGATGCTTATGACCGTACAGGTTCTATATTTGTGATTCCAATGAGTAAGAAACAGTCTTTCCTGGATGCCATTCGTGATTTGAAACAAGTTCCTTCTTTTCAGTCGGAAGGGCAGGCATATCCTGGTTTGATTTCGACTCCGGATTATGATGCACCGCTGGAGCTGATGCGTTTCTTTACGGGCTTTGGAGTTCGTCAGTTCAATCATGTTAAGGTAAAAGGACAGAGTTGGGTTGATTCAGTTGTTTATAAATCCGATGTAACGACATTATCGGAAGCGCTGAAAGGTGAAGTCTGGGTAGGAGCATATATTGGCAACTGGGATGCCAAGGGCCACCGTTTGTCGTTGAAGCTGAAATATTATCCGGATGAGGAGCGTCGGGTTTACCATACAATGCCTTTGTTTAATACAGTAAATTATCTGGAACAGGCGGGTCAGGCATATCCAGTATTTTTCCTGCATGATTCTTTGAAGGTATCTTTTACGATGAAAGAGCCGGCTAAGAATGTTCGTTTGTTTTATCTTACAACCGGTCATGGAGGTTGGGGAAATGGTGATGAGTTTAATCAGAAACCAAATACGATTTATTTGGATGGAAAGCAGGTCATTTCCTTCGTTCCTTGGCGGGAGGATTGCGGAACATACAGAAATTGGAATCCGTGTTCCGGTAATTTTTCCAACGGATTGAGTTCTTCTGATTTGAGCCGTTCCAACTGGTGTCCGGGAACATTAACTAACCCGGAATATATTTATTTAGGGGATTTGGAAGCTGGCGAGCACACAATCGTGGTACAGATTCCGCAAGGTGAACCGGAAGGAGGAAGTAATAGTTATTGGTGTATTTCCGGAACGTTATTGTATTGATTTAAAAGTTAATTGGGCTATATTTATCAATTCTGAAAGGTAATCTGTCAAAATTTATAAGTGATTGATAGAATAGATGGATAACTTTATAACGAAATCATAAAATTATCTTGTGCCATGAAAGAATTGAAAATGTTTATTGATGGGAAATTCGAAGAAAATGTTTCCGGAAAGTGGATTCAGGTCTTAAATCCTTCGACAGAAGAGGTTATCTCTTGGATGCCGGATGGAACAGTTGAGGACGCCCGCCGGGCGATTAATGCGGCCGAGCAGGCACAGCCGGGTTGGGAAAAGCTTCCTGCTGTACAGCGGGCTGCCTATTTGACGCAAATAGCTGCTGGTATTCGCAGACGTGAACAGGAATTGACGGATATCATTGTTCGTGAAGGTGGTAAAACGCAGCAGCTGGCTCGTGTCGAAGTATTATTTACGGCTGACTACATGGATTATATGGCGGGCTGGGCTCGGCGTTATGAAGGAGAGATTATTCCGAGTGATCGTCCGAAAGAAACAATTATGCTGTTTAAGAAACCTATTGGGGTTACGACTGGAATATTACCCTGGAATTTCCCGTTTTTCTTAATTGCCAGAAAAATGGCTCCGGCTTTGGTGACGGGTAATACAATTGTTATCAAACCCAGTCAGCTGACGCCAGAGAATGCTTATGTGTTTGCTCAGATTGTTGAAGAAGTAGGTTTGCCAGCCGGAGTCTTTAATGTAGTCAACGGACGTGGTTCGGTAATAGGCCATGAGTTGGCTGCTAACCCGAAGGTCGGAATGGTAAGTCTGACCGGAAGTGTATCGGCTGGGCAGCAGACGATGCTGGCTGCTGCTCCCAATATAACGAAGGTGTCTTTGGAATTAGGCGGCAAAGCCCCGGCTATAGTGATGGCTGATGCCGATATTGATTTGGCTGTTCGGGCGATAATAGCTTCGAGAGTAATTAATACCGGGCAGGTTTGTAACTGTGCAGAACGGGTTTATGTAGATCGCCGAATCAAAGATGTCTTTATGGATAAGTTATTGGCGGGAATGAAACAGATTAAGGCTGGTGATCCGTCTCTCCATACCGATGTAGACATGGGGCCACTGATTGATGCTGCTGCCTTGGATTCTATCGAGAAAAAGGTTGAGAAAGCTATACAGCAAGGCGCTAAACTGTTGTGTGGTGGGCATAGAATTGGAGATAAAGGATATTTTTATGCTCCTACATTGCTGGATGAGGCTACACAAACAATGGATATTGTTCGGGAGGAAACCTTTGGTCCGGTATTGCCAGTAGTTGCATATTCAGAGGTAGATGAAGCCATTTCATGGGCTAATGATTGTGAATATGGACTGACTTCTTCTGTCTATACGCAGAATTTGGATCAGGCATTTCGGATGATGCGTTCGTTAAAGTTTGGTGAAACCTATATTAATCGAGAAAATTTTGAAGCGATGCAAGGCTTCCATGCAGGATGGCGTAAATCAGGTATTGGTGGAGCCGATGGTAAACATGGTTTAGAAGAATACTTGCAAACTCATGTAGTTTATTTGGAAACTCAAATTTAAAGACAGATATCGAGAGCTCATTCATTGGGTGCTATAAAAGATTTTTGAATCATACATCTTGTTCCGTTTTTAAACTAAACGGGAATCGAAAGTAAATCCAGTGAGGATCGAAATCGATTCCCGTTTAGTTCATTTAAAAAGGTAGGCAGGGAAGAGAAAAAAGCCGGCGTATATTGATGAAAAGCCGGCGAGAAATGATAAAAACACGCCAGCTTTTGGTCAATTGAAAATGGAGGATTGAAAATTGATAATTAATGGAAGAAAATAAAAGGAAAGAATGGAAAACAAGAGAAGAACAGGACCGGCCTAACGGAGAAGGCGTAAAGCAAATTGCGAGCGGAGCGTAAAGAAATCCCGGCTGTCTGAGCGCGTAGCGCGAGTTATCCGGGATTTTAGCGGAGTGAAGTGAATTTGCAGCCTTCTCAAGTGTAGCCTTGACCTTTTGGTTCTTTTGTGTCAAGCCAAAAGAACGGGGAAGAAAAAGTGCATTTATAACATCCTGACAATCAGGAAAGGCAAAAAATAATTGAAAAAAAGTGGCAAAAACATTTGGAGGATATGTTATAAAGCAGTACTTTTGCACCCGCAATCGAGAGAGATGCGTGAGACAACATGATGGAACGGGCTAAGGACCCGGAGAGGAAAGAGGATGAGGTTGGAAGAATCCAAGCAGATATCCGAATCCGCCCGGCGGTCTTCCAAAAAAATAAATCGAAAAAAACTTCAAAAAAATTTGGAAGATAAAAATAAAAATCCTTACCTTTGCACCACGTTTCGCAAGAAACCGATTGAGAAGAGTTCTTTGAGAGAATTACATATACAACAGTAGTACAAGTATTTAGAATGAATACCGTCAATAATACTTGAACCTGAAAAGAATAACGGAATCTTGAGCAAAGACATAAAACAATTTCAACAACGAAGAGTTTGATCCTGGCTCAGGATGAACGCTAGCGACAGGCTTAACACATGCAAGTCGAGGGGCAGCGGGGAGTAGCAATACTCCGCCGGCGACCGGCGCACGGGTGAGTAACGCGTATGCAACTTACCTATCAGAGGAGAATAGCTCATCGAAAGATGAATTAATGCTCCATGAAACAGGGGTCCCGCATGGGAATATTTGTTAAAGATTCATCGCTGATAGATAGGCATGCGTTCCATTAGGCAGTTGGCGGGGTAACGGCCCACCAAACCGACGATGGATAGGGGTTCTGAGAGGAAGGTCCCCCACATTGGTACTGAGACACGGACCAAACTCCTACGGGAGGCAGCAGTGAGGAATATTGGTCAATGGCCGAGAGGCTGAACCAGCCAAGTCGCGTGAAGGATGAAGGATCTATGGTTTGTAAACTTCTTTTATACGGGAATAAAGTGAGTCACGTGTGGCTTTTTGTATGTACCGTATGAATAAGCATCGGCTAACTCCGTGCCAGCAGCCGCGGTAATACGGAGGATGCGAGCGTTATCCGGATTTATTGGGTTTAAAGGGTGCGTAGGTGGTTTCTTAAGTCAGCGGTGAAAGTTTGTGGCTTAACCATAAAATTGCCATTGATACTGGGAGACTTGAGTATGTTTGAGGTAGGCGGAATGCGTGGTGTAGCGGTGAAATGCATAGATATCACGCAGAACTCCGATTGCGAAGGCAGCTTGCCAAGCCATAACTGACACTGAAGCACGAAAGCGTGGGTATCAAACAGGATTAGATACCCTGGTAGTCCACGCAGTAAACGATGATTACTAGGAGTTTGCGATATAGTGTAAGCTCTACAGCGAAAGCGTTAAGTAATCCACCTGGGGAGTACGCCGGCAACGGTGAAACTCAAAGGAATTGACGGGGGCCCGCACAAGCGGAGGAACATGTGGTTTAATTCGATGATACGCGAGGAACCTTACCCGGGTTTGAACGCACAGCGACGAATCAGGAAACTGATTTTCTATCAATAGCGATGTGCGAGGTGCTGCATGGTTGTCGTCAGCTCGTGCCGTGAGGTGTCGGCTTAAGTGCCATAACGAGCGCAACCCTTGCCGTTAGTTACTAACAAGTAGTGTTGAGGACTCTAGCGGGACTGCCAGCGTAAGCTGTGAGGAAGGCGGGGATGACGTCAAATCAGCACGGCCCTTACATCCGGGGCGACACACGTGTTACAATGGCGTGGACAAAGAGCAGCCACTTGGCGACAAGGAGCTAATCTCCAAACCACGTCTCAGTTCGGATCGGAGTCTGCAACTCGACTCCGTGAAGCTGGATTCGCTAGTAATCGCGCATCAGCCATGGCGCGGTGAATACGTTCCCGGGCCTTGTACACACCGCCCGTCAAGCCATGGGAGCCGGGAGTACCTGAAGTCCGTAACCGCGAGGATCGGCCTAGGGTAAAACTGGTGACTGGGGCTAAGTCGTAACAAGGTAGCCGTACCGGAAGGTGCGGCTGGAACACCTCCTTTCTGGAGCGAGAGATTCCGAAAGAAAAAAACGAAGGATCAAGTAGAGGTATGAATGAAGAATACCTTGTACTACAGGTTGGATATGAAAAAAGATAGATGAAAAGAGAGAAAAGATGAAGCTGGGAAACCGGCAAAGTTGACAGTCCTATAGCTCAGTTGGTTAGAGCGCTACACTGATAATGTAGAGGTCGGCAGTTCAACTCTGCCTGGGACTACTCTCAGAGACGGGGGATTAGCTCAGCTGGCTAGAGCATCTGCTTTGCACGCAGAGGGTCAACGGTTCGAATCCGTTATTCTCCACAGAGTAGAATTGATGCTGGAAAAGGAAAAACGAAAAATAATTTTCAATTCTCCATTTTCAATTTTCAATTCAGAAAGATCTTTGACATGTTGTACATTCAGTAAAGTAAAAAAGAAGAGCAAGCTTAGTAAATATCAATCCGGCGCGTTAAGTGCCAGATAAAGAAAGTAAGCAAGGGCAGACGGTGGATGCCTTGGCTCTCGGAGGCGAAGAAGGACGTGATAAGCTGCGAAAAGCCCGGGGGAGATGCAAATAATCCTTGATCCCGGGATATCCGAATGGGGCAACCCGGCAGGTTGAAGGCCTGTCACCTTGAAACAAGGGGCAAACGCGGGGAACTGAAACATCTAAGTACCCGTAGGAGAAGAAAACAAAATGTGATTCCGCAAGTAGTGGCGAGCGAACGCGGAAAAGCCCAAACCGGTTTTGTCTAGGCAAAGCCGGGGTAGTAGGACCACGACGTGGCAAGACAGCCTTGAAGTAGAACCATCTGGAAAGGTGGGCCAGAGACGGTGACAGCCCGGTACACGACTCAAGGCCGAAGCCTAGTGGAATCCTGAGTAACGCGGAGCACGAGGAATTCTGCGCGAAGCAGCGGGGCCCATCCCGTAAGGCTAAATACTCCCGAGAGACCGATAGCGAACCAGTACTGTGAAGGAAAGGTGAAAAGAACCTCGAACAGAGGAGTGAAATAGACCCTGAACCCGTCTGCCTACAAGCGGTCGGAGCAGCGTAAGCTGTGACGGCGTGCCTTTTGCATAATGAACCTACGAGTTACTTTCAGTGGCAAGGTTAAGTACTTCAGGTACGAATCCGAAGCGAAAGCGAGTCTGAAAAGGGCATCAAGTCACTGTGAGTAGACGCGAAACCAAGTGATCTACCCTTGTCCAGGATGAAGGTTGGGTAACACCACCTGGAGGTCCGAATGGTTATACGTTGAAAAGTGTTCCAATGAGATGAGGGTAGGGGTGAAAGGCTAATCAAACTTGGAGATAGCTCGTACTCCCCGAAATGCATTTAGGTGCAGCCTGTGCGAAGTATAATATGAGGTAGAGCGACTGATTGGATGCGAGGGCTTCACCGCCTATCAAGTCCAGACAAACTCCGAATGCGTATTATATGATTCCATGGAGTGAGGGCATGGGTGCTAAGGTCCATGTCCGAGAGGAGAAGAATCCAGACCACCTGCTAAGGTCCCGAAATAATGCTTAAGTTGAGAAAACGAAGTCAGATTGCAAAGACAGCTAGGATGTTGGCTTGGAAGCAGCCATTCATTTAAAGAGTGCGTAACAGCTCACTAGTCGAGGAATTTGGCATGGATAATAATCGGGCATAAAGCATTTACCGAAGCAGTGGAATCTTTAAAGATTGGTAGGGGAGCATTCCGGCGGCGTCGAAGATGGAGGATGACCTCCGTTGGAGCTTCCGGAAAAGCAAATGTAGGTATAAGTAACGATAAAGGAGGTGAGAAACCTCCTCGCCGAAAGACTAAGGTTTCCTGATCAACGTTAATCGGATCAGGGTAAGTCGGGACCTAAGGATAAGCCGAACGGCGAAGCCGATGGAAGAAACGGTTAATATTCCGTTACTGCTTTAATGAGTGACGTGGAGACGGAGAAGTGACAGTCCTGCCGGCTGACGGAATAGCCGGTTGAAGGGTGTAGGAGCAGATCTTTGTAGGCAAATCCGCAGAGAGATCCGAACCTGAGAGTATGGAGCGCACCCCGGTGCAATCCAAGATGGACGTAACCAGGCTCCCGAGAAAATCCGCTAAACATAATCATTGAAGTACCCGTACCACAAACGGACACACGTAGTTGGGTTGAAAATACTGAGGCGCTCGAGTGAGTCACGGTTAAGGAACTAGGCAAAATGGTCCTGTAACTTCGGGATAAAGGACGCCGATCGGAAGATCGGCCGCAGAGAATAGGCCCAGGCGACTGTTTAACAAAAACACATGGCTGTGCGAAATAGTTAACATGAAGTATACAGCCTGACACCTGCCCGGTGCTGGAAGGTTAAGAGGAGAGCTCAGCGCAAGCGAAGGCTTGAATTGAAGCCCCAGTAAACGGCGGCCGTAACTATAACGGTCCTAAGGTAGCGAAATTCCTTGTCGGGTAAGTTCCGACCTGCACGAATGGTGTAACGATCTGGGCACTGTCTCAACCGTGAGCTCGGTGAAATTGTAGTATCGGTGAAGATGCCGATTACCCGCGATGGGACGAAAAGACCCCGTGAACCTTTACTATAGCTTTACATTGAATTTGGGCAATTGATGTGTAGGATAGGCCGGAGGCTATGAAGCTGGTACGCCAGTATTAGTGGAGCCGCCGTTGAAATACGGCCCTTTGATTGTTTGAGTTCTAACTTGCGGAAAGCGAGGACACTGTATGGTGGGTAGTTTGACTGGGGTGGTCGCCTCCAAAAGCGTAACGGAGGCTTCTAAAGGTACCCTCAGACCGATTGGTAACCGGTCGCAGAGTGTAATGGCATAAGGGTGCTTGACTGGGAGACAAACAAGTCGATCAGGTAGGAAACTAGAGCATAGTGATCCGGTGGTTCCGTATGGAAGGGCCATCGCTCAAAGGATAAAAGGTACTCCGGGGATAACAGGCTGATCCCTCCCAAGAGCTCATATCGACGGAGGGGTTTGGCACCTCGATGTCGGCTCGTCACATCCTGGGGCTGGAGAAGGTCCCAAGGGTTGGGCTGTTCGCCCATTAAAGTGGCACGCGAGCTGGGTTCAGAACGTCGTGAGACAGTTCGGTCTCTATCTATCGTGGGCGCAGGAAATTTGCGGGGATCTGACACTAGTACGAGAGGACCGTGTTGGACAGACCTCTGGTTTACCGGTTGTACCGCCAGGTGCACCGCCGGGTATCTAAGTCTGGAAAGGATAAGTGCTGAAAGCATCTAAGTACGAAGCCAACCTCAAGATAAGATTTCCTTAGGAGGGTCGTCAAAGACGATGACGTTGATAGGCTGCAGGTGTAAGGTCAGTAATGGCGAAGCCGAGCAGTACTAATAGCCCGAAACTTTCTTATCGGAAAAAGGATTGATAGTTACGAAGCAGAGAAGGTCTTCCGGAAGACTTTACGGGATGTACGGCAGGTTCAAAAGATTTAAATAAAGACATTAAGGTGGTTATAGCACGAGGGATCCACCTCTTCCCATTCCGAACAGAGAAGTTAAGCCTCGTCACGCCGATGGTACTGCGTAACAGTGGGAGAGTAGGTAGCCGCCGTTTTAGAGAGAGAGCCGGTTCAACATCTGTTGGATCGGCTTTTTTCGTGTTTATAGGCTTTCTTTATATCTAGATATTGTACCTTTATACAGTAAATTCAGTGAAGGTGTGCTTTTCTACACACCTTCGATAAATGATTTATTTTTGTTCAATACCAGTAACGGCTGTTTGGAACTTGTTATTTAGAATTTCTGAGATCTATAAATAAGGAATCGCAAGGTATTCCATGTAGAAAATAATTATAGATAGTTGCGATATTTCGTAAGTGAGTAACCATATCAGAAGACGAAGTACTTTTTGAAACTTCCTGAAATAATTGTTTGTACTGTTTTAACCGATAATTCGGAATGTCTTTAAGAGCCCCAACATCGGCATAGCGTAATCTGTATAGATCTAAGATTAGTTCATAGCCGTTCCAGCTTTTCCAAGAAGTAGAGTCTTGACTGGGTGAATGTCCTGTGACTTGATTAAAGATTGTTAGGCCGTTTATTGGAACAATACTGTCTTGAACGAATGTGGGTAAATCATTGGGGATGAAACGGAGTCTGACTAAATCTTGAAAGATGTAATCGCAAAATTCATGATAATTGCGTGACTGATGAATCCTTTTTTGCCAAACAGGCTGTTTGTGCTTTGTTATTGATGCTGAATACTCTTTCTCATAAAAAGGAAATAGTTGATTGAAATTTACTATAGAGTCAAGATAAACCGTTTTAATTTCTATTTGATATTCATTTCTGACTGTAGCAATTTTGTATGCAGGAGAATAAGTGGCAATAGAAGGAACTTGAATGTTATAAAGTTTATTCCCTTGTTCATCACTTATTGTACCTGTATTATTAATGTGCATATGTCCTGCAAAATGTAATTGTATTCCGGCTTGTAGAAATGCTTTACTAACCGAAAGTTTCGGTACTCTTGATAGATCAAATTTGTTATCTCCCCAAGCTTTCGATATGGCTTCAGAAGCACCATCATTGAATTCAATTAGAGGATAATGGCTGAAAGCAATTAAAGTTTTGTGTAGGCGTTGGGCTTCAGAGGCTATCTTTTTTACCCAAGGCAATAAGAATGGTTTATATTGGAGAATATTATTATACCCATCACCTGATCCTTGAAATTCTTGCTTCCCGTTAAGGGCTGATTTAGGTTTATGGACGCTTCCGTCAATAGCAAGTAGCCAGATTCCAGGTATAGGTTCTACCAAATAACTGGCATCAATAGCCGATATGGAATCAGTTAATAAATACTGTCTACAATTTGTAGCACTTTGTTCTGCCGCTTTTGAATATGAATAATTGTCATATGAATATGTACTAAAGGGAGTTTCCCAATAAAGATATTGTTGCTGGGGGAAAAATCCAAATTGCTGATAGCATTCCAATTGTTTTTTATAACCAGCTCCTTTTAGTGTCGTGTCAACTTGAATGCATTGATTTTCCTTTTGATTTGATATTGATAGACTACTGCAAATTGTATGTTTTTCTCCATTACTTGTAAGAAAGTTTCTATCACAATTTTCATAATCTCGAGGCTGAGAGGGATCATGATTACCCGTGGTAAAATAGAACGAAATTCCATATGTCTGCGTATATTTTTCCAGTATTTTTCGAACGGCATTCTGATTGATAAGTTGCCCGTTGTCTGTAAGATCACCAGGTATTACAATATGTTTGATTCCTTTTTGTGCAGCATCATCAAGTGCGGCGATAAAAGCAAAATAGTTTTCATTGAACAGACGAGTAGAATGTACTTGAGATTCCATTGTTCGTATTAAGTGCGGATGATTTACTACGTCTTGTATATGTGGATCTGCTATGAATGCAAGCTGAAATGGATAAATATCTGCAGGTTTCTTTACCTGTTCGCAAGCAGTAAAAGAAAATAAATAAGCGGAAGCAATTAAGTATTTGTATAAGCTTAACATGATAGTTTCTTGAATATTTAATAATTGTATGTAAACATACGAACTGTTTCTGGAAACGACAAATTTTCATAACATATAGTTCTTTCTGTTTGTAATTCTGATGTGGTTTTCATTGATAAAATGAAATTATTAGGTTTAGTAATGATAGTTTTTCGTTTGTTTTAATCTTTTTCTTACGGTTTGTAATATTTCAATTGAAAAAAGTTAGGAATATATTTTGTCGTTTCGGAAAACAATGTAACTTTGCACCGTCAAAAAGTTAAAACGGAAAAAGACAAGTTAAATGGAACAGATTTTGCGTAACAGTCTATTGAATTCGTTGGGTATTATTATTATTCTACTCTGGCAACAGGATAGGAAGTGAGACGGTGCGTGATTCTGTAAGATAAAATAAAGATAAAGACCTTTCTCGCTTCCTTGTGAGAAAGGTCTTTTTGGTTTGTATATAATTTAAAAAGAAAAAGAGATATGTCAGACAGATTATTTATTTTTGATACGACACTTCGTGATGGAGAACAAGTACCAGGTTGTCAGCTGAACACCGTTGAGAAAATTCAGGTGGCAAAAGCTCTGGAAGCGTTGGGTGTTGATATTATCGAGGCTGGATTCCCGGTTTCAAGCCCGGGTGATTTTAAGAGTGTGGTTGAAATCTCAAAGGCTGTTACGTGGCCAACTATTTGCGCTTTGACGCGTGCGGTTGAAAAAGATATAGACGTAGCTGCTGAAGCCTTAAAATTTGCCAAGCGTTCTCGGATTCATACAGGAATTGGAACTTCTGATCCACATATCAAATATAAATTTAATTCGACACGTGAAGAAATTATTGAAAGAGCTATTGCTGCCACAAAATATGCACGTAAGTTTGTGGATGATGTAGAGTTCTACTGCGAAGATGCCGGTCGTACAGAAAATGAATATCTGGCACGTGTAGTTGAAGCAGTTATCAAAGCCGGTGCAACTGTTGTAAATATTCCGGATACAACAGGCTACTGTTTACCTGATGAATATGGTGCTAAGATCAAATATTTGATGGAACACGTAGACGGCATTGAAAAGGCCATCATTTCTACTCACTGCCATAATGATTTGGGTATGGCTACAGCCAATACAGTTCAAGGCGTATTAAACGGTGCCCGTCAGGTGGAAGTAACTATTAATGGTATTGGTGAACGTGCCGGTAATACTTCTCTGGAAGAAATAGCAATGATTTTCAGAAGTCATAAGGAATGTGGAATTTCTACGAATATCAACACGACTAAGATATATGGTATCAGCCGGATGGTATCGAGCTTAATGAACATGCCTATCCAGCCTAACAAGGCAATTGTCGGTAGAAATGCCTTTGCTCATTCTTCAGGAATTCACCAGGACGGCGTTTTGAAGAATGCACAAACGTATGAGATTATCGATCCGAAAGATGTTGGTATTGACGACAACGCTATTGTATTGACAGCGCGTAGCGGACGTGCAGCTTTGAAACATCGTCTGCATGTATTAGGTATCGAAATTAATCAGGAAAAACTGGATCAGATTTATGAAGATTTCTTGAAGCTGGCTGATAAGAAGAAGGAAATTACGGATGATGATGTCTTGGTATTGGCCGGAGCCGATCGCTCGATGAATCATCATATCAAACTGGATTATTTGCAGGTAACAAGTGGTGTTGGCGTTCGTTCGGTTGCAAGCTTAGGATTGAGCATTGCCGGTGAGAAGTTTGAAGCAGCTTCATCCGGAAACGGACCTGTAGATGCCGCCATCAAGGCCCTGAAACAGATCATACATCGCCAAATGGTACTGAAGGAATTTACCATTCAGGCTATTAGTAAAGGAAGTGATGATGTGGGTAAAGTTCACATGCAGGTGGAATATGACGGACATGTATATTATGGCTTTGGTGCCAATACTGATATTATCGCAGCTTCTGTTGAAGCTTATATTGATGCAATTAATAAATTCGTAAAATGACAGAGCATGAATACGCTATTTGATAAAATCTGGGACGCCCACGTGGTTCAGCAAGTTGTTGATGGGCCAGTCCAATTGTATATTGACAGATTATATTGTCATGAAGTAACCAGTCCGCAAGCCTTTCAGGGACTTCGGGAACGCGGATTGTCTTGTTTCCGTCCGGATCATATCTTCTGTATGCCGGATCATAATACACCGACTCACGACCAGGATAAACCGATTGAAGATCCGATCTCAAAGGCTCAGGTTGATACGTTGGAGAAAAATGCCAAGGATTTTGGTTTGACTTATTTCGGCATGATGAATCCGAAGAACGGTATTATCCATGTAGTAGGTCCTGAACGTGGCTTGACTTTACCGGGCATGACGATTGTCTGTGGGGACTCTCATACTTCTACACATGGAGCCGTTGGTGCCGTTGCTTTCGGTATCGGTACGAGTGAAGTTGAAATGGTAATGGCTTCCCAGTGTATTTTGCAGTCACGCCCGAAAACAATGCGGATTACCATTGATGGAAAGTTAGGTAAAGGGGTTACAGCAAAGGATGTGGCTCTTTACATGATGTCGAAGATGACAACCAGTGGTGCTACGGGTTATTTTGTAGAATATGCAGGCGAAGCTATCCGCAGTCTGACTATGGAAGGACGACTGACTCTTTGTAACCTGTCTATTGAGATGGGAGCTCGTGGCGGTATGATTGCTCCGGACGAAGTTACTTTTGCTTATCTGAAAGGTCGTGAATATGCACCAAAAGGAGAAGACTGGGATAAGGCTGTAGCTTATTGGAAGACATTGAAGAGTGATGATGACGCAGTCTTTGATAAAGAAGTTCATTTTGATGCTGCCGATATTGAGCCGATGATTACTTATGGAACGAATCCGGGTATGGGAATGGGCATTACACAGTCTATCCCGACAACTGAAGGAATGAGTGAAGTAGAAAAAGGTTCATTTGAGAAGTCACTGCATTATATGGGATTCAAGCCGGGTGAAAAATTATTGGGTAAACCGGTAGATTATGTATTCTTAGGTGCTTGTACGAATGGGCGTATCGAAGATTTCCGTGCTTTTGCTTCTATCGTGAAAGGACGGAAAAAGGCCGAAAATATTACGGCTTGGCTTGTACCGGGTTCGTGGATGGTAGACGCGCAGATTCGGGAAGAAGGTTTGGATAAGGTTTTGGCAGAGGCTGGCTTTGAGATCCGTCAGCCGGGTTGTTCGGCTTGTCTGGCTATGAATGACGACAAGATCCCGGCAGGCAAATATGCTGTTTCAACCAGTAACCGTAACTTCGAAGGTCGCCAGGGTCCGGGTTCTCGTACTTTGTTGGCTAGTCCGCTTACGGCGGCTGCAGCTGCAGTGACAGGGAAGATAACAGACCCCCGTACTCTGTTAGGCGAATAATCAATAGTAATCTTTTAGCTTATGAGAGATGCCGAAAAAACGATCGGTCTGCTGATAGACAAGCAGAAGGTTGCATTCATGGGATCGGTGGATTCGGATGGATTTCCGAATATGAAAGCCATGCTGGCTCCCCGTAAACGTGAGGGAATCCGTGTGTTTTATTTCACGACCAATACATCTTCCATGCGTGTAGCCCAGTACCGGCAGAACGATAAGGCTTGCATTTATTTTTGTGACAAGCGTTTCTTCCGAGGTGTGATGTTGAAAGGGACAATGGAAGTGCTGACCGATACTGAACACAAGGCAATGATCTGGCAAGACGGGGATACGATGTATTATCCGGGAGGTGCTGAAGATCCTGATTATTGTGTCTTAAAGTTTACGGCAACTTGTGGGCGTTATTACCATAATTTTTCTTCTGAAGATTTTAATATAGATAATTATGAAACAAAAATTTAATATAGTAACAAGTACATGTGTTCCACTTCCGTTGGAAAATGTGGATACCGATCAGATTATACCGGCGCGTTTCTTAAAGGCAACAACGCGTGAAGAGAAGTTTTTCGGCGATAACCTGTTTCGCGACTGGCGTTATAATCCGGATGGTTCGTTGAACACTCAGTTCGTCTTGAACGATCCTACTTATGGTGGTCAGATTCTGGTGGCAGGAAAGAACTTCGGTTCTGGTTCAAGTCGTGAACATGCGGCGTGGGCCATTGCCGGTTATGGCTTCCGGGTTGTTGTTTCAAGCTTCTTCGCCGATATTCATAAAAATAATGAATTGAATAATTTCGTGCTTCCGGTCGTTGTAAGCGAGGAGTTCTTGAAAGAATTGTTCGATTCCATTTATGCTAATCCTAAAATGGAGGTCGAAGTAAATCTTCCGGAACAGACAATAATCAATAAGGCGACAGGAAAATCTGAGCATTTTGAAATCAATGCCTATAAGAAGCATTGTTTGATGAATGGATTGGATGATGTGGATTTCCTGGTAGAAAATCGTGGAAAGGTAGAAGCCTTTGAACAGGCAAGAAAACATTAATCTGGAAAAGTTTTTTGTCCTTGTTTGGGACAAGAGCATAAAGAGTTTTCTGCTCATCCTATTTTTCTTTTGGTAAGCAGATAAAGAATTCAATCTGATGTCAAATTCTTTAGTTCACGGCGTGAACTAAGTAATCCACGACGTGAACTACGTAATTCACGGTGTGAACTAAGTAATTCACGCCGTGAACTAAAGAATAGTTTGTGAATTCTATAAGTATATCTGTCCACATACATCTTTTTGATAGGTAGACGGTAAATGTTGGAACAGGCAGATCTGTTTCAGCGAAAGAAAAGAAAACAATTTTATCAGTATGAAGAATGAACATCCTCGTATAGAGATAATGGACACTACGTTGCGCGATGGAGAGCAGACCAGTGGCGTTTCGTTTGTGCCTCATGAGAAATTAATGATCGCCCGTTTGCTGCTTGAAGAGTTAAAAGTAGATCGGGTAGAAGTCGCTTCGGCTCGCGTGTCGGAAGGTGAATTTGGAGCCGTTAAGATGATTTGCAACTGGGCTGCCCAGCGGGGGTTACTGCCAAGAGTGGAAGTATTGGGGTTTGTTGACAAGAATATATCGGTCGATTGGATCTATAATGCGGGGTGTCGGGTTATTAATTTGTTGTGTAAAGGCTCGGAAAAGCATTGCCGGTTCCAGTTGAAAAATACAGTGGAAGAGCATATTGCCAATATTACCCAGACTGTCATGTATGCTGCACAGAAAGGTTTGGATGTCAATGTATATCTTGAAGACTGGAGTAACGGAATGAAAGATTCGCCGGATTATGTGTTCCAGCTGATGGATGCCTTGACGAAATTACCGATCAAACGGTTTATGTTGCCGGATACATTGGGCATTCTGAATCCATTGCAAGTTATCGAGTATATGCGGAAGATGATGAAACGTTATCCTGACGTACATTTTGATTTTCATGCGCATAACGATTACGATTTAGCCGTGAGCAATGTGTTAGCTGCTGTGCTTAGCGGAGTAAAAGGTCTGCATACAACGATCAACGGTTTGGGCGAACGGGCCGGAAATGCTCCTTTGTCGAGTGTACAGGCCATACTGAAAGATCATTTCCATGCTATTACCAATATTGATGAAAGCCTGCTGAATGAGGTAAGTCGTGTAGTCGAATCTTATTCGGGTATTTCTATTCCGGCCAACAAACCAATCATTGGGGAGAATGTATTTACGCAGGTAGCCGGTGTACATGCCGATGGCGACAATAAGAATAATTTGTATTGCAATGATTTGTTGCCCGAGCGTTTTGGCCGCAAACGTGAATATGCATTAGGAAAGAATAGTGGTAAGGCTAATATCCGGAAGAATCTGGAGACATTGGGACTGGAACTGGATGAAGAGTCGATGCGTAAGGTAACCGACCGGATTATTGAGCTTGGCGACAAGAAAGAGGTGGTTACTCCCGAAGATTTGCCATATATTGTCAGTGATGTTTTAAAACATGACGTTGTCAGCGAAAAAGTAAAACTGAAGAGTTATATTGTCAATTTAGCCTATGGACTGAAACCGATGGCTACATTGAAAATAGAAATTAACGGCAAGGAGTACGAAGAAAGTGCCAGTGGCGACGGTCAGTATGATGCTTTTGTACGGGCTCTTCGGAAAGTTTATAAGGAAACATTAAAGCGGAAATTCCCGATGCTGACCAATTATGCGGTGAGTATTCCTCCTGGAGGACGGACGGATGCCTTTGTGCAGACCGTGATTACATGGAGTTTTGAAGGGAAAGTATTCAGAACCCGTGGTCTGGATGCCGACCAGACCGAAGCAGCCATCAAGGCTACTATCAAAATGTTGAATATGATTGAAGAATAAGAACAGGTTTAATTAAAAATATTATAGACAATGAATTTCAAAATAGCTGTATTAGCCGGTGACGGTATCGGACCAGAGATTTCCGTGCAGGGCGTGAATGTCATGACCGCTGTTTGCGAGAAGTTTGGTCATCAGGTTAGTTATAAACATGCACTTTGTGGAGCGGATGCTATTGATAAGGTGGGCGATCCGTTTCCGGAAGAAACTTATCAAGTTTGTGAAGACGCAGATGCCGTATTGTTCTCGGCTGTAGGCGATCCGAAATTCGATAATGATCCGACGGCTAAAGTACGTCCGGAACAGGGACTTTTGGCTATGCGTAAACGACTGGGCCTTTTTGCAAATATCCGTCCTGTACAGACTTTCAAATGTTTGTTACATAAGTCTCCGCTTCGTGCAGAGCTGGTAGAAGGAGCAGACTTCCTGTGTATTCGTGAATTGACAGGTGGTATGTATTTTGGAGAAAAATACCAGGATAACGATAAGGCTTATGATACCAACATGTACACTCGTCCAGAAATCGAACGAATCCTGAAGGTCGGCTTCGAATATGCCATGAAGCGTCGTAAACATCTGACTGTAGTGGATAAGGCCAATGTCTTGGCTTCCTCTCGTTTGTGGAGACAGATTGCGCAGGAGATGGCTCCGAAATATCCGGAAGTAAAGACCGATTATATGTATGTTGATAATGCAGCCATGCGAATGATACAGGAACCGACTTTCTTTGATGTCATGGTTACAGAAAATACATTTGGAGATATTCTGACAGACGAAGGTTCTTGCATCAGCGGTTCCATGGGCTTACTTCCTTCTGCTTCTACAGGAAAGAGCACTCCGGTATTTGAACCGATCCATGGTTCATGGCCGCAGGCAAAAGGTTTGAATATAGCGAACCCATTGGCTCAGATTCTTTCTGTTGCTATGTTGTTTGAATATTTCGATCTGAAGGAAGAAGGCGCCTTGATCCGTGAAGCGGTCGATGCTTCTTTGGATGCTTGTGTCCGTACGCCGGAAATTCAGGTTGAAGGTGGGGCAAAATATGGAACGAAGGAAGTCGGCAGCTGGATTGTTGACTATATCAAGAAGAAATAATTGCCGTCAATAGTTTTTTGAGTTTGTAAGTTGATGGAATCTTGTTCATACAACTTATAAACTCAAAAGCTTTTCTTTTCTTATTCGCACATGCGTAACAATTCGTTGACGATCGTCTGGTCATAACCCATTTCCTGGGCTTTCAGAAAATCATTTTTGGCAGATTCCTTTTCATATTGAGCCAGTTTGACTTTTCCTCTCAATATATATAAAGAAGCCGTTGGCTCACTCTCTACAAATATGTGGTTAATATCATTCATGGCACGCGCATTCTTGCCCATCAGAAAATAAAGGTCAGCTCTTCCTTCATATAAGATCCAGTCGCGTGGCATTTTATCAATCAGATAATTGTAGATACGCTCGCTTTCATCGTAATTACCTCTTGTCTTTTCAAGGATGGCATATCCCATACGTGCCAGAACAGACTTTTCATTAAGCTGCAGAATCTTGTCGAAGTCTCCTTCTGCCGCTGCATATTTTTTTTGTGCCAGGTAAAGCAGTCCGCGGGCATACAACGATTCCTGATGTTCCGGATCTACAATCAGCAAGGCATTATAATCATTGATCGCTTTATCTATTTCGCCGAGTTCGGTGTAAAGGGAAGCTCTATTTTCAAGTATGGTAACACTTTTCGGATGGCGGCTTAATGCGGCTGTATAAGAAACAAGTGCCTCTTGCTTTTTCCCTTGTCGGCGTTGAATAGTTCCTAAATTACAGAGTAAGGCAAAATTGGCCGGGTTGCCAGGCTCTTCACGCATGGCATTTTTAAGTGCTTCTTCAGCTGAAACCAGGTCGTTTTTATCAAAATAATCACAGCTTTTCTGAATCCATTCTTCATACGTTTGAGCAGAAAGATGTCCGAAGCCATAAGAAATAAAAAATATTGTAAGAAATATAAATCTTTTTCCCATGAAATTTGTTTACTAAATAAGCACGTGCAAAACTAAGGATTTATTTCGGCTATTTGTCCAAATATAAATTATTTATAGCTTTGCTACACTTTGTAAGATTTCATGGTCGAATGAATTGACTTATAACGGATAAAGCTAACAAATTAAAATTGTAAAACAATATGATGCTATTAGAAGTAATTGAAACGGGAAGTAAATTATCACGAGTTTTAGATTCCCTTGTTGAACAGGGCGCAGCTTTGGGTTGGACTTTAATCAAAGCGTTGCTGGTATTTATTGTAGGTCGCTTTTTAATCAGTATGATCAATAAATTAGTGCAGCGCGTTTTGTTGAAACGGAAAATTGATCCTTCAATCAAAACCTTTGTCGGAAGTTTGATACATATTATATTGATGATCCTTCTGATTATTTCGGTAGTTGGTGCATTGGGCGTACAAACGGCTTCCTTTGCTGCCTTGTTGGCTTCAGCCGGTGTTGCAATTGGTATGGCTTTGAGCGGCAATCTGTCAAATTTCGCAGGGGGATTGATTATCCTGATCTTCAAGCCTTATAAAGTAGGCGATTTTATCGAGGCACAGGGGCTTTCTGGTACAGTTCGGGAGATACAAATCTTCCATACCGTATTGACAACAACCGACAATAAGGTGATTTATATTCCGAATGGCTCGTTGAGCAGCAGTGCTGTTGTCAATTATTCCTACCAGGAGGTTCGTCGTGTTGACTGGACATTCGGTGTAGAATACGGAACAGATTATGCAAAAGTAAAAGGTGTGCTGGAAGATATACTTGCAAAAGACGAACGGATCTTGCAAGAGCCGGCTGCTCCTTTTGTTGCGATGAGTCAGTTGGCCGATAGTAGTGTGAACTACGTTGTCCGTGTTTGGGTAAAAAGTCCGGATTATTGGAATGTCTATTATGGCATTACCCGTACGGTCTATGAGCGTTTCAATGCAGAAGGTATCGGATTCCCATTTCCTCAGCTGACTATACATCAGGCTAAAGATTGAAGTCTTTTGTACAGAAAACAATTGGGTTTGTTCAGAAAACATACCGTTTAGAAAGATTCTTTTGAATCTGATTATTTTTCAAAAGGATTTGTATATCTTTGTGGTGTAGAAAAAGAAACATACTCTTATTTTTGTTTTTAAGACAAAAATAAATGATTATATCAGTCTTTTATTACACTATTATTAATATTACTGTTAGGAGGGTGTGTCGTAATACGCGATTCACCCTCTTTTCTTTATCAACGATAAGAGCGTAGTTAACTTTTTCAGGCAGCGATATTCTGAAGATAATCTCGATTATTTTGTTCCCAATAGCTTAAATGAGCGGTAATAAGGCCGTAAAGGTGTTTAATTGGCCAATTTATACCCTCTTTATTCATCTTGGTACACATCTTTTTTATATTGAAGGCGATGGCCAGGAAGGAAAAGTCCATGAGAACCTTGTCCTTTCCAAAATGACGGAAGCGCTTGTAGTTCATGTTGAATTTTATCTGTCCAAATACAGCTTCCGGTTCTATGCACCTTTGCCCTCTGTGTTTCAGCCCTTCTTCGGAACAGAGAAGTTCCCGGGCTTTCTGTTTGTATATCCAGAGTCGGTGATTCAGTTCTATCGTCCTGTTTCCTTTAGCTTTAAAACACAGACATCTTAACGGACATCCTTCGCATCTGACAGCCCTATACCTGGCATATTCGACTACATATCCGGATTCGGTTTTCGTATGCCTGGTGCCTGCCCTCTGCATCTTTTGTCCCATTGGACAGACACAGTAATCCTGTTCTTCATTGTAGAAAAAGTTTTCGGCTTTAAAAGGATTCGGTTTAAATCTTGGCCGCTGCTCCATGTGGAAATAATTGTATTTGACGTATGCTTCCATCCCGTTTTCCGACATAAAGTGGTAATTCTCTTCTGATCCGTAACCGGAATCAGCAACCACCGTATGAGCCAACTGGCCGTATCTGTCGGCAAAGGACTTCAGGAAGGGAATCATCGTCAAGGTGTCAGTCGGATTCGGGAAAAGAGAATAATCGATAATGAATTGATTTTCCGTAGCAATCTGAAGATTATATCCGGGTTTTGTCTGACCGTTGCGCATGGCATCCTCCTTCATTCTCATAAAGGTGGCCTCTTTGTCTGTCTTGGAATAAGAGTTGCGGTCCTGAAGATTGTCCAGATGGTTATTGTATTCCTGAAGCTTATCTCTATGTGCTTCCAGTTCTTTCAGCTGCCTGCGTTTCTTTCTCAGTGCAGATTTCTGCTCTTTCGTGGATGGTTCTGAAGCCTGTTCAAGGGCATTGCGTAATTCTCCTGCCATTTCTGTCAGCATGGAAGGGGAAAACTCAATTTCCTCGTTGTTTTCCGAAGCTTTTTCCTGAGCGATGACGTCATCTATTTGGCTTAACAAAACACTGATTTTCTTCATCAGTCGTTCACGGTTTCGCTCAACGCTCTTCCGCCATACAAAAGTATATTTGTTGGCCTTGGACTCAATCTTTGTTCCGTCAATATATTCCACATTCAGACTGATGAAACCTTTGGATGAAAGCAGAAGTACGGTTTGGGTAAACACTTCGTTAATTTCCTTCTTCACCCGGTTACGGAAACGGTTGATAGTAATGAAGTCCGGTTTCTCATAACCGGCTAACCATATGTAATGGATATCACGACGAAGATGCTTTTCTATTTTCCGGCAGGAGTATATATTGTTCATATAGGCATACAAGATAACCTTTAGCATCATCTTGGGATGGTAAGGACTACGGCCGTATTCTTTGTATAACTTCCTGAAACCTTCAAGATTCAGGCTTTCAACCAAAGCGTCAACCATGCGTACAGGATCGTTTTCTGCAATATCTTCATCGATTCTTTGCGGAAAAAGTACCGTTTGGTTGGGAGTGTATGGACGAAAATGTATCTTTGTCATATGTGTAAATCTTTATGCTTAAAGATACAAAATCTTTAGGTAATAACAAAGCCCCAGCTTGTGAAAGTCGGGGCTTTGTGCTAAAAAAGAAGGTGTGCTTTTTGACACACCTTCTTTATGTATTACGACAATTCGTGTGTATATCTCGTTATTTCACGATCACCTTTTGAGCGACTTCGCCTTCGATAGCGACAATCAGCAAACCACGGGATGCCGGAACTGTAAAGCGATCACTGGTTACTAAATAGTTTCCAACGATCTTACCTAAGATATCCGTCAGGACAATCTTCTTGTCTTTGGCATTCATCACAGTTACCGAATTATGACCACCTGCAACGATGACAGATACCGGCTTTTCTATTTCTTCGTTGGGTGTCGGAGCAGAAGCCTTTTCAGTAGTGAAATTCATACCAGTATTTGACATTACCAAGGTATTAGCTATCTGAGTAACGAACGAGCCGCCCTTTACATTCACATTCTCCAGCCATAAGCTGCCGTCTTCATTCTTCTTCAACGAGAAGTAAGCCGGACTGTTCTTTGAAGTCCGAATTGTATCATTTGAAGGAATAAAGCCCAGACGGTTCTTACCTTCATATTGTGCCGTATCAATAGCCGACAAATAATAACGGACGTCTGAAGTTTTATCATCAGCACCAATCATGCAAGTAGAGATCAAGTAAACAGGTTTGCCCGGAATAACCGTATCAGCCTTTTCAATCTTGAACGAGAAATTATCTGCCGTATAGCCTGCTTTCGTAATTTCCTGACCTTCGTTCTTCATCTCAGCCCACAAAGTAAGCGGATTCATCGTCAGATACTTGCCATTCGAACCAAAACGCAAATGAGAGCTTTCTACCGTTTCATATTGTGGAGCATTAACAACTTCAACATCAAAGCTAACGGCATCTTCCTTCTTATCACTCAACAACAAATTAGACTGTGTATTATAAGTAACATATTTGTTGTCCACTGTCATTTCATAAACCGTACCATCATTCGACTGTCTGAAGACCACTTTCAATGGTTCTTTCTGGAAACTTGACAGAATTAAAGATTTTGTATCTTTATCTTCTACCAGGAAGCGATTTCCTAATTGATCACTCAGACGATAAGATACCGTACACAAGGTATCGCCTAATAACTGTGCACCGGCTGTTTTCACTTCTGTTCCAGCAAGCAAACGGAATGTCGTAGCTTCATTTTCCATGTCAGCCAATAACAAAGAGTCTGAAACAGATACCGGAACGGTTCCTCCAACGGCCTTCACATTCAACTGAATGGCTTTTTCTTTTAATTCAGCCTCCGTAAAACGAAGAACACCCAGATATTTATCCTTCAAATCAACCTTTGGCTGATATTCAAATGTAAGTGTATCAGTTCTTCCGGCTACCGTATAAGCACCACTTACACCCTTAACAGCAAAGATTTCACTGTTAGCCGCATAAGTCTTACCTTTCAAACGGTCCACAATACTATACTTACCATTTTCTTCCTTTACATACCATTGTCCGTCCGGATTATAAACGGAAGGAGTTTCAGCTACGTAACCACTTCCATACAGATACTTACCGCCATCTGTCGTCTTACCGGCATTCTTCAGGAAATAAACCCCTGAGCCTTTCTCCAACGTAACTGGAGTTCCGCGGCGAGTTGTAATAAACGGAGCTGTTCCTTGTAAAGGATTCGTTTCACTAACCGTCAGTACTTTGTTATCACCCAACGTAGCATAGACGACTTGGACATCATTTCCACTATATTTATTCACTGAAGTCAATGATGGAGCTTGCTTGACAAACATGGCAACAGAATCGTTCTTCAAGTCGATCGTAAACTTAAATTTCTGGAACGCCTCATTTCCCCATGTATGCGTACCACCTCCTTTAGGCCCTCTATACGTAGAATCGGCCACAAACTTAAATCCGAAGGCATTTTTAGCTCCCGAGATCTCGGTATAAAGTGTATCAACTCCTAAATATTTAGCCTTTCCATCGTCAAAGTATTCATTCCCTTTGACCTGCAGAGACATATAAGCTTCATTCTCACCCGTTAAATCGGTAGCGACCAATTCCTTATCCTTAAAGATATCACCGGAATAATTGCCACCCATATTTAGGATAAATGTAGAAATACCATCTCCTAATTCATTTGCTTTCAGCTGATAATCCGAAACAGGAAGTTCTACCGTAAAACTGTTGTTCGTAGTTGAAGTCAAAGCCAACTTGGAATTAGAAACAGACAAAGCCAAAGTTTTGCTGTCACCATAATAACCCACAATCTTGCCATCAGTAAATGTCCATTGAGAAACACCGGATGGATCCAGGACAGTAGTGGCATTTGCTTTTGTAGAGAATGCTAAAACAGCCTTTGTAGCTTTGTTCGTAAATTGATAAACATCTCCAGCGGCAGTCGTTTCTACTTTTTTAATCTGCCACAAAGCCAAATCTATGTCTTCTTTTTTATCCCCTTTATTACTTCTAACAAGAACAGAATCTGTCCGTTCTGCATCTAATGCCAAATAAGAACCATTTGACGTTAAATAAAAGTAATTCCCTTCTTTCCATTCTGCCTTATCAACAGCTGCTACAGCTGAAAACGAAGCACCCAACAATAAGGCAGTTGATAATAAAGTAAATCTTTTCTTCATATGTTTTTAATTTGTTTTTATTCTGACTCTTTTTAATCAATAACTTAGCAAAGATAGAAAAAGTTCATGGATTTGTCCTATGCATACCCGGTTTATGCGCCAAAAGTATATTTTATTGTACAAAAACCCCCGTTTATTATACCAGATACGAATATCGAAAATAAAAGCAACGAGAATCAAAAACAAAAGTAACAGGAATCATTTCCGATTCTCTCGAATCATGATTGAGACGTTCAATCATTCCCCAAAAGGCTTCACTTTCGTCAAATAAAAAAGAAGGTGTGTCAAAAAGCACACCTTCTTTTTTAGCACAAAGCCCCGACTTTCACAAGCTGGGGCTTTGTTATTACCTAAAGATTTTGTATCTTTAAGCATAAAGATTTACACATATGACAAAGATACATTTTCGTCCATACACTCCCAACCAAACGGTACTTTTTCCGCAAAGAATCGATGAAGATATTGCAGAAAACGATCCTGTACGCATGGTTGACGCTTTGGTTGAAAGCCTGAATCTTGAAGGTTTCAGGAAGTTATACAAAGAATACGGCCGTAGTCCTTACCATCCCAAGATGATGCTAAAGGTTATCTTGTATGCCTATATGAACAATATATACTCCTGCCGGAAAATAGAAAAGCATCTTCGTCGTGATATCCATTACATATGGTTAGCCGGTTATGAGAAACCGGACTTCATTACTATCAACCGTTTCCGTAACCGGGTGAAGAAGGAAATTAACGAAGTGTTTACCCAAACCGTACTTCTGCTTTCATCCAAAGGTTTCATCAGTCTGAATGTGGAATATATTGACGGAACAAAGATTGAGTCCAAGGCCAACAAATATACTTTTGTATGGCGGAAGAGCGTTGAGCGAAACCGTGAACGACTGATGAAGAAAATCAGTGTTTTGTTAAGCCAAATAGATGACGTCATCGCTCAGGAAAAAGCTTCGGAAAACAACGAGGAAATTGAGTTTTCCCCTTCCATGCTGACAGAAATGGCAGGAGAATTACGCAATGCCCTTGAACAGGCTTCAGAACCATCCACGAAAGAGCAGAAATCTGCACTGAGAAAGAAACGCAGGCAGCTGAAAGAACTGGAAGCACATAGAGATAAGCTTCAGGAATACAATAACCATCTGGACAATCTTCAGGACCGCAACTCTTATTCCAAGACAGACAAAGAGGCCACCTTTATGAGAATGAAGGAGGATGCCATGCGCAACGGTCAGACAAAACCCGGATATAATCTTCAGATTGCTACGGAAAATCAATTCATTATCGATTATTCTCTTTTCCCGAATCCGACTGACACCTTGACGATGATTCCCTTCCTGAAGTCCTTTGCCGACAGATACGGCCAGTTGGCTCATACGGTGGTTGCTGATTCCGGTTACGGATCAGAAGAGAATTACCACTTTATGTCGGAAAACGGGATGGAAGCATACGTCAAATACAATTATTTCCACATGGAGCAGCGGCCAAGATTTAAACCGAATCCTTTTAAAGCCGAAAACTTTTTCTACAATGAAGAACAGGATTACTGTGTCTGTCCAATGGGACAAAAGATGCAGAGGGCAGGCACCAGGCATACGAAAACCGAATCCGGATATGTAGTCGAATATGCCAGGTATAGGGCTGTCAGATGCGAAGGATGTCCGTTAAGATGTCTGTGTTTTAAAGCTAAAGGAAACAGGACGATAGAACTGAATCACCGACTCTGGATATACAAACAGAAAGCCCGGGAACTTCTCTGTTCCGAAGAAGGGCTGAAACACAGAGGGCAAAGGTGCATAGAACCGGAAGCTGTATTTGGACAGATAAAATTCAACATGAACTACAAGCGCTTCCGTCATTTTGGAAAGGACAAGGTTCTCATGGACTTTTCCTTCCTGGCCATCGCCTTCAATATAAAAAAGATGTGTACCAAGATGAATAAAGAGGGTATAAATTGGCCAATTAAACACCTTTACGGCCTTATTACCGCTCATTTAAGCTATTGGGAACAAAATAATCGAGATTATCTTCAGAATATCGCTGCCTGAAAAAGTTAACTACGCTCTTATCGTTGATAAAGAAAAGAGGGTGAATCGCGTATTACGACACACCCTCTTTTTTATTTGTCTTGTTAGATCTTCTAGCTTCTGGAAAAATAAAAACGACCTTCCAGGCAGCCTGAAAGGTCGTTAACCGTATTTGAATCTGATGCCGTTCACGTGTTGAGGCGTTCAACAGTCTTAACCCCTTTGACTGTCTTCAGCTTTTTAGTCAGCTGATTTAATGCTGTTGTATCTTTGACCTGAACTGTAAAGTTACCTTGGAATAGACCGTCTACCGAATCAATATTCAAGGACCGTAAAGAGACGTTGGTCTCTTTTCCAATCACCGATGTAATATTGGTAACGATGGCAATGTCATCACGCCCAACGACACGCAAGGTAACAATATATCCGTTGTCGCCCTTACCGCTCCATTTGGCCCGGATAATCCGATAACCGAAGCGGCTGAACATTTCCTGAGCATTCGGACAATCCATTCGGTGAATCTTGATTCCCTGTGTGGATACAAATCCGAATACTTCGTCCCCATAAATCGGATTACAGCATTTGGCCAGTTTATATTCGATTCCGGTCAGGTTCTTGTCGATGACTAATACATCTTTATTCGTTGCAATTTCTTCAGCTTCGGTAGTTGTAACGAACTCTTCCGCACTTCTGGCGGCTGGATGTTCCTGCTGCTCGGTTTCTTTGCGTATTAATTCCAAGTATTCATCAATAGCCACATTCGGATCAAGATGTTCCTCTGCAATATCTACATAGAAGTCGGTAACCGTTTTATAACCTTTCTTCTTGATATAGCGCATGAGTGAAGCTTCATCCAGCTCAATCTTCCTGTTCTTGAACCGTCGTTGCAGCATTTCTTTGGCAAAATCAACCATCTTGGCCATTTCTTCCCGTAAGGCCTGTTTAATGCGTACGCGGGCTTTCGAAGTAACGACAAAGTTCAGCCAGTCTCGTTTGGGAGACTGAGTAGGAGAGGTAATGATGGAAACGGAATCACCGTTGTTCAGTTCATATTTTATAGGAACATTCTTCCCATTGACCTTTGCGGATACGCATTTGCATCCTAGCTGCGAATGAATGGCGAAGGCAAAGTCCAGAACAGTGGCCCCTTTTGCCAGTTTAATCAGTTCACCGGTGGGCGTAAAGACATAGATTTCGTCTTTATACAAATCCATCCGGAAGTCTTTCATCAGATCCAACGGATTTGAATCCTTGGCTTCCAGGGCAGCCCGCACCGTATTCGTGAATTCATCCAGTCCTTTTTCTGCTTTGACACCTTTATAACGCCAGTGTGCAGCCAGACCCTTTTCAGCGATTTCGTCCATTCGTTTGGTTCGGATCTGTACTTCTACCCATTTGTTCTCTGGTCCCATTACCGTGATGTGCAGACTTTCATATCCGTTTGATTTAGGAATGGAAATCCAGTCTTTCAATCGCTTGGGATTCGGTTGGTACATATCTGTTACGATCGAATATACCTGCCAGCAGTCTGAACGTTCCTTTTCGAGGGGCGTATCCAATACTACGCGGATCGCAAACAAATCATAGATGTTCTCAAAATCTACTTTCTGCTTTTTCAGCTTATTGTTGATCGAATGAATGGACTTGGTTCGTCCTTTGATCTCGAATTTGAATCCTGCCTGCTCGAGCTTTTCCTTTAAGGGCGCAATAAAACGGGCAATATAGGCATCGCGGGAACGTTTGGTTTCGTTCAGCTTTTGCTTGATATAATCGAACTGCTTCCGGTCGGTATATTTTAAGGACAAATCTTCCAGCTCGCTTTTTATCTTATAAAGTCCCATCCGGTGCGACAGAGGAGCATATAAATAAGCAGCTTCAGTAGCCAGCCGGATCCGGTCGTCTTCTGATAATTTCTTTCCGAGTCGCATCATACAAAGACGGTCGGCTATCATGATCAAGATAACGCGAACATCTTCTGCAAACGAGAGCAACAGATGATGGAAATTCTCTGAATTGACGGCTGTATTGCGGGCATACAAATCGGAGGTACGAAGCAGGCGTTGAATCATGAGAACAATATCATCGCCGAACAGTTCTCTTACCTTATCTATTGTAATGACACCTTTGTAAACGGGACGGTAAAGCAGAAGAGCAAGTACAGAAGTTCTTTTCAGACCGATTTCGGTAGTTGCAATCAACGCCGTATCAATATTTCTGAGCAGACCATTAATTCCGTTCTTGTCGCGTCCATAACAATCTTGGGCTACAACCTGTTTCATCAGGTTCTTCATCTTGGAAATATCGTCTTTTTCCAGGAACGAATACAGGTTACGCAGTAATAATCTGTATTTTGTGAAGAATTCTTTCTTTTCTTCCGGTGTAAAAAATGGTAGTGTCTCCATAGGCTTTATACTTTATTTTTGCCCGTTTGAGGACAAGTACGATAAAACGTGTTGTAAAAGTATCTTTTTATTTTGAAATATCTATGATATTATTGTCGGTATTTTTATACATTTGCGTACTGCAATGTGAAAAAATATTTTATTCATAAAAATAGTGTACTATGTTAAACGCAAAAGACTTGGAGCAATTATCTGAAAAAGGTATTTCACAAGAGAAAATAGAAGAACAGTTATCCTGTTTTGTGAAAGGATTTCCGTTTCTTGAAATAGAGGCTTCGGCTTCCGTAGAAAAAGGAATTAAGGTAATTCCGGCAGAATCTCAACCGGCTTATATGGCTGCTTGGGATGCTTATCTGACAAAGAACAAGCGCATTTTGAAGTTTGTTCCGGCATCAGGTGCTGCCAGTCGTATGTTCAAGAATCTGTTCGGATTTCTTTCTGCTGATTATGATGTTCCTACAACTGATTTTGAGAAGAAGTTTTTTGCCGATATCCACAAGTTCGCATTTTATAAAGCATTAAATCAGAAATGCCAGGAAAATACGGGAAAGGATATTGCAGCCTTGGTTGCCATGGGCGAGTATAAGAAAGTTGTTTTCAATTTGTTGGAAAAGATCGGACTGAATTATGGATCTTTACCTAAAGGCTTATTGTTGTTCCATACTTATCCTGATACATTCCGTACTGCAATGGAAGAACATTTGGCAGAAGGAGCCATGTATGCTAAGAACAATGCCGGTGAGGTGAATATTCATTTTACAGTTTCTCCCGAACATCAGGCCTTGTTCGAACAGTTGGTTGCCGAGAAAAAAGATTATTATGAAGACAAGTTCTCTGTCAAATATGATATTTCTTTCAGTGTGCAGAAGCCGAGTACAGACACAATTGCTGTCAATATGGATAATACGCCATTCCGGGATAAAGATGGTAAATTGTTATTCCGTCCCGGAGGTCATGGAGCCTTGATTGAAAACTTGAATGATGTAGATGCCGATGTCGTCTTTATCAAGAATATTGACAATGTTGTTCCGGATAGCTTCAAGTCGGCTACGATTATTTACAAGAAACTGATTGCCGGTGTATTGGTCAGCTTGCAGGAGAGAATATTCAAATACCTGGAATTGATAGATACAGGCAAGTATTCACACGATCAGGTAGAAGAAATGATTCATTTCTTGCAGGATGAATTGTGTGTACGTAAATCAGACATTAAGTTAATGGAAGACGCAGAGTTGATTCTTTATATTAAGAACAAGCTGAATCGTCCGTTGCGTGTTTGCGGTATGGTGAAGAACGTCGGCGAACCGGGCGGTGGTCCGTTCCTGGCAGTGAATCCGGACGGTTCTGTTTCTTTGCAGGTATTGGAAAGTTCACAGATTGACATGAATGATCCGGCTAAGAAGGCTCTGTTTGAGAAAGGTACTCACTTTAATCCGGTTGATTTGGTTTGCGCTGTCAAGAACTATAAAGGCGAGAAGTTTAATTTGCCGGATTATGTGGATAAGAATACTGGTTTTATTTCCTATAAGAGCAAGGATGGAAAAGACCTGAAGGCGCTTGAATTGCCAGGCTTGTGGAATGGTGCTATGAGCGACTGGAATACGGTATTTGTAGAAGTGCCTATTGAGACCTTCAATCCGGTGAAGACTGTAAATGATTTGCTTCGTCGTGAACATCAATCTTAATCCATAATCTGATACTTAAATTCCCAGATCAAGAAAGTCTGGTATTATAAAATACAGATCTGACAGTTGAGCAGTCATTTTATTGATGTGCCTATGCTTTCAGGTCTGCATTTTTTATCTGTCAGGCAGATGTAATTTATATGTTAAAACCTAAAAGAACTGTTTATGTTAACATTGATCATAGCTATTTTTATTATCGGGTATTTGATGATTGCCCTCGAACATCCACTGAAAATCAATAAGGCAGCTTCGGCTTTATTGACGGGTACGATTTTATGGGTCTTGTATATTATGAATGCCCCTGACTTTGAGTCTTTAGTTTCAAGTGACGGCTTTAAGTCTTTTGTTCAAGATCCACACGCTGCTGGTTTGTCATTGTTGGAGCAATGTCAGCAATACATTGTGGAGCATCAGATATTGATCAGTATTGGAGAAATATGTCAGACTTTGATATTTCTGATCGGAGCTATGATCATTGTTGAACTGGTGGATGTCCATGGTGGCTTTGAGTTCATAACCAATCGGATTACAACGCGAAAGGCCCGGTCTCTTTTGATAATGATTTCGGTTCTTACCTTCTTCATGTCTTCCGTATTGGATAATCTGACAACGTCCATTGTTATGATTATGCTGGTCCGCAAGATTATTGCCGATCAGAAAACCCGTTGGCTGTTTGGCAGTATGATTATTATTGCGGCTAACAGCGGCGGTGCCTGGTCACCGATAGGTGATGTTACGACAATCATGCTTTGGATAAAAGGAAATATTTCTACCAGTGAAACCATTCCGCATCTGATTCTTCCGAGTCTGGTTTCCATGTTTGTACCTCTTTTCTTAATGGCCCGGCAATTAAAAGGCTCTGTTGAATCCCCAATACAAGAAGGGCGTATGGAGAATAATTCTACCTGCTGTACGGACGAATTCTTCATCTTGGCCCATCGAGAGCGTTTGTATATCTTTATCTTAGGTATTCTTTGCCTGTTGTTTGTGCCTGTATTTAAAATGGTAACACATTTACCTCCGTTTATGGGTGTAATGATCGGTGTCAGTATTTTATGGTTCTTTACTGAATTTATCTATGGCAAGAAAGAAGATCTGGAAGAAGACCGGAAACTGCGGGTATCAAAGGTGGTACATCGGATTGACGGAGCAACGCTTCTATTCTTCTTGGGTATCTTGTTGGCTGTAGAAGTATTGAGATATACAGGTATTTTAGGGGCTTTTGCTTCCTGGCTGGATGATTCGGTCGGCAATGTATTTATTGTCAATATGGTAATTGGAGCTCTTTCTGCTGTAGTAGATAATGTTCCGCTGGTGGCGGGTGCGATGGGTATGTATCCGGTGATGACGGAAGAAACTGTTGCGGCCAGTGCTGATCCGATATATTGGATGAACTTTGTGCAGGATGGTACATTCTGGCAGTTTTTAGCTTATTGTGCCGGCGTCGGCGGCAGTATGCTGATTATTGGTTCAGCAGCCGGAGTTGTCGTAATGGGTTTGGAACAGATTAGTTTTGGCTGGTATCTGAAGCGGATTTCCGGATTGGCTCTTTTGGGTTATCTGGCAGGAGCCTTTGTATATATTCTTCAATGTGTTGTATTTTAGTAGTAGATGATTGGAATAGCAGATAGTGGTTCGACCAAGACAGAATGGTGTCTGTTGGGAGAGACCGGGAAACTTGAATGTCGGTGTTTTACACCAGGGATGAATCCTTATTTCCAGACCGAAAAGGAAATGGCGGAAATGATTCAGCAATCTTTGTATCCTCAGATAGCTGATTATCCCATTGAAGCATTCTATTTTTATGGAGCCGGTTGTGCTTACCCGGAAAAGAATGCTTGTGTAGAAAGGGCAATTCAGTCGTATTGGCCTGTTCCGGTTGAGGTGAATAGTGATCTGATGGCTGCGGCCCACTCCTTATGCGGAACGGAAGCGGGCATTGCTTGTATTTTGGGAACAGGCTCCAATTCTTGTCTGTATGATGGGAAGAAAGTAAAAGAGCAGATTTCGCCTTTGGGATTTATTTTAGGTGATGAAGGCAGTGGAGCCGTTTTAGGTCGGAAGTTGATTGGCGATTGCCTGAAACGTCAGTTGCCGGCTTCGTTGTGTCAGGAGTTTATAGAGACTTATCAGCTTACGCCGGCTTCTATATTGGAACATGTTTACAAGAAACCTTTTCCGAACCGGTATCTGGCAGGCTTTGTTCCTTTCTTGAAAGAGCATTTGGATGTAGAGCCGGTTTATCAGTTGGTTTATCATAGCTTTGAAGAGTTTATTTGTCGGAATGTGATGCAGTATACAGATTATAATCAGTATCCAATCCATTTTGTGGGTTCGGTGGCTTTCTATTTTCAGTCTGTTTTGAGAGAAGTTCTGCAACAATATGAATTGAGGCCGGGAAAGATTGAGAAAGCGCCGATGAATGGTCTGGTTATGTATTATAATAAGGTAAGAAGATGAGTTTTCAGAAAATAACGGAACAAGAATCGTTGTATCATGATTTGGAGAAGAAATCGGTACACGAACTATTGACGGAGATTAACCGGGAAGATCAGAAAGTGGCATTGGCCGTGCAAAGGGTGATTCCGCAGATCGAGAAACTGGTAACCGGTATTGTGGAGCGGATGAAGCAAGGTGGACGACTGTTTTATTTAGGTGCCGGGACAAGCGGACGGTTGGGCGTTTTGGATGCATCCGAAATTCCACCGACTTATGGAATGCCTAATACGTATGTGATCGGATTGATAGCCGGAGGCGACAGCGCTTTACGGAATCCGGTGGAAGCAGCCGAAGATGATGCGTTGAAAGGTTGGCAGGAATTGTGTGAACATCATGTCTCTTCCCGGGATGTTGTAGTGGGCATTGCAGCTTCAGGTACGACACCTTACGTCATCGGAGCTTTACATCAGGCGCGTCAGGCTGGAATTTTGACGGGTGCGATTGCCTGTAATCCGGATTCTCCGGTAGCGGCTGAGGCAGATATAGCCATCGAACCGATTGTCGGTCCGGAATACGTTACAGGCAGTACACGGATGAAAAGCGGAACGGCCCAGAAGATGGTATTGAACATGATCAGTACGGCCACGATGATTCAATTGGGAAGAGTCAAGAACAACCGGATGGTGAACATGCAGCTGACCAATCAGAAGCTGGTCGATCGGGGAACACGGATGATTATGGATGAGTTGGGTTTGGATTACGATACGGCACTTCATTTGTTGCAATTGCATGGCTCTGTTCGTGAAGCTGTTGATTCTTATCATCGGGAGTGGCGTTTGAATCAGTGATATTTTGTATATTTGCGCGTTAAATCATAATGAAATGAGTTTCTTATCAAAATTATTCAAGAAGAATACACCGGAAACAACAGAAGAAACGACAAAAGGAACTGTTGAAGAGTTCGTTTCTCTGATCCGTGTTTACTATCAGGCTGTCATGGCCGTTAACTTAGGAGTTACGAATCTGAATATGCTGGCTGATATGGCTTTGTTTAAGCGTATGCTGAAGATTCCGACTCAGAACAATAAATTAGGCGTTGCAGAAAAGTCGCGTGTCCGCAAAGTCCTGATGCAGGATTATGGATTAAACGAGGCTTTCTTTAAGGAAATAGATTCGTCGGTAAGGAAATGTTGTAAGACGCAGAACGATATCAAGACCTATTTCTTTATGTTCCAAGGCTTCTGTAATGATTTGTTTAGTCTGTTGGGTAACCTGATGCAATGGAAGTTCCGTCTGGCGCTTTTGTTGAAGAAGATGCTTTATGCACAGACAGTTAAGACGGTACATGAAATCATGACACGCTCGGAATGGAACGATGTCAGTGTACAGAAAGCTGCCTGGAGTGTCCGTAAATATGCGCAGACATTGGGTTATTCCGAACAATGGGTAACGGATTTTGTCTATAATGTCGTTCTTTTGGCCCGCGAAGACCAGAAAAGACAGGCAAAAGAAGGAAAGAAAGACGCATGAAAGAAACCGTAGCCGAGAAACATCCGCTGGGATTCTTTCTGCCCGAAAATACACAGTTGCTGATGTTGGGGAGTTTTCCTCCGCCTCAGCAACGTTGGTCCATGAATTTCTACTATCCGAATATACAAAACGATATGTGGAGAATTCTTGGACTTTTGTTTTATGCGGACAAAGACTTCTTTTTGGAAGCGCCCCGGAAATTCAGTGAAGAGAAATGTAAGGCTTTCTGCCGGGAAAAAGGTTTGGGAATAGGCGATACTGGCGTAGAGGTCATCCGCCAGAAAGGAAATGCTTCGGATAAGTTCCTTGAAATCGTCCGACCGATTGATTTGGAAAAGGTATTGGCTCAGATTCCGCAATGCCGGGCCATTGTCGTTACCGGGCAAAAGGCCATGGATACGCTTTTGTCGGTCTTGTCGTTATATGCACTGGTAGAAGAACCGGCAGTCGGAACTTTTTCTCCTTTTGTCTGGCATGGAAGAGAAATGAAACTGTTTCGTATGCCTTCTTCATCGCGAGCCTATCCGAAACCATTACCGGAAAAAGCGGCTATCTATCGGAAAATGTTCGAATTACTGGGAATGTTGCCTGCTGAGGAAAAAGAAAAATGAATTTTTCTGATAAATTTTTTACTGAAACGCTTGTCAGTTTAAAATAAAGTCGTACCTTTGCAACCGTAATCGAGAACGGTACTACCGAAGCGATTACAAGACATAAAAATCGGGATGTAGCACAGTTGGCTAGCGCGCCACGTTCGGGACGTGGAGGTCGGAAGTTCGAGTCTTCTCATCCCGACTATTGAAAGGCTAAATATCTACTTAATAGATGTTTGGCCTTTCGTCTTTTTAGCCGGTTTTGGTTGGCTGTAATCCCTTATCCTTTCTATTTTTCCATACTGCTTTTATTCATTAATCATCATGTCGTTGAAATTAGTTCACCTATATGAACTAAAGCTGTAGGCGAAAGATGATACGTTCTTCGTTACTTTTGGATATGAATCCTATCTGTTTTTAATTGTTTGACAAATGTGGTAAAGCTTTTTCATATATGTGGTAAAGCTTTACGACTAATATGGAAAAGCTTTTTGACAGCTGTCAAAAATATAAAGTGCAGGCAATTTTATGCTCCGGGATAATGAGAATGCGATTATTTCTCCGTAGGATAAAAATCGGCCGGCTTTTCGATGTGGATCCGTTTCCCGGTAGTAGGATGATCAAACTCCAGGAGTTCGGCGTGTAAATACAGGCGGTCCGATTCTCGCCCGTAAAGTGTATCGCCTTCGATCGGGGCATTTAATCCGTCAGGATGTGCGGCATGGACGCGCAGTTGGTGCGTACGTCCGGTATGCGGATAGAAGGCAACCCACGTTTGATGGGCACTCCTTTGGAGCACTTCATACGTAGTGAAGGCGGGTTTGCCTAAGGTTTCATGGATGATTTGCCGCGGACGATCCAGTGGATCGGGGCAGATGGGCAGAGCAATACTTCCTTTATCCGAATCGACGATGCCATCGAGCCGGGCGATGTATCGTTTGCGGATGGTCCGGTTCTTAAACTGTGCCTGCAGATGTTGGTGAACTTCTTTTTTCTTGGCAATCAGCAACAGACCGGAAGTAGCCATATCCAGACGGTGAACTATCAGCGGACCGGTGGCTTCTGGATATTGTTTTCGTGCCCAGTCGTAGACAGAAAAGTTGGCTTCTTTCCCGGGAACCGACAACATGCCCGCCGGCTTGTTGACGACCAGCAGGTCATTGTCTTCATAAAGAATCTTCAAAGAAATATCGGATGCAACCGAGGTCTGGACCGATTGGAAGGTAACCGGCAGGCCGATTAGCATGTGTTTGAGGATCGGTTCGCATTTTCCTTTGCAGGCAGGGTAGAAGTAACCATGCCGGCGTATTTCTGTTTTCGGAGAATTGCCCCACCAGAATTCAGCCATCGCAATCGGACGAAGCTGATTCAAATAGGCATATTGCAGCAGTTTGGGTGCAGCACATTCGCCTGCTCCGGCGGGAGGAACTTGCTGGGCTGTCGGTGCAAAGATTTCACAAAGATCTTTTGTCTCTCCTCGGGCATTTAACAGATTAAACTGGGCGAAAAGCCGGAGCTGAAGGGCTGCCGACCGTTTCTTCCGTTCTTGCTTCCGTTGCTGGATTTGCTTTTCATACTCCAGGATACGTGTTCCCAGTTGGGTGAGTTCGGCTTTCCATTTTCGTTCCAGCCGTTTATATTCTGCCTTTTGGAACTGACTTTCTTGGATGAGCCGGGCATCTTCGTCGGCAGTCAGACCCGTTTCGCGGAGGCGTGCCCGCCGTTCTTTTTCTGTTTTCAAGAAGGTTTTGGCGGCTTGCAATGCCTGCGATGCGGCCGTCTGCTGTTGTTGAAGTTCCTCTTTCCACGACAAATAAGCCGGATTGTGCTGCATCGCTTCGAGTTCATGGTTGATGGCAGTAATCTGTTCTTCTTCGATCTTGAAGAATCCGTCGGGTTGCAATAAGTCATAGACCGGCGGAACAAAATAATCGTGGTTGTTGGAATGGGCCAGATTCCCGGAGAAAGCCGCTAAGAAACCGATTTCTCCCGTTGGTTTCCGTACAACCAGCACGCCAAACATTTTCCCTTTCTCCAGTTCTTCCCGCCAGTCGCCCCGTGTTTCCAGATAGGCTTGTACTTCTTTTGTCGCCAAAAGGCAAAGCGGATGCGGGGTATAATGGAACGGATTGGTGAACGCTTCCGGCAGTTCGATACCGTCGGTTGGGGATTGAAAGGGGTGAAATTTGCTTACAGACATGATAGTTCGCATTGAAAACAGCGCTGCAAAAGTAATCAACATCACGGGATATAAAGGCATCTGCTTGGTGCTGTTAGATTTTTTTGTACATTTGGGTCCGATAAAAAAGGAGGAAACAATGAAACAAGAGACTGCAATATTTGCGTGCGGCTGCTTTTGGGGCGCACAGTATCAGTTTGAACATGCCAAAGGAGTTATTGATTCGGTTGTCGGTTATATGGGCGGAGATAAGGAACATCCTACTTATCAGGAGGTAAAAGCGCATACAACGGGTCATGCTGAAGTGACGAAAGTGGTATTTGATGCCGACCAGACATCCTATACCGACTTATGTAAATTATTCTTTGAGATTCACGATCCGGCACAAACCGACGGACAAGGTCCGGACATTGGTCCGCAATACCGGAGTGAAATCTTTTATCTGAATGAAGAGCAGAAGAAACAGGCCGAAGAAGTAATTGCCTTGTTGCGGTCAAAAGGCTATGAAGTGAATACACGCCTTACGCCGGCTTCTACTTTCTGGGAAGGAGAGGAGTATCATCAGCATTATTATGACAAGACAGGCGGAGAACCTTATTGTCATATCCGAACCAAGAAATTTTAATAGGCAGAGACGCATTAAAGCGTCTCTGTTGTTTTATTCGGTTGTTGAGCGTGTCAGGAGAAGAAAGCGTCTTCCTAAACATAAACCTAAAGTCGTCAGGCTTACCGGAAAACCGAACCAGACACCCAATGCTCCTAAATGGAGGATAAAGCCGCAGATGTAACCGATCGGTAAGGCGAGTCCGAAGTGACACACTAATGCCATCTTGGCCATGTATTTGACATCCGTCAGTCCGCGCAAGGCGTTGGCGAATAGAATCTGCAGACCGTCGCCGAACTGATAGAGCATCATGGGCCAGCAGAAGAGAGCCACCAACTTTACGACTTCTTCTTCCGGGGTAAATAAATAGCCGATGCGTGTGCGGAAGAGTAATAAAAACGCGATGAAAAGCAGGGCGAATGTGTTGATAATTACAAAGCCAGCCTGAGCCGCCTTGCGTATTTCCTGATTATTCCGGCTTCCGTTGAAATTGCTTACCCGGATGGAAACAGCCGCTCCGATACCATAGTACAGCATAAAACCTAACGTCGTCACAACTCCTCCTACCTGATAAGCTGCCAACGCTGTACTGCCGATCCAGCCCATCATAATGACACTCAGACTGAAAGATCCCGTCTCTACACCCATTTGGAAACCGACCGGCAAACCCAAGCGTACCAGATTCCGGATACTTTCCCGGTTGATGACGCTTTGTCTGAAACCTTGAAGGTACTCGGTATATTTCTTCCTTTTACAAAAGAGCCAGCAGAAAGCAACCAATGTCAGGATACGGCTGAAAAGTGTTGATATACCGGCACCTGTCAATCCCAGTTCCGGAAATCCGCCATGACCGTAAATGAGAAAGTAATTCCCGACGATATTGAGGACATTGGCACTCAGCATGACATACATCGGAGTCAGCGTATCGGTCGTTCCGTCGCTGAACTGCTTGAACGAATTGAACAGCATGGTGAAGACAACCGAGAAGAGTTGCAGAATATAATACGGAATGATGTACGGATACAGCTCTTTCGGCTGGTTGAGCCAGTCGAGGTTGAAGAGCAGAAACAGCATGCAAAGGCTTAACAGGATACCGACGATGAAGTTGATCGCCAGACTGTTCTTCAGCGTAGCGCCTACTTCGGCGTATTGTTTCTGGGCAAACAGGCGACCGACAATGGGTGTCAATCCGTAAGAAAAGCCCATTCCGAAGATGAAAGCCAGGTTAAAGAAGTTATTCACAAACGAAGCTGCCGCCAGTTCCTGCGTGCTGTGATGCCCGACCATGATATTATCGGCAAAGCCCACAATAATAATGCCCAGCTGTCCCAGCATAATCGGGACACCCAGGCGTATTGTTTCTTTATAATGATTCATCAGACACGATTATATTCAACCGAGCAGTTCAACGGACGTGATAACGACATTCTCTGTCGGGCGGTCTTGTCTGTTCGTCTTAACCTGTTGGATGGCATCGACTACTTCGATACCTTTTACCACTTCTCCATAAACGGTATATTGGTTATCCAGGAACGGAACTCCGCCTTCCGTCTTATAGATTTCCCGTATTTCTTTCGGAAGTTTGGCTTCGTCTTTCCGCTTTTCCGCTTCCAGTTCGGTTTTCCCGATCAGTGTATCACGCAAAATAGCCAATTCTTCCTTGTTGCCGCTCCGGTAATATTCCATGATCTTAGGTTTGTTCTCGGCCTGTAAGCGGGCGAAAATAGATTGCTTCAGCCGGTTCTCCAGCTGCTTTTCCATCTGGTTCAGCTCGGCATCCGAATATTTTTTCCCGGTCACGATATAAAACTGCGAAGCCGATGAAGCACGTTCCGGATTCACTTCATCACCGGTACGGGCAGCGCACAGGGCGCCTTTCTTATGAAAATATTTCGGATAGTTGAATTCTGCCGGAACCGTATAACCCAGATCGCCGGCGCCTAATGATTTGTTCATAGGCGCGTCTTTCGATGTTACATCACCGCCCTGGATCATAAAATCCTTGATGACGCGGTGAAACAACAATCCGTTGTACGTCCCGTCTTTTACCAGCTGTATAAAATTGTCCCGGTGCTTGGGTGTTTCATTGTATAATTTCAACTGGATGTCACCCATCGAGGTGTGCATCACCACTTGCGTTTCGTTCATTTGATTTTCCATTCCCTTTATTTCTCTACTATTTTCATTGATTTAATCTTTATATTCTTGAGCGGACGGTCTTCGGTATTGGTTTCAACCATCTGAATCTTGAATACCGTCTTCATGCCACTTACGACTTCACCAAATACGGTGTATTTGTCATCGAGGTCCGGACGTCCACCTTCCAGCATATAAGCCTGGCGTTGTTCGGCTGTAAATTCCTTGTTCTGTTCCTTCTCCATCTTATCCAGTTCCATCTCGGTAAAGAATTTTCCGGTCACAATATAGAACTGCGAAGCCGACGAAGCCCGTTCCGGATTGACATCATCGCTTGTCCGGGCCGCACACAAAGCGCCTGCCTTATGGAAATGCTTCGGATATACGATTTCTGCTGGAATGGTATAATCCGGATCACCGTCGCCCAAATGCTTGTCTGCCGGCGCATCCTTCGAGTTGATATCTCCCGCCTGAATCATGAATTGCTTGATTACGCGGTGGAACAAGAGTCCGTCGTATAAATGATCTTTCACATTCTTGATGAAATTATCCCGGTGCAACGGCGTGTCGTTATACAACTTTACCTTGATTTTTCCCATATCGGTATCAATCTGTACCAGGGTTTCCTTCTCCTCCTGTGCCTTTGCCTCTGCGAAAGGAACAGACAAAGCCATCATGGCTATCAGCAAACTTGTCAATAGGCTTTTCATCATCATCTTCTGAATTATTTGATTAGTAAATTAATTTATGCGAACAAAAATACAAAATAAAAAGAAAAGGCTCAGCGCTCTGCCTTGTTTTTGTGGGGAATAAGTAAAGTTAGGGAAATATAGGATATTTTGTGGTGTAAAGAGATGGTTGGATTTGCTAATTCCATTTTCCTAATTTGGGAAATCGAATATACTGGCGTAAATTTGTGAACGAATTAGTGAAAATAACTTTATGAATACAACTTTATCTAATATACATTTATCTGATTTTCCTGAGAAGATTTCCATTACGGAAACTTCTGGGGGAAAAGTTCAAATATATATGTATGGTCCAAAATCTTATGATAATCAATTGGCGGTGATTACGCACTACTTGCATAATCGTGAATTTGCCAAAGGTTTCTCCATCGAACTAGCTCAAAAATATTTAAAAGAATATTTAGAATATAAGTTTCCCAAAATGGAAGTTACAAGGAATATACTATGTGAACCTTTGCAAGCAGGGCTATTTAATGATTTTTTTCAAATACCTTTCCCTGATCCTGAAGATTATAAGTTTACTTTTATTGATTTGTTTGCAGGGATGGGAGGATTCCGATTAGCTATGCAGGCGCAAGGGGGAAAATGTATTTTTTCTTCAGAATGGAATCCTTTTGCCCAAAAGACATATATGGCGAATTTTGGAGAAATGCCTTTTGGCGATATTACAAAAGAGGAGATAAAGAAATATATTCCCGATCATTTTGATGTGCTGTGTGCTGGATTTCCTTGTCAACCGTTTTCTATAGCAGGAGTGTCCAAGAAAAAAAGTTTAGGCAGGGAAACAGGTTTCCGTGATAAAACACAAGGAACTTTATTTTTTGATGTAGCTGAAATTTTAAGTCGTCATAGACCGAAAGCTTTTTATTTGGAAAATGTCAAAAATTTAGTATCTCATGATAAAGGTAATACATTTAAAGTGATTCAAGCCACATTGGAAGAGTTGGAATATTCCATACATTATAAGGTTATGGATGGTAAAGATTATGTACCGCAGCATAGAGAGCGAATAATGATTGTTGGTTTTGATAAGAGACGTTATCAAGGGCAAGAGAAATTTGAATTCCCTATGACAAATAATCCAACTAGAAAAATTCGAGAAATTTTGGATTCGAATCCAGATCCTAAATATACTCTTTCTGATAAATTGTGGAATTATTTGCAAGATTATGCAGAGAAACATCGAGCTAAAGGTAATGGATTCGGTTTTGGTTTGGTGGATTTGGATGGCATAAGTAGAACTCTTAGTGCAAGGTATTATAAGGATGGTTCAGAAATATTAATTCCACAAAGAAAAGGAATGAATCCTCGACGTTTGACTCCTAGAGAATGTGCTCGTTTAATGGGATATCCAGATGAGTATATTATAAATAAGGTTTCAGATGTTCAAGCATATAGGCAATGTGGTAATTCTGTCGTTGTGCCACTTATTACTGCTGTTTCAGAACAATTGGTCAAAACAATGCTAAAAGGTTAGTTTTATGGGAGATCTATTAAATAGCGCAATTGAAAAAGTGCAAAATGCAAAACATGCATTTTGTCGTTTCATTACAGTAAACGATACAGGGAAAAATGGCTCACATCAAGCAGGTTTTTATATTCCTAAGTGTGCGGCTTCTCTTTTATTTGATATTCCCGGCGTAAAAGGAGAGAATAAAGATAAATTTGTAAAGGTGAAGTGGCAGGATGACTTCATAACTGATAGCCGTTTTATCTATTATGGGCAAGGTTCACGTAACGAGTATCGCATTACTCGTTTAGGAAAGGATTTTCCTTTTTTTGAAGAAGAATATTTGGGTGGTTTGTTGATTATTGCACAGCAAAGTGATGATTATTACTATGGTTTTGTTTTACAATCAGATCAGGATATTGATGACTTTTTTGCATTCTTCAATCTTTCATCAGAAAAGACCAATCAGTTAATAGATATTTCACAATCTGTATCTCTTGAAGAACGGTTGGATGTGGAGATTCAACATATTGTTTCTTTATATGAAGATTTTCCGGAAACGAGACAAATGGCTAAATTGGCCAGAGATATTTATAATAATATCCATAAAGTTACAGATTCTAAGATTTGTGATAATCCTGACTTTCAGTTATTAAAATGGTTTGATACGGAATATAGTTTGTTCCGAAGCTTTGAAGAAAAGATATATGCTCCAATTTATAGTAAGCCATTTGCCAATTGTCAAGAGCTAGTTAAATTTTCTAATGCTATTTTAAACCGACGTAAATCACGAGCAGGTAAATCTTTGGAGCATCATCTCGCGACTATATTTTCAGCCGCTAAATTGGAATTTGAGGAACAAGTTATTACGGAGGACAATAAGAAGCCTGATTTTATATTCCCTAACGGAGAAGCATATCATAATTTATTGTTCCCAGCAGAAAATTTAGTTTTTCTTGGAGCTAAAACAACTTGCAAAGATCGTTGGCGTCAAGTATTGAATGAAGCCAACCGTATTGATATCAAATATTTGTTTACTATGCAACAAGGAATATCCAAGAATCAACTATTGGAAATGAAGCATGAACATGTAAAATTGGTGGTTCCTGAATCATACAAAAACTCATTTGATAAAGAATGTCAACCTGACATCGAAACATTAGCTACATTTATCGCAATGGTCAAATCTAAACAGGAGTCACGGTCTACTTATTCTGTTTAATTTTTAATTCCCCATACCCCGCTTCTCCCTCGGCTGCCAGGCTGGGGGAATTTTCTTCTATTCCATACGTTTTAAGTGGGTTGGGCTTGAAATGCTCTAGGTAAGTGTGGTTGATGTGGTACTCCATTTCTTGCAATGTCTGTTCGCGGACAGCAGGTTTCAACTGACATTCCCAAATGGTCATTACCCGCCAGCCCATTTTCCTCAGTTGCACTTTGTTGCGTTCGTCCCGTTGCTTGTTCCGTTCGATTTTCTTTTTCCAGAAATCCGTGTTACTGTGTGGAATATGGCTGTCTACTTCATGTCCATGCCAAAAACAGCCGTGAATGAAGATCACAATTCCGTATTTGCGCAATACAATATCGGGCGTGCCCGGCAACTTCTTCACGTTCTTGCGATAGCGGTAGCCCCGGTGGTACAAGTAGCGGCGGACGATAAGTTCTGGCTTAGTGTCCTTGCTTTTAATCCTCGCCATGACGGCCGAACGTTTCTTTTTGTTCCAAATATCCATACCCATGCGTCTTTGCTGCAAATTTACTAATTCGAAAGGAAAGCATGAAAGGATTTAAAAGAAGTATAAATGCTATTTATCGCGCTAAATTCCGTTTCCCGGATTGCGAAACCCCGATTTAGTGGGCTAAATTCCGTTTTTCGGATTGCGGAATACCGATTTAATAGGCTAAATTTCATTTTGGGGATTGTGGAAACCCAATTTAGCGTGCTGAATTGCATTTTCCCATCGGTAAAAATAGAAATAAGGATAATTCTCTTTATATTTGAGAACTAAACTTTAAAATTTTTAATATGGCAACAATGTTAAAACCCAACGAAATCAATCTTGCAAGATTAAACAACGCCGAATTTACTTTTTTTGCCGGACAAATCTGTACATACGTAAATGAAGGAACCGTTGAAGCACTTCATGTGCCCCAGGAAACCTATTCGGCTTTTTCGGCAAACTATGACAAGTTGATAGATCTGGTGGATCAAAGCCGGATTGCCTCCGAAACTGCCCGGATTACAGAATTGGACAAGCAGGTAGATGACTTGCTTTCGTATTTCTTCTCGACCGTTAAGACGGGATGCAATCATCCGATCGAGGTGAAACGAACGGCAGCACAGGCATTACAGAATGTGATGAAACCTTATTTCGGAGCCCAGTCGTTGCCCCAACGGCAGCAGGTACAGACGGTCGACGGCCTGCTGAAAGATTTGAAGAAAGATGAAAATAAGGCTCATCTCACGGCTTTGGGCTTGTCGGAAGAACTTGTGTATTTGGAAGAAATGAATGCGGAATATAAGTCGCTTATCGAAAGTCGTGCTGCTAATCAGATGGCGAATCCGGTTGAATCGGCCAAACCGATCCGTATGGAAATGTATGATCAGTATGATGAGATCGTGACTACCGCTTGGGCATTCAGTATCGCTTCGCCGTCTGATGTTCTTACGGCTTTCATTACCAAGGTGAACAAACTGATTGCCGATACCAACCAGGCGTATAACCAGCGCATGGCGGAACGAAAGAAATCAACTGAAGAAAACAAGGCTTGATATCCCGATGCTCCCGGTTAGAGATGTGCCGGGAGTTTTTGTATCGTGTATTCTTGTTTCTCTTTCCTTTTTAACCGGATTATTTTCCGTATCTTCGCATATCGAAACTCTAAAAATCCAAATCATTATGTTTTCAGGAATTGTAGAAGAAGCTGCCAAGGTGGTAGCGATAGAAAAAGATAAAGGCAACATTCATATTACGATGGAATGTTCGTTTGTGAATGAATTGAAGATCGACCAGAGCGTAGCACATAATGGTGTGTGCTTGACTGTCGTGAAGAAGACCGACAAAACGTATACGGTAACGGCTATTCAGGAAACATTGGATCGTTCGAACTTAGGGCATCTGGTGCCGGGCAGTCTGGTAAATCTGGAACGGAGCATGCTGATGAACGGCCGCTTGGACGGACATATCGTCCAGGGACATGTAGATCAGACGGCTGTTTGTACAAATGTGGAAGAAGCAGACGGCAGCTGGTATTATACGTTCGAATATAAATTCGACAAGGCAATGGCACAGAAAGGGTACGTGACGGTCGAAAAAGGTTCGGTATGCGTAAACGGAGTCAGTCTGACCGTATGTAATTCACAGGATAACAGCTTCCAGGTAGCGATTATTCCTTATACGCACGATCATACGAACTTCTGCCAGATCGAGAAGGGAACGGTAGTGAACCTCGAGTTTGATATCGTGGGAAAATATATCAGTAAGATGATGCAATATAAATAATCTGGTGATGACGACGTTCTTTGATTTGGTGGCCCGGCGGCAAAGCGACCGGGCTTTCGATCCGGACCGTCCGGTCGAGAAGGAAAAAATCCAGCAGATCTTGGAGACAGTCCGCCTGGCTCCTTCGGCCTGCAATTCACAGCCCTGGCATTTTATCGTAGTAGACGATCCGGAGACGAAGAATAAACTGGCGGATGCCGTGGCGAGCAAGATATTAGGTATAAACCATTTCTCGAAGCAGGCACCGGTACATATCGTGGTGGTAGAAGAGAAACCCAACCTGAGTGCCGGTTTCGGAGCCTGGCTGAAGGATAAGAACTTTGCTCACATCGACGTAGGAATTGCTGCTGCTCATCTGGTGTTAGCGGCCGAAGACGAAGGATTGGGCAGTTGTATCATGGGCTGGTTTGACGAGGATAAAGTACGCAAGCTGTTAGGAATTCCTTCCGGCAAGCGTGTGTTACTGGATGTCGTGTTGGGCTATTCAACGCAACCCGACCGGAAAAAGGTTCGGAAAGAACTGGATAAGATTGTCAGTTGGAACCGGTATGAGTAATTCATACCTTCATTGATTCATCAGGTGGAGACAACGGTAAAGAAAAATAGGAGCGGACTGTTCTATTCTAAGAAGGAAGAACAGATAAACTCAATCTCGCATGCTGCCGGATTCGCGTTGGGACTGATTGTCTGTTTCTGCTTTTTAGCGTATTGCCATCAATACGGTGACGAGTGGGCAACATTAGGAGTTTGGCTTTATCTGGCAGGCATGGGCGGTTCGTATCTGACGTCAACGCTTTATCATGCCTTGCGTCATCATAATCCGTTGAAGAAAAGGCTCCGTCAATGGGATCATGCTGCCATATACTGGCATATTGCCGGCAGCTATTCACCGATTACGTTGACGGTTTTACGCGAGGAAGGTGCATGGGGCTGGGGACTGTTCGCTTTTGTGTGGACCTGTGCTCTTGTCGGAACGGCGGTCAGTTTTCGTAAGATGGAAGAACATAGCCACATAGAAACCCTTTGTTTCATAGTGATGGGCTTGTCTATTTTAGTCGCTTTCGGTCCGTTGTTGGCCGTAGCTGAAACAGCCTGCTACTGGATGATAGCAGAAGGAGTCTGTTATATTACCGGAGCTGTGTTTTATTCCTTCCGTCGTATCCGGTATGCCCATTCTATTTTCCATTTCTTTGTTCTGGCCGGTTCTGCCTGTCATATGGTGGCGGTATGGCATGTCTTGAGTCTGGGTGTATCTTGAATAAATGGTCAGTTACTAAATAAAACACGATGAAGTAATGCTAACGATAGAACTACTTTCTGCCGATTTGTCGAGCGAACTGCCTCTTCCTTTTGCGGATGCCGGTATCAAGGCGGGATTTCCGTCTCCGGCTCAGGATTATCTGGAAGGAACAATCGACTTGAATAAAGAACTGGTTCGTCATCCGGCTACCACTTTTTATGGACGGGTGAAAGGAAATTCCATGATTGATGCTGGCATTGAAGAGGGTGATTTACTGGTGATCGACAAGTCGCTGGAACCACAAGACGGTGATATGGTCGTGGCTTTTATCGACGGAGATTTTACGATCAAGTATGTTCGTCAGGAAAAAGACTGCTTGTGGTTAGTGCCCGCCAATGCCGATTATCAGCCTATCCGAGTGACGGAGGAGAATGACTTTATGGTGTGGGGTGTCGTAACTTATACCATTAAAAAGCGGAACAGGAGACTATGATCGGACTGGTTGACTGCAATAACTTCTATGCCTCGTGCGAACGGGTCTTTAATCCATCCTTGCGGCATGTACCAGTCGTTGTATTGTCGAACAATGATGGTTGTATCGTGGCCCGAAGTAATGAAGCAAAGGCATTGGGAATTGATATGGGAGTTCCTTTCTATCAGGTGAAAGATCAGTTGGAGAAGGCACAGGTGGCCGTATTCTCGTCCAATTATATTCTATATGGTGATATGAGCCGACGGGTAATGATGCTGTTGTCTTCTTTTACTCCGCATCTTTCCATCTATTCGATTGATGAGGCTTTTCTGGATCTTCAGGGAATAGCAGAAGGAGAAAAACTCCGCGAGTATGGTTTACAACTGGTACGGACAGTAACCAAAGGAACTGGAATCCCGGTTACCTTGGGTATTGCTTCTACAAAGACGTTGGCGAAAGTCGCATCGAAATACGGGAAAAAGTATGCCGGTTATAAAGGCGTATGTCTGATTGATACGGAAGAGAAACGGAAGAAAGCCTTGCAGGATTTCCCGATTGAAGATGTCTGGGGTATCGGGCGGCGGATGCGTAAGCAACTGACTTATTACGGAATTCATACGGCAGCCGACTTCTGTTCCAAGTCGGAATCGTGGATCCGGAAAGAGTTTACGGTGACCGGTGTGCGTACCTGGAAAGAGTTGCAGGGTATTTCTTGTATTGATATAGACGATTTGCCTCAGAAGAAAAGTATCTGTACAAGCCGTAGTTTTGCTGAAGGGATCAGCGAGTTGGCTGTCTTGGAAGAAGCTGTAGCCAACTTTGCGGCCTCGTGTGCCCGTAAATTGCGGGAACAGCATACGTGTTGTCAGGCACTGACTGTTTTTGCCTATACCGGACGCTTCCGGCTGGACTTGCCGCAATGCCATATTCAGGAATATGTTCCCATAACTGTGCCGACCAATTATCCGCCGGAAATTATCCAGGCTGCTTTGCGTGGTTTGCGGACCGGCTGGAGAAAAGGCGACTTCCGGTTTAAGAAGGCCGGAGTTATCGTCTGGAATATCACACCTGACACGGCTATTCAAACACAGTTGTTTGATCCGGTGGACCGCGGGAAGCAGGCAGCCTTGCAGAAAGCCATTGATGAAATTAACCGGAAGAACGGATACCAGATCTTGAAAGTAGCTTCACAGGGCGACGGGCGAAAGTGGAATCTGAAGAATGAATACATATCACGGCAATATACAACCAATCTTCGGGATGTCATTGAAGTGAAATCGGAGTAAACAAACTGCCCTTTTGTTTTTTTACTAAATTTGTCGCCAGAAAAGACAACAAAAGATGTTATTACCTTATTTACAAGAGAACCGGATTGAAGCCGGTTGCGATGAGGCCGGACGAGGTTGTTTGGCGGGTGCAGTCTATGCGGCTGCCGTCATCTTACCGCCCGACTTCAAGAACGAAATGTTGAATGATTCGAAGCAGCTGACCGAAAAACAGCGGTATGCCTTGCGAAGTGTGATAGAAGAGTCGGCTTTGGCTTGGGCTGTCGGAATCGTTTCGCCGGAAGAGATCGATCAGATTAATATTCTGAATGCTTCCTTTTTGGCCATGCACCGTGCCATCGATCAGTTGAAGATCCGTCCGCAGCATTTGCTGATCGACGGGAACCGCTTTAATCCTTATCCCGGAATTCCGCATACAACCATCGTGAAAGGAGACGGAAAGTATCTGTCGATCGCCGCCGCATCCATTTTGGCCAAAACATACCGTGATGATTATATGAATGAGTTACACCGGGAATATCCTGTCTATGACTGGGATCATAATAAAGGATATCCGACGAAGAAACATCGGGCAGCTATCGCTGCGCACGGAATTTCGCCCTATCACCGGAAGAGTTATAATCTGCTGGGCAACGGCCAACTCACCTTGGATTTGTTTTAAGCCTATTTCTTTCCGTTATTTATTGATTCGAATAAACGGAAGCACGAGGAATAGCGGGATACAGCAGAGCATCACCCAAATGAAGAAGTGCTGGTAACCGATACATTCCTGAATCCATCCCGAAATCATACCGGGCACCATCATGCCGAGTGCCATAAATCCGGTACTGATAGCATAGTGAGACGTTTTATATTCTCCTTCGGCAAAAAGCATCAGGTACATGGTGTATCCGGTAAATCCAAATCCGTAACCAAACTGTTCGATGGCAACACAGGTATTGATAATAGCAAAGTTGTCTGTCTGTGCGTATGCCAAATAAAGATAGACCAGATTAGGCAGAGAGATGGCGAGTGCCATCGGCCAGATCCATCGTTTTAGGCCGTGTTTCGAAATGGCAATACCTCCGGCAATTCCCCCTAATAGAAGGGCAATGACACCAATGGTACCATAGACAAATCCTACCTGGCCGGTACTTAATCCCAAACCACCTATCTCCGGTTGATCCAGTAGGAATGGAGACGCCAGTTTAACCAATTGCGATTCACCCAAGCGGTACGTCAACATAAAGAGGAGAGCCGGTATAATTCCTTTCTTGGAAAAGAATGACGAAAAGGTCTGTACAAATTCCTTCCAGATACTATGAATGGTGACACCGCTTCGCAGCTTGTCGGATGAAGGTTTCGGTAGGATGAATTTGTGCCAAAGGGCAAGCGCGATGAAAATTCCTGCCATGACAAAGAAAACAAGGCTCCAGGCCATCGGAATGTGACCGGTTGACTTTTCCAGCCAGCCGGCCAGCATGACCAGCAATCCTTGTCCGGTAATCATGGCAATACGATAACACGTATTCCGGATGCCGATAAAGAAAGCCTGCTGTTCTTCATTCAGCCCGAGCATATAAAACCCGTCGGCTGCAATGTCGTGGGTAGCAGAACAGAAAGCCATCACCCAAAAGAAGGCAAGGGTTGCCTGGAAGAAGAAATCACCAGGCAAGATAAATGCGATTCCGGCCATTCCGCCCCCGATCAGTACCTGCATGATCCAGATCCACCAGCGTTTTGTCTTGATCAAGTCTACAAACGGGCTCCAGAGAGGTTTAATTACCCAGGGAAAATATAACCAGCTTGTATAAAGGGCGATGTCGGTATTGGAAACATCGAGCCGTTTGTACATAATGACGGATAATGTCATCACGGCTACATAGGGTAAGCCTTCTGCAAAATATAATGTAGGAATCCAGTTCCAGGGAGATTTCTTTGTTGTCATACTGTTTCAGGTATTAGTCAGGTTGGTTTTCCAATTACAAATTTAGCTGAAAAGAATCTTGATCGTTCGCTACCGGAAACTTGCGGCGGAAGGTCATGAGTTTTTCTGCAGATAATGTGCGAGTGAGCAGACAATGCTTACGGCTATAGGCACATCCTAACATTTCTCCTTTCGGTGAAAAGAGTACGGAACCGCCTGCGTAATTGAAGCCCTTACCATCAATGCCCGTTCGATTGACACCGCATACATAAGCCTGGTTTTCGATCGCCCGAGCCAGCAGCAAAGGTTGCCATACCGCAGAACGGACTTCAGGCCAGTTGGCCATATAAATCAACAGATCATATTCGTTATCCTGGTTACGGCTCCAGACGGGAAAGCGTAAGTCGTAACAGATTTGCAGACAGATGTTCCACCCTTTATATAAGATCACAGGACGTTCATTACCGGCTGTGTAGGTATGTGTTTCACCGGCCATACTGAACAGATGGCGTTTGTCGTAATGATACACTTGGCCGTCAGGAGTAATGAAGAATGCCCGGTTGTAAAAGTGTTCCTCTTCATGCGCTATAAAACTTCCTGTGATAGCCAAATTGTATGTATTCGCCCATCTTTTGACGGTAGAGACGGTTTTTCCTGTCATTTCTTCCGCTAATGCTGCCGCGTTCATGGAAAAACCGGTTGTAAACATTTCCGGCAAGACAACCAGGTCGGTTTTCCCTTTTGCCTCTTTTAATCGGGATTCACAGCTTACTAAATTCTTTTCCTTCTGTTCCCATTCAATCGGAAATTGCAGAAAGCTTATGCGTAAATCATTTTCCATTGTATTCTAAAAGATACGAGATTCGTTTTTAATATAAGTGAGGATCATAATCGATTCTCACGAGATTCGTTTTTCAAATTGCATTATTAAAAAAGGAACCGGACGAGAATAATTCAGTCTGGTTCCTTTTTCGTCTTGAGGATAAACTCTTCAACCGCCGAAATGCTCCGGATGACAAGCTCTGATTCCGTTGTACTTTTCACGGATTATCGCAATATCCTGGTCCGCATTCCCTGTCGGATAAAATATTTCTTTAATGCCAACGGTCTTTTTTCCATAATCAATGTAGGCCAGTAAAATAGGAACATGGGCTTTCAATGCGATATAATAGAATCCTTTTTTCCATTCATCTACCCGTTTTCGTGTTCCTTCGGGTGTAATGGCTACTTGAAACCGGTCGTTTGTCTGAAACATTTCAACCACCTGGTCTGTCAGTGATGTTCGTTTGTCCCGATTGACAGGAATTCCTCCCATACTCTTGAACAGCAGATTAAAAGGGAAGAAGAACCAGTCTTTCTTCATCAGAAACCCGGCTGTCAGGCCAATGGATGTGTAAAACAATTTTCCAACGACGAAATCCCAGTTGCTTGTATGCGGAGCTACACAAATAACGCATTTGGGTAATTCCACTCCTTCATGAGGACCCAACTTCCATCCAAACCAGCGAAGAAGAGTTTTACAGATAATTTGTTTCATTCAATGCTTATTTGTTTAATTCGCCAATTTCAGCGGCAATAGCATCAATTTCCTTTTGCAAGTCAGCTCTGAGTTTACTGTAATATGCTTTTACCAGTTTCGGATTGTCTTTACCGTCAGGTCTGCCGGCACGGCCGATAAAATTATCTTGCATATCCAGAATCCGGGCCAGGATAGTGTCTGCTTTTTCTGTGTTAGTATCCGGCAGATACAATTTGCAAAACACGGTTTCCAAAAATAAGTTACCAGCCGTGTAGCTGATTTCTTTCTTTAAAATACGTCTATTAGCCATAATCTTTTAAATTAGAATATCGACAAAGCTACAAAAATTACAATTAAAATATAAGAGGCTAATCAAAAAAAGCGTAAAAAAGATTATCTTTGCAAGCAGAAAATCATACCATTAAAAAGAACTACAGGATGAACAATACAGAAACTGCGCCAGAATATGTGTTTGAAAGTAGTTGGGAAGTGTGTAATAAGGTCGGAGGAATTTATACAGTCCTTTCTACAAAGGCGCATACTTTACAACAAATGTTGAGTGATCGGATTATTTTTATCGGACCAGATATTTGGGATAAAACTCAACCTTTGGATTTTGTGGATGATACAAGTCTTTTTACAGATTGGAAGCAGCATGCTGAATCAGCAGATGGCCTTCATGTGAAAATAGGGCGTTGGAATGTTCCGGGAATGCCTCCTGTTATTTTAGTTGATTTTAAACCCTTTTTCCCGGAAAAAGATGCGTTGTATTATATGATGTGGGATCAGTTTCATGTTGATTCTATTCATGCATACGGAGATTATGACGAATCTTGTATTTTTGCTTATGCCGTAGGAAAGGTTATTGAGAGTTTTTACCATTATTATAAGTTGGAAGATAAGCCGGTCGTTGCACATTTCGATGAATGGATGTTGGGAATGGGAGCGTTGTATGTAAAGAAACAGCTTCCGAAGGTTGCTACCATATTCACCACTCATGCAACATCTATCGGGCGTTCTATAGCAGGAAACAATAAAGCTCTGTATGCCTATATGGATGGATACAATGGGGATCAGATGGCATATGAGTTGAATATGGAAGCGAAACATTCCATCGAGAAACAGACCGCTCACCAGGTAGATTGCTTTACTACGGTAAGTGATATCACGGCCCGGGAATGTGAACAGCTCTTGGATAAGAAGCCGGATGTTGTAACTCCGAATGGATTTGAACCCAACTTCGTACCTGCAGCTGCAGAATATGCTGTAAAAAGAGCAGAAGCACGCAAGGCTTTGCTTAATATGGCCGAAAAGCTGTTAGGATATTCAATCGATCCGGATGCTTTGTTGATATCAACGAGTGGCCGTTATGAATACAGAAATAAAGGTATTGACGTATTTATCGAAGCAATGAATCGAGTTCGTACCAGTGGACAGTTGCAGCGTGAAGCGATCGCCTTTATTATGGTTCCTGCATGGGTACGGGAAGTCCGTTCAGACTTAAAGAAAGCTATTGAAATCGATTATCCGAATGAAGAACCCATGCAATGTCCTTTTATCACTCACTGGTTAAATCAGATGCAGGATGATCGGGTGATGAATTACATCGGTTATGCCGGTTTTACGAATGCCAAGAATGAAAAGCTGAAGATTATATTTATTCCGTGTTATTTGGATGGAAAAGATGGTATTTTGAATAAGCCATATTATGATATTCTGATCGGTATGGATGTGACGGTTTATCCTTCCTATTACGAACCATGGGGATATACTCCGTTGGAAAGCATCGCTTTTGGAATTCCGACTATCACAACGAATCTGGCCGGTTTCGGTTTATGGGCATTGAAAGCGGGTGTATCAGGAAAGAATATTCAAGAAGGAGTTGTCGTGATAGACCGTACAGACTTTAATTATTTTGATGTGGCAACAGAGATTACTAACCATATCTTGGCTTTGGCGGATATAGCAGACGAGAAACAGAAAAACAAAATTAAGGAAAATTGTTTCGATTTGGCCCAGAAAGCCGAATGGAGCCGATTTATTACTTATTATAAGGAGGCTTTTTCTGTTGCATTAATGCATGCAAGCGAAAGGAATTCTTGAAAACATTAAAATTCAATCAAATAAATTAATTATCTTTGCCGCCGTTTGATGATTATATCAAAATGGAAGCAAACAAAAGAAATATAAACTAAACTTCACGATAATGAAAATCAAATCGAATGACCCTATTTGGAAGGATGTTTATTCTCAGTCTAAATTACCTGCCTCTTTAGAGGTATTGAAGGAAATGTCTACTAATCTTTGGTGGGTATGGAATTACGAAGGGGCAAAACTATTTGGAAAAATTGATCCGATTCTTTGGAAGAAAACAGAAGGAAATCCTGTTCAATTATTACAGAACCTTTCTTTTCAGCGTACAGAAGAAATTTTAGCTGATAAAGAATTGATGGCTGAAATCGCAAAGGTGTATGCTGATTTCAAAGCTTATATGAATGTGAAGCCAGATCAGACCAAACCATCTGTCGCTTATTTCAGTATGGAGTATGGTTTGACGAATGTTTTGAAGATTTACTCAGGTGGTTTAGGTGTTTTGGCCGGTGATTATCTGAAGGAAGCAAGTGACAGTAATGTCGATATGTGTGCTGTTGGTTTCTTGTATCGTTATGGTTATTTTACACAGACCTTATCGATGGATGGCCAGCAGATTGCTAATTATGAAGCACAGAACTTTAATTCTCTTCCATTGGTTCAGGTTATGGAAGAAAATGGTGAACCAATGGTATTGGAAGTTCCTTATCCAGGACGTACCGTTTACGCTCATATCTGGAAAGTCAGTGTAGGCCGTGTTCCTTTGTATTTAATGGATACGGATATACCGCAGAATAGCGAATGGGACCGTTCAATTACTCACCAATTGTATGGTGGTGATTGGGAAAACCGTATGAAGCAGGAATATCTGTTAGGTATCGGTGGTATTATGATGCTGAACAAGCTGGGTATCAAGAAACAGATATATCATTGCAATGAAGGACATGCTGCTTTGATCAACGCACAGCGTTTGGTTGATTATATCCAGAAAGAAGGATTGTCATTCAATCAGGCTATGGAAGTAGTTCGTGCTTCTTCACTTTATACAGTACATACCCCGGTTCCTGCCGGACATGACTATTTCGATGAAGGTTTGTTTGGCCGCTACATGGGTGAATTCCCTAATAAATTAGGTATCAGCTGGCAGGAATTTATTGACATGGGACGTGTAAATCCAGGTTCAAATGAGAAGTTCTGCATGAGTACGTTCGCTTTGAATACTTGTCAGGAAGCTAATGGTGTAAGCTGGTTGCACGGAAAAGTTTCTCAGCGTATGTTTGCTCCAATTTGGAAGGGTTATTTCCCGGAAGAATTACATGTAGGATATGTGACAAATGGTGTTCATATGCCGACATGGGCTTCAACAGAATGGAAAGAGTTCTTCTATAAGAGATTCCATAAGAATTTCTATGCTGATCAGTCTAATCAGAAATATTGGGAAGCTATTCAGTCAATGCCGGATGAAGATATCTGGAATATCCGTCAGACATTGAAGAATAAACTGATCAAATATATCAAGAATGAATATAAGACAACTTGGCTGAAGAATCAGGGAGACCCGGCAAAAGTAGTTTCTATTCTGGAGAAGATCAATCCGAATGCTTTGTTAATTGGTTTTGGTCGCCGTTTTGCAACTTATAAACGTGCTCACTTGTTGTTTACTGATTTGGATCGTTTGGCAAAAATTGTAAATAACGAACAATTCCCGATTCAGTTTGTATTTACAGGTAAAGCTCACCCGGCTGATGGTGGTGGACAAGGTTTGATCAAGCATATCATTGAGATTTCTCGTCGTCCGGAATTCCAAGGTAAGATTATTTTCCTTGAGAATTATGACATGCGCTTAGCTCGTCACTTGATAGCTGGTGTGGATGTCTGGTTGAATACTCCGACTCGTCCGTTGGAAGCTTCTGGTACTTCAGGAGAAAAAGCAGAAATGAACGGTGTATTGAACTTCTCGGTACTGGACGGATGGTGGTATGAAGGTTATCGTGAAGGTGCTGGTTGGGCCTTGACTGATAAGCGGACTTACGAAAATCAGCAGTATCAGGATCAGTTGGATGCAGCAACTATCTATCAGATGTTAGAGTCAGAAATCATCCCAACATATTATGCTAAGAATAGTAAGGGTTATTCTCCTGAGTGGATTCAGTACATCAAGAATTCTATGTCTCAGATAGCCTACAACTATACAATGAAGCGTATGCTGGACGATTATATTAATCGTTTCTACAAGAAGTTAGCTACTCGTTCCGCAGTTCTGACAAAAGACAATTATGCAAAAGCAAAAGAAATAGCTGCATGGAAAGAAGAAGTAGCTGCACATTGGGATTGTTTTGAAGTGACTTCCTTTACTTGTGATGCTGATTTTGCAGCTAATGGACCTGTTGTAGGTAAGGAAAGTACATTTAATCTGGTAATAGATCGTCATGAATTGGTAGGCATGTTGGGTGCTGAAGCGATTATTACAAAAGAAGATCCAGAAAAGCATCAGACGGTTATCGTAGAGAAAGCTGAATTCGAATTAAAGAAAGAAGAAGGTACGCATATGTATTTTGAGCTGAAGATTACTCCAACAGAAGCCGGAAATCATAAGCTCGGCTTCAGAATCTTCCCGAAGAATCCGAATTTACCTCACCGCATGGACTTCGCCTTTATTCGTTGGATCCAATTATAATCAGATAGCATAAGTGTGATTTGATATTATAAAATGAGAAAAAGAGTGCATCTTTTCGGAGATGCATTCTTTTTTTGTGTCATCAATTTGATGCAGTTGGATATTTTATTATCTTTGCTACGTACAAAAGGGGCATTAGCTCATCTGGCTAGAGCGTTAGACTGGCAGTCTAAAGGTGATCGGTTCGAGTCCGATATGCTCCACTGTTTTTATATACTTTTCGGAATGATTATTTATAACATCACCTTCCATATTGAGAAAGATATTCTACCTGATTGTTTAAATTTTCTGAAGTCTATTTATATTCCATTAGCTACTCAAAGTGGATTTATGCATTCTCCTCGTATGCATCGGGTGTTACCGCACGTAGACGAAGAAGAGGGCAATAGTTATGCCATACAGTTCCGGGTAAAGAATGTGGATACGCTTAATTATTGGATCGAGCAGGAAGGGTTGCGTCTTTCACACGAACTGGTTCGTCGTTTCGGCTCGAAAGTCATCGGTTTTACTACAGTTTTAGAGGAAGTTGAATTATAATGGTGAAAGAACGTGTGATATTAGGTATTGATCCTGGTACCATAGTGATGGGATATGGTGTATTATTGGTTTTGGATAATAAACCTTATCTACAGACTATGGGCGTACTTCAACTAAATAAATTTGAAGACCATTATTTACGTCTGAAGAAAATCTTTGAACGGGTATTAGGGCTGATTGATCAATATCATCCGGATGAATTGGCAATAGAAGCTCCATTCTTTGGTAAAAATGTACAGAGTATGCTGAAATTAGGGCGAGCTCAAGGAGTAGCTATAGCTGCAGCTATGGAAAGAGATATCCCTATTTTTGAGTATGCTCCGTTGAAAATTAAACAGGCAATAACAGGCAATGGAAGTGCTTCAAAGGAGCAAGTAGCTGGAGTCTTAAAGAATTATTTGCATATCAAGGAGGAAAATATGTTGCCTCAGTTGGATGCCACAGATGGATTAGCTGCGGCTGTGTGCCATTTCTTCCAGAGTAATAATCCGGTCTTAGAAAGAAAATATAGTAATTGGGGGGATTATATAAAGAAAAATCCGGATAAAATCCATAAAAAATGACCATCATTATCTGGAAAACAGATGAATGACGGTCATTTCTTATTTATAGTTTAAATTCTCTATTACTTTCCTTTATACAATTCCTTGTGCCATCATTGCACGAGCTACTTTCATGAATCCGGCGATATTAGCACCTTTTACATAGTTGATATATTCGCCTTCACGACCGTGTTCTACACATTGTTGATGGATATTGCTCATAATCTGATGTAAGCGCGCATCTACTTCTTCTGCACTCCATGAGATGTGCATAGCATTTTGGGTCATTTCCAAGCCAGAAGTAGCTACACCACCCGCATTGACTGCTTTGCCTGGAGCAAACAACTGCTTGTGTTCGATAAACAAGTCTACTGCTTCGGCTGTACATCCCATATTGGAAACTTCGGCTACACACAATGTCTTATTTTCTATCAACATTTTGGCGTCGTTAGCATCCAATTCATTTTGAGTTGCACATGGTAAGGCGATGTCAACTTTTTGTTCCCAAGGTTTACGTCCAGGATAGAATGTTGCGTTCGGGAATTCTTCAACATATGGTGCGACAACATCGTTTCCAGATGCACGAAGTTCAAGCATATAATCTATTTTCTTACCAGAGATGCCATCTGGGTCGTATACATAACCGTCAGGTCCGGAAATTGTTACAACCTTAGCTCCTAATTCTGTCGCTTTTGTTGCTGCACCCCATGCTACGTTTCCGAAGCCAGAGATTGCAACTGTTTTACCTTTTATGTCAATTCCGTGCTCATCTAACATCTGATGTACGAAATACAAAGCTCCAAAACCTGTTGCTTCTGGGCGCAGAATAGAGCCTCCGAATTCCATTCCTTTACCTGTAAATGTTCCTGTATTCTCGCGAGCCAATTTCTTATACATGCCATACAGATAACCAATCTCACGACCTCCAACTCCAATATCACCGGCAGGTACATCCGTATCTGGACCTATATTTCTCCATAATTCCAATATAAAGGCCTGGCAGAAACGCATAATTTCAGCATCGCTCTTACCTCTTGGAGCGAAATCTGAACCACCTTTACCACCACCCATAGGCAATGTTGTAAGGGCGTTCTTGAATGTCTGTTCAAATCCTAAGAATTTTAGGATAGACAAGTTAACGGACGGATGGAAACGCAGACCTCCTTTGTACGGGCCTATTGCATTATTGAATTGAACGCGGTAACCTAAATTAATCTGAACCTCACCTTTATCGTCTACCCAAGGTACACGGAATGTAAATATACGGTCTGGTTCTACCAAACGTTCTATGATTTTAGCTTTTTCAAACTCTGGGTGCTCATTATACACCTCTTCTATTGATAAAAGAACTTCTTTAACAGCTTGCAAGTACTCTTTCTCTCCCGGGTGCTTAGCTTCCAGTGATGATAAAATCGCTTCTGTTTTCATGTTGTAATTGCTTTAAGTCTAACATTATGATTACAAAGGTAGCGATTGAACTGGAATATACAAGGTTTTAGCTTACAATTTGCAAGATGTTCCGTATGTTATTAAGCATACAACCTTTGAGAAGCAAAATTTGTTATATAAAAAGCTTACCAAAATTTGTTTTGATTTGGGTTATATTCAAATCCTACGGATTCCAGTTCTTCTACAATATTTTTCTTGTTCACGTGCATATCTTCGCATAATTCATCGAGCGACTTGTAGTTGTCTCTTAAGTTTGTATTGATGAAGCTAAACAGAATCATCGGGTCTTTAGGTAGTTCCATTTGTTTTTTTATTTATTATAAATCTGATAACCTTATTTTCGAGGTGCAAAGTTATGATATTTTTTTATGAAGTGTTTAGCTGATAATTATTCTTTGTAAAATAAAAATACCGGAGAACAAAAGTATTTGTTTCTGCAACATCATCTTTTGTCTCCGGTATCTGTGTATTATCGGTCAAATATCAGTCTTCATTAAGAGCATTGTCTTACTCTTATTTTCTTTTTCTGCGTTCCATTTCCGCTTTCAGCATGCGAAGTTCACGACCAGTTTGTCCTGCAACTGACGTATTTTCTTCTGCCCGCCGAATTAGGTATGGAAGTACATCATTGACCTTTGCATAAGGAACATATTTAGTAACATTATATCCCTCATGAGCCAGATTGAACGATATATTGTCGCTCATACCCAACAATTGGGCGAAGAAGATTCGAGGATCATTTTTCTTTAATCCTTTTTCTTCTATCAATTTGGCTAACTTGTAATTACTTTCTTCATTGTGAGTGCCCATGAACATTTCGAAACGATCGATATGATCAACGACAAAACGTACACCCGCGTCATAATTTTCGTCAGTAGCCTGTTTGTCTTTGCAAATAGGGTCGGGATAACCCATAGCAGCTGCACGAGCCCGTTCTTCTTCCATGTAAGCTCCACGTACGAACTTAATACCCGGAATATAATCTTTTTCAATAGCGTCTGCGTATATTTTTTGCAGATAAGCCATACGGTCATGCCGGTACATCTGTAATGTTGCAAAAACGATTGCACGCTTCTTGTTAAATTTGCGCATGGCATCGTCTGTCAATTTATCGATGGCGTCTTGGAAGCAGTAATCTTCCGCATCAACCAGAATGCGAACATCATTCTCATATGCTCGCTGGCATAAAGCCATGAATCGTTCTTTAAATTCCCGGAAGGCTTTTACTTCCTCAATTGTCAGTTCACTGTGTCTTTCTGAAGCTTTAGCGAGCAATTCATCTGTTGTGATGGTAGAAGGTTTGAATACCGCATAAGCGAGGTTTTTATTTTCCTTTGCATAATCGATGGAACGGATAGTTTCATCAAATGTAGCTTGGATTCCTTCAGGGGTTTGTTCACCTTCAGCCGAGAAGTCAAGTGTTGACATCACATTGAACTCCTTCAAATGATTGATCGCTTTTTCACAATCCTGCAAGGTCTCACCACCGACAAATTGTTTATAAAGTGTGGGCTTAACGGCCCATGCCAGTGGAAAATGGATCTTCAACGCGATCAGAGTAGCCCATTTGGCAAACTTAACCAAACCGGGATATTTGATCGTATTGAACAGAAGGTAAGCATTTTTCAGCTCACCTTCACTTTTTGCCGAAAAGGCAATTTCTGTATTATTAAAATCAAGCATGATTGTCACGTAATTACAAGGTTAACGGATAAACTTGATAAATTATTCTTCTCCTAAGAACGGATAACCGTAGCTGGTAGGAGGTACTAATGTTTCCTTGATACAACGAGGATTTGTCCAGCGGATTAAGTTCAATGGACCACCAGCCTTATCGTTTGTACCAGAAGCACGAGAACCACCAAACGGCTGCTGAGCAATTACAGCTCCTGTCGGTTTATCGTTGATGTAGAAGTTACCAGCTGAATAGCGTAAAATGTTAAATGCCTTATCAATAGCATAACGGTCGTATGCAAAGATTGAGCCTGTCAAACCATATGGAGATGTACGATCGCAAAGACGTAATGTTTCTTCGTAATCTTTGTCTTCATATACGTAAACAGTTATAACCGGACCAAAGATTTCTTCTACCATACTCTTGAACATCGGATCGGTTGTCTGGATGACAGTTGGTTCAACAAAGTAACCTACTGATTTATCTCCATGTCCACCAAATACAATTTCAGCGTCTGGTGATTGCTTTGCATATTCGATATAACTCATGATGTTATCGAATGAAGCTTCGTCGATAACGGCATTGATGAAGTTGCTGAAGTCACGAACATCACCCATCTTGATTTCTTTCAGCATGTCACCTACATATTCTTTAACTTCCTTCCATAAAGAAGCTGGAATATAAGCACGAGAACCTGCTGAACATTTCTGACCTTGATATTCGAAAGCACCTCTTACAATAGCTGTTGCTACGTCTAATGCAGATGCTGACGGATGAGCAAAGATATAATTCTTACCACCAGTTTCTCCTACAATCTTCGGATATGATTTGTAATGTCCTAAGTTTTCACCTATCTGACGCCACAATGTGTTGAATGTTGTTGTAGAACCAGTAAAGTGGAAACCTGCTAAGTCAGGACTTGCTGTAATAACTTTACCGATAACACTTCCTTGACCCGGAATGAAGTTAACAACACCATCAGGCAGGCCTGCCTCTTTGAATACTTTCATCAGGAAGTAGTTAGAATACAAAGCAGTTGTAGATGGTTTCCATACGGCAACATTACCCATCATGGCTGGAGCCATATTCAAGTTAGAAGCAATGGAAGTGAAATTAAACGGGGTCAGTGAAAAGACGAAACCTTCCAAGGCACGGTATTCCATCCGGTTAAGGGTACCTTTTTCTGAATAAGGTTGGTCAGCGTAAACCTGGCTGGCATAGAATGTACTGAAGCGAAGAAAATCGATTAATTCGCAAGGAGCATCAATTTCTGCTTGGAACGGGTTCTTACTTTGTCCTAACATAACCGATGCGTTCAATACATAACGGTATTTGGTTGACAAAAGTTCTGCTACACGCAACATTAGAGATGCACGTTCTACCCAAGGCAGATCAGACCATTCTTTGTGAGCTTTCATAGCTGCATCAATAGCCATCTGTACTTCTTTTTCACCAGCCTTGTGGTAAGTAGCCAAAACATGATGGTGATCGTGCGGCATAACTACATTACCAGTGTTACCTGTATAAACTTCTTTTCCACCAATAATAAGAGGTATTTCCCATTTTTCTGAAGCTAATTGTGCTAATGCACTTTTTAAAGCTTTTTTTTCACTTGAACCGGGAGCATATGATTTTACCGGTTCGTTCTCTGGTTTGGGAAATCTAAAAATTGCATTATCCATACAGTATTAATGTTTTTAATGGTTATCTTTAAATATGTGCGTAAACATAGTCAAATTCTTTCAAAAGTAAATAATATGAAGCGTTAAAAAAACACTACAAAATAAATTCAGTTGTTTCTATGAGCTAAATATCATCTTTAATGGGGACTTTTGTATTGAAGAGTTGTTTAATCCCTAAATTATTCCTCTTATATTAATATAGGTATATAGGGAATGACGGTCAATTCTCGTGACTTTTGATTTTAGTTCTCGTTAGTTTTAATTTGAAATCTCGAGAGATTCGTTTTTAAGTATAAAGGGAATAGTGGGATGATCTAAGTTTCTTGGAAAAGATACTCATCGGGACTTTGTTGGAGCCTAATTACTGGTATTAATCTGAATTGTTGTTGTGAAAAAAGGTCATGTAGAAATATAAATATCAAATTTCCTGAAAATGTATTGTTTTTCTGAAATATATTGAGTAATATTGCCGCACAAAGAGCAAAATAATAAAATAAAATGAGAAATCGATTGCGTACCGACAACATGTATCATACATGGGCATTAATGACCCCTTGGGGGGTTAGCATTTGACACTTCCGTTCGAGTGGACAAGGTTGTTCCTATATTTATGGAGCTCCGAACGTAAACTTTTGCTCGTCCACATTTCATTTACAGTTTTATTCATTTAATATTAATTTCTGGAGAGTAATTTTCCGATCGTCATAATTTCTTTTTTCAGGTGGGGAAATTATTGTCCGCATATTCATAAAAGGATGAAAGTATTAAAATTTGGCGGAACTTCCGTTGGTACAGTTGAAAGTATTTTAAGCGTAAAAAAAATAGTTGAAGCGATTGATGAACCTGTAATTGTGGTTGTCTCTGCCTTGGGAGGCATCACCGATAAATTATTACAGACGTCGGCAATGGCCGCAAAAAGTGATGTCGCTTACGAAAAAGAATTTTCTGCCATTATAACCCGTCATCTCGATGTCATTGAAGGCGTTATTCCGGATTTAGAGACTCGGCGTAGTGTACAGCGTCGTGCAATGGGTTTATTGGATGAATTGGGTAATATTTTGCGAGGAGTCTTTTTGATTAATGATCTTTCAGCGAAGACATCTGATACGATTGTCAGTTATGGCGAGCGATTGTCTTCTTTGATCGTTTCTCATGTGATCAAAGATGCTCAGTTATTTGATTCCCGTAAATTTATCAAAACGGTAAAGCAGTTCAATAAGCATATTGTAGATTTTGAACAGACAAATCAGTTGATTCGTGAGACTTTTAATCCGCTTCCTAAGGTTTCGCTCGTCCCAGGTTTTATTTCAACGAGCCGGGATAATGGAGAAATTACTAATTTAGGACGAGGCGGTTCTGATTATACGGCGTCTATTCTGGCAACAGCTTTAGATGCTTCTGTTTTGGAAATATGGACTGATGTTGACGGTTTCATGACAGCCGATCCGCGTGTCATCAATTCTGCCTATGTAATAGACCGGTTGAGTTTTACGGAGGCAATGGAATTGTGTAACTTTGGTGCCAAAGTTATTTATCCGCCTACGATTTATCCGGTTTACCATAAGAATATACCGATCCTGATTCGCAATACATTTAATCCAGAAGCTCCGGGAACCTATATTTCTCGCGAAAAGGAAAAATATGATGGAAAAGCATTGATTAAAGGAATCTCTTCGATTAATGATACATGTCTGATTACGGTTCAAGGCTTAGGTATGGTTGGTGTGATCGGTGTGAATTACCGTATTTTCAAGACATTGGCCAAGAACGGTATCAGTGTGTTTATGGTATCTCAGGCCAGTTCAGAAAATAACACAACCTTTGCCGTTCGGAATGCTGATGCAGATTTGGCAGTAGAGGTTCTGAATAAAGAATTTGCTTCTGAACGGGCTCAGGGTGATATGAATGATACCGTGGCAGAAAAAGACCTGGCTACAGTTGCTATCGTAGGAGAAAATATGAAGCGTACTCCGGGTATTGCCGGTAAATTGTTTGGAACATTAGGTCGGGCCGGTATCAGTGTTATTGCCTGTGCTCAAGGAGCCTCCGAGACAAACATTTCGTTTGTTATTAAGCGGGAATATCTTCGTAAGGCCTTGAACTCAATTCACGATTCCTTTTTTCTGTCAGAATATAAGGTATTGAACCTTTTTGTAGTCGGTATTGGTACTGTTGGAGGGAACCTGTTAGAACAGATTCGTCTGCAACAGCCTAAGCTGATGGAACAGAACGGACTGAAATTGAATATTGTTGGTATTGCCAATTCAAAGAAAGTTCTGATCAATCGGGATGGCATCAATTTAGATAATTATCGAGAAGAATTGATGACTAAGGGAATGGACAGTACACCCGATACGTTATGTGAGCAGGTATTGGGTATGAATATATTCAATTCTGTATTCGTTGATTGTACGGCGAGCCCGGACGTGGCAGCTCTTTATGCGCGTTTGATGAATGGAAACGTATCGGTTGTGGCCGCTAATAAGGAAGCAGCTTCTTCACCGTATGAGAATTACCAGTTGCTGAAAGAAACAGCTCGTCATCGGGGAATTAAGTTTTTGTTTGAGACGAATGTCGGAGCTGGCCTGCCTATTATCAATACAATGAATGATCTGCGTAATAGTGGAGATCATATATTAAAACTGGAAGCAGTTCTTTCAGGTACATTAAATTACATCTTTAATACGATTGGTCCGGATATTCCGTTAAGCCAGGCCATCCACATGGCGATGGATGCCGGTTATGCTGAGCCGGATCCTCGCATAGACTTAAGTGGAAAAGATGTAATTCGTAAGTTAGTTATCTTGGCTCGTGAGGCGGGCTATCGGGTAGAACAGGCAGATGTGAAAAAAGAATTGTTTATACCAGATACTTATTTCCAGGGTTCGCTGGAGGATTTCTGGAAGAATATTCCCAAAATGGATGTGGAATTCGAGGAAAAACGGAAGCATCTGGAAGGGGAAAACAAGCGCTTGCGTTTTGTTGCCAAGATGGATAATGGGGCTTGCCAGGTAGGTTTAGAGGCGTTTGATAGTCATCATCCCTTCTATGAACTGGAAGGAAGCAACAATATTATCATGATTTCTACGGAAAGATACCATGATTATCCTATGATCATCAAAGGTTACGGAGCTGGAGCTGATGTGACAGCTGCTGGAGTCTTTGCGGATATCATATCGATTGCGAATATTCGTTGATCAATAAGATTTTATCGTCGGTAAGGTTTTTCTCCCATTGGACCTTACCGGCTTTAGGGAAGATATATCAGAATGCTATTGCTTCTGATTAATGAAATAAACAAATAATGACTGCTTATGAAAACACTCATCATTTTAGGAGACGGAATGGCCGACGAGCCTATTGATGAATTAGGAGGGAAAACGCCATTGCAGTATGCTGATACACCCTTTATGGATGCATTAGCCCGCTTAGGGACGACAGGCCGGTTGAAAACAGTTGCCGACGGTTTTCATCCGGGTAGTGAAGTAGCTAATATGGCTGTATTGGGATATGACTTGCCTACTGTTTATGAAGGACGTGGTGTTTTGGAAGCAGCCAGTATGGGGGTAGATCTGAAGCCAGACGAATTAGCCATGCGGTGTAATTTAGTTTGTATTGAAGGTGATTTGTTGAAAAATCATTCGGCGGGACATATCCGAACTGAGGAAGCAGATCTCTTGATACGAAGTTTAAATAGGGCATTGGGATCAGATCGAATCAGATTTTATACGGGTGTATCTTATCGTCATCTATTGGTCGTAAAAGGTGGTGACAAACGATTGGTTTGCATTCCGCCTCATGATATTCCTCTGCATCCTTTTCGTCCGAATATGGTCCGGGCTGAAGTGCCGGAAGCTGAAGAGACGGCAGCTTTGCTGAATCAATTAATCATGCAATCCCAAGAGGTATTGAAAGATCATCCGGTAAACCTGCGGAGAATTCAGGAAGGACATGATGCGGCGAATAGCATCTGGCCTTGGTCTCCAGGCGTACGTCCGGCAATGCAGACGTTGAAATCGATGTATGGAATTCAGAAAAGTTCGGTTATTTCGGCGGTGGATCTGATTCGTGGAATAGGTGTATATGCCGGAATGAAAGTGATACATGTTGAGGGAGCTACCGGATTGTATGATACAAATTACGAAGGTAAGGCTGATGCCGCTTTAGAAGCCTTGAAGACAGACGACTTGGTTTACCTGCATGTAGAAGCAAGTGATGAGGCCGGGCATGAAGGTGATGTCCGATTGAAAATACAAACTATCGAAGATTTGGATCATCGTATTGTGGGGCCTATCTTTCAAGCATTACAAACGTGGAAAGAACCGGTGGCTATTGCTGTTCTGCCGGATCATCCTACACCTTGTTCTATACGGACGCATACGAATGTCCCGGTGCCTTTCCTGATCTATCGTCCCGGAGATGAACCGGACCCGGTAATGACTTTTGACGAATTTTCTGTAGAAAATGGGAAATATGGGCTGCTGGAGAAAGATGAATTTATCAGACAGTTAATTAAATCAGAGAAGTAATTATGAAATACTATAGTACGAATCGGAAAGCACCACTGGCATCTTTAGAAGAAGCCGTGGTGAAAGGCCTGGCTGGTGATAAAGGCTTGTATATGCCTGAACGTATTCCAACATTGGATAAGACTTTTATCCAAAATATGAAACACCTGTCTTTCCATGAGATTGCTTGCACTGTTGCGCAGGCTTTCTTTAGTGAGGACATAGAGAAAGATATACTTCAGCAGATTGTTTGTGATACGTTGTCTTTTGACACGCCGGTAGTAAACGTAACGGAAAATATTTATAGCCTGGAGCTTTTCCACGGTCCGACATTGGCATTCAAGGATGTTGGCGCCCGGTTTATGGCACGATTGCTGGGATATTTTATCCGGAAAGAAGGGTTGAAGCAAGTAAATGTGCTGGTGGCTACTTCCGGAGATACGGGTAGTGCCGTAGCGAATGGCTTCTTAGGTGTAGAAGGAATCCATGTCTATGTCTTATATCCCAAAGGAAAAGTGAGTCCTATTCAGGAATGCCAGTTTACTACCTTAGGCCAGAATATAACCGCATTGGAGATTGACGGTACGTTTGATGACTGTCAGGCCTTGGTAAAATCGGCTTTTATGGATGAAGACTTAAATGCACATTTAAAGCTGACTTCTGCCAATTCTATCAATGTGGCCCGTTTCCTGCCGCAGTCGTTCTATTATTTTCATGCATATGCTCAGTTGGATAAATTAGGGAAAACTGATCAATTGGTATGTTGTGTCCCGAGTGGAAACTTCGGGAATATAACGGCGGGCCTGTTTGCGCAACGCATGGGATTGCCAATTCAACATTTTATTGCAGCGAATAACCGGAATGATGTCTTTTGGGAGTATCTGAAAACCGGTATTTATACCCCGCGCCCGTCGGTACAGACAATAGCTAATGCCATGGACGTAGGAGCTCCCAGTAATTTTGCCCGTATTTTAGCCTTGTATGAAGATGGAGAGGATGTGCATGCTGAAATCTGCAAACATATTTCGGGGGCACATTATACCGATGAGGAAATAGCCGAAACGATTCGGAATACCTATCAGCAGACAGGTTATTTGCTGGATCCGCATGGTGCCTGTGGTTTCCAGGCATTGAAGGATTATCTGCCGAAAGATGCCTATGGCGTGTTCCTGGAAACGGCCCATCCTGCCAAATTCAAGGGAACTGTCGACCGAATCTTGGGAAGTGATATTTCTATTCCTGAAAAGTTACAGGCCTTTATGAAAGGAGAAAAGCAAAGTGTTGAGCTGACAAAAGATTTTGATACCTTTAAGCAGTATTTGTTGAGCAGGTAAATTGAACAACGATGTAGGATATTTTTGCTCACAACCGGTGGAACAGGTTGGGCTGTATGAAGCCGGTTGCTTTTTTGAAATTAACGAGAATCAAAAACGATTATAGCGAGAAATGTTTTTAATTCTCGTTATATTTATAAGAAGATATCATGTGCCATCTGAAGGCATCTGAAATAGGAGAGAATGTTTACGTTATAATCCCGCAGTAATCGCTTTCCATAAATTGTCGTTAGGAACGGGTGCAATGATCTGGATTGCTTCTTTGGATACCGGATGAATAAAGGACGCACTGTGGGCATGCAGGCTGATTCCTCCGTCAGGATTAGAACGGTCAAATCCGTATTTGAGGTCTCCTTTAATCGGACATCCCATTTTCGCTAACTGGCATCGTATCTGATGATGGCGACCGGTTTTTAGATCAATCTCCAACAGGTAATATTTGTCGGAATGAGCAATCACCCGGTAGTGCAGAACAGCCTTTTTGGCGTTCGGACGTTCGGTATCATAGGCATAACTCTTGTTTTGTTTCTCGTTTCTTACCAGCCAGTTTACCAATTCATCTTCTTCTTTAGGAGGCCGGTTCTTCACGATAGCCCAGTAGGTTTTCTTGACACCGCCACTACGGAACATTTCATTCAAGCGGGAAAGAGCTTTACTGGTCTTGGCAAAGATAACTACACCACTCACCGGACGATCCAGACGATGGGTAACACCGACAAATACATTTCCCGGCTTATTATATTTCTCTTTCAGCCAGGTTTTCAGTAGTTCAGACAACGGTGTATCACCTGTTTTGTCGCCCTGAACAATTTCCCGGCACGTCTTGTTGACGGCTATAATATGATTGTCTTCGTAGATGACTTCCACACCAATAGATTATTAATAATTGACAAGGGACAATTGACCGGACGAAAGGTCCGGTGGTCAATTGTCCGTCGTCAATACAATTTTACATATTCATACCACCGTCAACCTGGATAACCTGACCTGATACATAAGAAGACATATCAGAAGCCAAGAATGTAGCGATATTAGCCACATCTTCCGGTGTACCACCACGGCGCAAAGGTATTTTCTTGCACCATTCCTGACGGATTTCTTCTGGCAAAGCTGCTGTCATATCTGTGATAATAAAGCCCGGAGCAATTGCATTGGCACGAATACCGCGAGAACCCAATTCTTGAGCAATTGATTTTGCTAAGCCAATCATACCTGCCTTTGAAGCAGAGTAGTTACACTGGCCTGCATTTCCGTGAACTCCAACCACTGAAGCCATATTGATGATACTGCCAGAACGCTGTTTCATCATAATCGGTGTACAAGCATGAATAAAGTTGAAGGCAGATTTCAGATTGACATTCAGTACGGCATCCCACTGACCTTCGCTCATACGCATCATCAGACCGTCTTTAGTAATACCAGCATTGTTTACCAAAACATCAATACGTCCGAAATCTTTTACAATCTCAGCTATCACCTGATGTGTTTCTTCGAAGTTGGCTGCATTGGAAGCATAACCTTTGGCTTTCACGCCTAAGGCTTCCAATTCTTTCTGTGTAGCCAAACCATTCTCGTCGATTACCAAATCAGTAAATGCAATGTTTGCCCCTTCTGAAGCGAACTTCAATGCAACGGCTTTTCCGATGCCGCGGGCAGCGCCGGTAATAACGGCTACTTTACCTTCCAATAATTTCATATTCTTTTTTCTCTTTTAAAGATTAACATTTAATCAAACAAGCACCTGTTGAATAACCTCCGCCAAAGACTGTCAGAGCTATCAAATCATTTTTCTTGAATGTATGTGCATTTTGAGCATATACTAAGGCTGAACTAACCGAACCGGTGTTCCCTAATTCTTCGATGTTGTGTAGGAACTTTTCTTCCGGCAAGTTCAATTGTTTGGCGATGTTGGGCATGATACGCATATTTGCCTGATGCCCGATAAAATAGCTTAAGTCATTCAGTGTATATCCATTTTTTTCTAATAGGAATAATACATTCTTGGGCATATAGGTACATGCCTGGATGAATACATCACGTCCTTCTGGCATCATAATACCACCATCACGAGGGCGCAGATGAACGGCTTCAGGAGCTTTCGGCAGATAACCGAGCCCTTGTGTATATATTTCAATGATTTCAGGATCTTTTTCAGTGATTCGTTCTTTGGAAATGAAGAAAGCTGCTGCTGCATCTCCCCATAAATGTCCGGCTTTCGGATCGGTCTCATTCCAATAAGCTGAGTTCTTATCGGCTCCCAGAATCAATGCTTTGCTTGCTTTGCCCATAGCAAAATAGCCTTCTACAACCTCCAGTGCATTGAGGAAAGAAGAACAAGCTGAGGACAAATATAAAGCTTTTGCATTTTCGATATTGAATTCAAACTGAGCCTTGTGGGCTGCAGTTGCTACTGTGTCGTAAGGTGAATAGGAGGCGGAAATAATAAGATCTACCTCGGTAATGTCGTAAGGTAACAGAGGCAGAGCATTACGGATAGCTTCCATACTCATTGTGTTGATATTTTCTTCCGGTTTCGCTATCGCACGTGTACGGATTCCTGTACGTTGTTCGATCCATTCGCTGGTTAAGCCATTCAACTCCAAAAAATGTTGGTTATCTACCCGCGCTTCGGGTACATAAAAACCTGTCGCATTAATATACATCGTCTCTTGATTATTTCTTTATCTTAATACCATTGAATATTAAATTCATTACATTGTCTCTCCGTTGGATCCGCTGGCTGATGTTATCGCCCATAATACCTCGGATATAAGGTACTTCCAATCCTTTTAAGGCATGGTGCAGAACCAGTGCTGTGATCTCGGTATCCGGCATGGAAAAAATGCCTTCTTTTACGCCGTCATCCAAGATTCCTTTTAGAATTTCTATTTCACGCATATCAAAGCTTTTCCGAACTTTTTCTACTCGCCATATATCCCGGAAGAAAGTTGCACGCAATGTCCCGTTGCGGAAAACCAAAGCCTTCACGGCATCCAGGCGTGCGTAGATGAAAGTCATTAATTTCTCATCGGCTGGTAAGTCTTTCTCTGCTACATCGCACAGCATCTTGTGTAGGCGATTTAATTCAGATTCGACTACAGCCAGGTAAATTTCGTTCTTGCTTTTGAAATAGGTGTATAGAGTCCGGCGTCCTTTTTTGGAAGCCAGTGCAATATCATTCATCGTGGTATTATCAACCCCCATGCGGGCAAACAGTTGTCTGGCCACATCGATCAACATTTCCCTCGTTTTTGAAACTGTCATCGGCATAACGTATTGCACAATTTAAATATTTTTGTGCGCAAAAGTACTCAAAAAGAATTATATGTTACAAGTAGAATAAAAAAAACTTGCGAAAAATTTGTTCTTTGTAAAAATAGTCTTACCTTTGCACCCGAAATGATCATAATAATGATTATACTTGATCGCGGAGTGGAGCAGTGGTAGCTCGTTGGGCTCATAACCCAAAGGTCGTCTGTTCGAATCAGGCCTCCGCAACAAAAAGGAATGTAAAGAGAATCTAAGTAAAATAGGGTTCTCTTTTTTTGTATCCAGAAGAAAAGTTGTTAAGGTTTAAAAACGGAACAAGCGAGAATCGATCCTGATCCTCGCTTGTTCCGTTTTTAATTCTCGTTTATTTTAATCAAACTTCTCCGCCTGCTCCGGTGAAGCTGGCTAAGCTGATATTTTCTTGTTGCTGGAATGCTTCCCGGCGATATTTACATTGCTTTAACGCGCAATTGCTACATTTCTGTTTATCGAAGATATTACAAGGGTCCAAATGGATGGTCAGCTGAACTTTATTGGCATATTTATCCCGCAGAAGGTTCTGTAATTTGTCAGCTTCGCGGTGACCTTCTTCGATGGTATAATACCAAGGAATAGTTAAATCACAATCAATATACAAGTAGCTTCCCGACTTGATGATTCGTGTATTGTGGATGTCTATCCATTCTGGCGGGCGTTTTTCATTCAACGTCTGAACCAGATCATTCAGCAATTGTTCGTCGGCTGCATCAAGCAGATTGGCAATAGTCTTGCGTAAGATGGATATTCCGGTGCCGGCAATGATACCTCCGAATAATAAAGCTAACAAGCTATCGATCCATACAATTTTAGTGAAGTAAAGCACGAGCAGACCTGCCACCAGTCCAATCGTTGAATAGGTGTCGGATTGCAGATGCTTTCCTCCGGCAACCAAGGCAATGGAGTCATAGCGTTTCCCGATGCGGATGCTATACCATCCCATTAAATAATTGAGTAGTCCTGAAAAGGCTACAATATAGATACCTATATCCAAATGTTGGACTTCAACCGGCGAGAACAAGCGCTTGATGCCTTCGTAGATAATCATACCACCAGCAATACTGATTAAGATACCTTCTACTGAAGCTGATATCAATTCTATTTTTCCGTGTCCGAAAGGATGACGTTCATCTTTCGGGCGTCCGCTGAAATGCAAGCTGTATAAGCTGAGAAAACCGGCTGCTACATTCACAATACTTTCCATAGCATCGGTCAGCACACCTACCGAATGAGTCAGGTAATAGGCAATGAATTTGCCTATCAGAATCAAACAAGAGATGGATACAATGTATTTTTGTACCTTTTGTTTCAGCATCTCTTCATCAATCAGGCTTTCCATTTTAAATAGATTGAATTAAATTATATTGATCAAAATTATTCGACATAAAGAACCAGTCCTTTCAGGTATTCTCCTTCAGGATGGTAAATGTTGACCGGATGATCTGCCGGTTGTGTAAGCTGATGCAGGATACGTACGTTTCTTCCTGATTGTGCTGCGGCACTGAAAACAGCCAGTCTGAAGTTCTCTTTGCTGACTACTTGTGAACAGGAGAAGGTGAACAAGATTCCTCCCGGCTGGATTTTTTCGAATGCGATGGCATTCAGTTTGCGGTAACCTTGCAAGGCATTGCGCAAAACATTCTTGTGCTTGGCGAAAGCAGGTGGATCCAGAATGATCAGATCATAGTTATTTCCCATCCGTTCCAGGTATTTGAACGCGTCTTCGGCAAATGCCTGATGCCGCGGATCTCCCGGGAAGTTCAGCTCAACGTTCTTATTCGTTAAAGAAATGGCCTTGGCCGAGCTGTCAACCGAATGTACCAGTTTGGCTCCGCCTCGCATGGCGTAGAATGAAAATCCTCCGGTATAACAGAACATATTCAAGACAGAGCGGCCTTTTGAATAATGTTCCAGCAGAGAACGGTTTTCCCGTTGATCGACAAAGAAACCGGTCTTTTGTCCTTTTTGCCAATCGACACAGAATTTCAGTCCATTTTCTAAGGCGATGTCTTCTACATCATGACCATAGATGTAACCTTTTTCGCTGTCGAGATCAGCTTTATAGGGTAATGTCGTTTCCGATTTGTAATAGATATTCTGTAAAGTGTCGCCAACGACTTCCTTCAGTGCTTCAGCTATTTCAAAGCGGAATTTGTGCATACCTACAGAATGTGCCTGCATAACGGCTGTATGTGCGTACATATCAATAACGAGGCCGGGTAAACTGTCTCCTTCGCCGTGAATCAGACGGTATGTATTATTGTTGGGAGTATTGGCTAACCCCAAGATACAGCGTAACTGGTAGGCGGAACGGATTCTCTCTACCCAGAATGCATGATCAATTTCTCTTTGTGTGAAAGAAAGCACCCGGACGGCGATACTTCCTATCTGATAGTGCCCGATTGCCAGGAACTGCTGGTTGGCACCATATACTTCCACCAGATCACCTTCTTCCGGTTGTCCTTCGATACGTTGAATGGCTCCGGAAAATACCCAGGGATGGAAACGTAACAAAGATTCTTCCTTTTTGGGTTTCAGAAATACTTTACAGTAACTCATTTATGACAGATTATTCAGTTGTTTATAAATTTGGAGGCAAGCCCAGGCATCTAATGCTGCGTATTTTTGCTGGGATGAGGTTAATACATCCGCTTCCCAGTTAGACAAGCGTTGCCCTTTGGATATTTTCTTCTGAAAGAGGATGGCATAGATCTTCTGCAAGCTGGCCTCTTCAATACCAAATTGCTTGACATAGGCCTGCAGATCCAGAAAGTTCTGTGGCTCTATTTCGATTCGTTTGCGCATGGCTCCGAAATCATCCTGAAGAGACAGACCTACTTTTAAGATATTGGCGTTGCCTAAAAGATGTTCCAGTGATCCCGGAAATCCCATATAGTTCAATCGGAACAAAAAGCAGGTGTCGTCGGTCGATAATTGTATCAGCGAAACCTTATAGCGCTGTCCTTTCTTGAAACTGGGGCGCGTTTCCGTATCAAAGCCTATCATAGGATATTTAGACAAATAGGCCACTGCCTTGTCGGCCTCTTTTTCAGTAAGCAGTGTAATGATTCTGCCTTTGAATTCTTCGAGGGGCAACAAGGAAATTTCCTCTTTGCTGATTATATTTACATACTTTTCAATCATTCGTTTTCTTTTACTTCGTTCAAACTTTCATCTGCATAGCGCAAGTGATGCAAGGCTTTTAATGCATTCAGCAACGGCTGTCCCCAATACTCACAGAAGTTATGATAACACAATCCGATGGCTTCGCGCATCACGAACTCATTGCCTTGTCGAAACAGAGACACAAAATTACCAACATCCTGATATACGTCTGCCAGATTTTCAGAAATGAACGCGATGATAGGTGTTTCACTATAAGCCATATCCGGATGAAATGTATCCAGATAAGAGTCTTTGTCTTCCAGTAAAGCAGCAATGCCTGACCGGACCGATTCGTACATTTCTTCGGTCACACTTAGTTCCGGCTCAAACAGTTCATCCGGTTCGACTGCGGGCAGCAGAGCGGCTTTCAGATAGAGCAAGGGCAGGATTTTCGTTGCCTTATCAACGAAATCTATGCGTTCAGAACGGTTGGCACTTTCAGCGAATGTACAGTATTCGAGGGCCACCGTTACGAATTCCAGCGTGTTCCGGTCATATACAGGATTGTTCTCTTTTTTCATCACCACAGAATATCATGATTAATATTTAATGATTTCGAAAATAAAATGACAACTTAATTGGATAAAATTGAATCTACATTTTCGAATGGCAAAGTTAGTAATATTATTTGTTTCTTAAAAAATTGCCGATACATTAATTAATAAGGATATTTTACGTAAGTTTGCAAAACGAAAATCGAAAAATCAGATATGGCAAAGAAAACTATAAATAAAAAGGGGGATAATGGGAAGCCTGGTTTCTGGGCATTATTCAGAAGCTTTTTTACGAACGAACGGACTCGATTTATTACGGGACTGGTCTGTTCGATTGTTACGATTTATATTGGATTGGCACTGGTGTCTTTCTTCTTTACGGGAGCGGCCGACCAGAGTAAGATTGAAAATGTCCCGGTAACGGATCTGCTTACTAATCAGGGATCGGTCGAGAACTGGACGGGCGTCAGAGGTGCTTTCCTGGCTGATTTACTGATGAACCGTTGGTTTGGAATTTCGTCGTTTATGATTTTGTTCTTTTTAGGTTCGGTAGGAGCCAAGCTGATGAACATCAGACGGATTTCTTTATTTAAGCGATTCATCTTCTGCCTGACTACTCTGATCTGGGGCTCATGGTTTTTTGCTTTCTTCTTTATTAGCGGATATGAAGATACCTTTATTTATTTAGGCGGTCAACAGGGGTATTATGTGACTGAAATATTAAAGAATAATATCGGGATTCCCGGCACTTTCTTGTTGCTGTTAGGGATTTTCCTGATTATAGCCGTCTTTTCAAGCTCTAAAACCATTCCGTTTTTACAGCGGGTTCTTTCGTTCAGCTGGTTAGGTAGGATTCAATGGCGGAGGAAAAAGAAGGTAACTCCTGAAGTTGTTCAAGAGGAAAAGCCTCAGGAAGAAGTGGTTCCTGATTCTCAGCCAGTAGCCGAAGAACCTTCTCCTGAATATGTGTTCGATACAGAAAAGGAGATTGAAAAGGCAGAACAGCAGGCTTCTCCTGAATGGGTAGAACCGGAAGAAGAAACATCTCCGGTGGAGGAAGCTGAACCCGAGCAGGAAAAGGAAACTCCTGTGCAGGTGTTGCATTCGGATGATCCTGAATTTTCGGTAGAAGTCGCTCCGGATGATGATGCGGATTATTCGGGAAAAGCTTTGGGTGATTATGATCCTCGTCTGGATTTGTCGAAGTACGTGTTCCCAACCTTGGATTTGCTTGATCCGCATGATACGGGTGTACATGAAGTAAGTATGGACGACCTGAATGAAAACCAGCTGCAGATCAAGCAGGCTTTGGAGGAATTCAACATCAAGATCGCTTCCATCAAGGCTACTGTCGGACCAACGGTCACTTTGTATGAGATTATTCCGGAAGCCGGAATCCGTATCGCCAAGATCAAAACACTGGAAGATGATATCGCGTTGAAACTGGCAGCGTTGAACATCCGTATTATTGCTCCGATTCCGGGTAAGGGAACAATCGGTATTGAAGTGCCGAACAAGAATCCGCAGACGGTGTCGATGCAGTCAGTTATCGCCTCGAAGAAGTTCCAGGAATGTAAATATGAATTACCGGTGGCTATGGGAAAGACCATTACCAACGAGGTGTATATGTTCGATCTCTGCAAGACTCCGCACTTACTGGTGGCAGGAGCGACCGGACAAGGTAAGTCTGTTGGTCTGAATGCCATCATCACTTCTCTGTTATATAAGAAGCATCCGGCAGAACTGAAGTTTGTGATGGTCGATCCGAAGATGGTTGAGTTCAGCATTTATTCGAAGATCGAACGGCATTACTTGGCGAAACTGCCGAATACGGACCATCCGATCGTTACGGAACCGGCAGATGCTGTCGCAACACTGAATTCGCTGGTAGTCGAAATGGAGAACCGTTATAAACTGTTGGTACTGGCCAATGTCAGAAACATCAAGGAATACAATACGAAGTTTATCAGCCGTCAGTTGAATCCAGAGAAAGGTCACCGCTTCTTGCCGTATATTGTTGCTGTCGTGGATGAGTTCGCCGATTTGATTGCCACTTCGGGCCGTGAGATCGAGTTGCCTATTTCGCGCATCGCGGCTAAGGCTCGTGCCGTAGGTATTCACATGATTCTGGCAACGCAGCGACCGGATACGAAAGTGATTACAGGAACAATCAAAGGTAACTTCCCAAGCCGTATCGCCTTTAAGGTAGCATCTATGATCGACTCTCGTACCATATTAGACGCTCCGGGTGCTAACCGTCTGATCGGTCGGGGTGATATGTTGATCTCTGTAGCCGGTAGTGATACGATTCGCGTCCAGTGTGCTTTTGTAGATACACCCGAAGTCGAGAATATCGTTAACTATATCAGTGAGCAAGTTGCCTATCCGACAGCCTATCTGTTGCCGGAATATGTGGCCGAGAATGATGCCGACAAGACCTTGGGTGGTGTTGTAGATCTTTCTGAGCGAGATCCGTTCTTTAACGAAGCTGCCCGGCTGATTGTGATTCAGCAGCAAGGTTCAACTTCTCTGATCCAGCGGAAGTTTGCCATCGGATATAACCGGGCCGGACGGTTGATGGACCAACTGGAAGCTGCCGGAATTGTTGGTCCGTCAGAAGGAAGTAAGGCGCGCCAGGTATTAATTCCAGATGAATATACACTTGAACAATTACTGAACAGTTTAAAATAAGAATCTTTTCATCGGGATCTTCCCTTGAAATATAATTTTCAAAGTATCTTTTAGAAGAAACGACTTGTATCAATCAGATGCAGGTCGTTTTTTTGTTTTTCCCATATATGATAAAGTTAAGCCTTTTTCTTGTTACATTTATACCGTTTCACCTGGGTGGTACGATCGTTTCACCTTTGTGGAACGATCGTACCACAGCTGTGAAATGATCGTTCCACAAGGGTGAAACGATAAAAAAAATTGTCATTTAACGAATTTGGTTGACTTAAAATCTCTTTATAAATAAAAGGGGTTGACTCTAGTTTAATTTGTTCTTGTACAGGGGTAATCTGATATTCATCCTTAATTTTTGCTAAAGGAGCAGGCTTCACAGAAATATATTGTATCTTTAACGGGAAGATTTAATCAATAATCGTAATACTACCATGAATAGAAAAATCAGAATGGGAATGATTGGCGGTGGCCCGGGTTCCTTCATCGGAGCCGTACATCGGATCGCAGCTAATCTGGATGGTCAGATCGAATTGGTCTGCGGTTGCTTTAGTTCTAAACCAGAAAAATCACGTGCGACGGGAGAATCGTTGTTCCTGCCTCCTGAACGGGTATATGCTTCTTGGGAGGAAATGTTGGAAAAAGAAGCATTATTGCCTGAAGGAGAACGGATGGATTTCGTCTCCATAGTAACCCCTAATCATGTACATTTTGCACCAGCCATGATGGCTTTGGATAAAGGTTTTCATGTAGCTCTCGACAAGCCGATGACTTTCTCGCTGGAAGAAGCCAAACAGCTTGCTGCTAAGGTGAAGGAAACCGGTAAACTCTTTCTTCTGACTCATACTTATACCGGATATCCGATGGTGAAGGAAGCCCGTCACCGTGTATTGAATGGCGACTTGGGTAAGGTGCGTCGGATTTATGTTGAATATCCGCAGGGCTGGTTATATAATGATTGTGCGGCCACCAATAAGCAGGCTGCCTGGCGTGTCGATCCGAACCGTTCGGGAAAAGCCGGCTGTATGGGCGACATTGGTACGCATGCCTTTAATCTGGCTGAATATATTACCGGGCTGAAGGCAACAGAGATTTGTGGAGAATTACAGACTTTCGTACCCGATCGTCTGCTGGATGATGACGGAGCAGCCTTAATCCGTTATGAAGGGGGCGCCAGGGGCGTCTTGATGGCCAGTCAGATTGCTGTCGGTTGCGAGAATAGTTTGAAGATCCGTGTCTTTGGTGAGAAGGGCGGTTTGGAATGGCGCCAGGAAGAACCCAATACCTTGATTCTCCGGTGGCCGGATCGTCCGGCGGAAATTGTCCGGACAAACAATGGTTATGTATCTGGTATCTCAGCTTATAACAGTCGTGTGCCAGCCGGTCATCCCGAAGGCTATCTGGAAGCTTTCGCTAATCTGTACCGGAATTTTGCAACCGCTTTGCGGGCCAAGCTGGAAGGGAAGGAACCAGCTCCGGAAGCCTTGGATTTCCCGTCAGCCGAAGAAGGCGTTCGCGGCATGCGTTTTATCGAAACCATCGTATCGACCAATAATACAGATGCTAAATGGCTGAAATTGGTTGAGTAATACAGATTCATCATTAAAAAGGAGGAACAACTATGGCACGTCCAGTTACATTATATACATTGCAGTGGGGAGATCTTCCCCTTGAAACCGTTTGTCAGAAGGCAAAGGAGTTTGGTTATGACGGAGTAGAGTTGGGTTTGCCCAATCATGTGGATGTCCGTCAGACTGATCCGGCGTATTATCAGGGAATCCTGGATTTGTTGGCAAAATATGATTTAAAGTTATACGCAATTTCAACACATTTGATCGGTCAGGCCGTATGCGATAAAATAGACAGCCGGCATCAGGCTATCTTGCCCGATTATATTTGGGGCGACGGTGATCCGGAAGGCATTCATCAGCGGGCAGCAGAGGAATTGATTCGGACCGCACAGGCCGCCAAAATGTTGGGAGTTAATACGGTTGTAGGTTTTACCGGTAGTCCGATTTGGGCTTATTTATATTCGTTCCCGCCCGTTACTGAACAGATGATTGAAGACGGTTACCAGGAGTTTGCCCGTCGCTTTTTGCCGATTCTGGATGAGTATCAGAAATTAGGAATCCGATATGCCTTGGAAGTCCATCCGACAGAGATCGCCTTTGATACTATTTCTGCTCAGCGAGCATTGGAAGCCTTGGGCAATCATCCGGCCTTTGGATTCAATTACGATCCGAGTCACTTGGGTTATCAGGGCGTAGATTATGTTGATTTTATCTATCATTTCTCAGATCGTATCTTCCATGTCCATATGAAGGATGTTTATTGGAGTGATACGCCGAAGCAGGTGGGAGTATTTGGTGGGCATGTGACGTTTGGTGATCCGCGCCGTTATTGGAACTTCCGCAGTTTGGGTAGAGGTTGCATCAACTTCGAAGAGATTATCCGGGCGCTGAATGCCATCGGTTATCAAGGTCCGCTTTCGGTTGAATGGGAAGATAGTGCCATGAACCGTGAACACGGAGCCCGCGAATCCTGTGAATTTGTCAAGCAAATCGACTTCCAGCCATCGGCTCATGCTTTCGATGCCTGCTTTGAAAAGAAGTAAGCTGTTTATTTTTTCTGTCGGATGATGTCGTTGTTGGGATTTTTATTGTAGATTTGCGTAGATATTCCATTATCGCTAACAAATCTAAATAACACATGAAACTATTTCAACAGCGAAAAGCCTCAAAATGGATGTTGGGGCTGGCCTTAGTTGGCTTATCATGCGCGGTGAATGCGCAGGAAGAACAGAAAGTACAGGGATTTGTACATGAACAATCAGATGAAAGCGGTTACGTATGGCCTACAGACTCACTAGTCTTGAAGAAACTGGATGTTTGGAAAGATCAGAAGTTTGGGGTTTTATTCCATTGGGGCTTGTATTCGGTTCCCGGTATCGTGGAGTCATGGTCTATTTGTTCGGAAGATGTGGATTGGATTCCGCGGGATACGACTTGGGCGTATGAAGACTATAAGAAATGGTACTGGGGACTGAAGGATTCTTTCAATCCGGTCGACTTTAATCCGGATCAGTGGGCGGATGTGATGGAAGATGCCGGAATGCGTTACGTTGTCTTTACCACCAAACATCATGACGGATTCTGTATGTACGATACGAAGGAAACCGATTTTTCTATTGCCCATGGTGCATTTAAAGATAACCCAAAGAAAGATGTGGCGCGGTATGTTTTCGATGCTTTCCGGAAGAAAGATTTCATGATTGGTGCTTATTTCTCTAAACCAGACTGGCATTGTCCGTATTATTGGTGGCCGTATTATGCAACTCCGAATCGGAATGTGAATTACAAGATAGCGAATCATCCGGAACGTTGGGAGAAGTTCTGTCAATTTACATACAATCAGATTGGGGAACTGATGAAAGGATACGGAAACTTCGATATCTTGTGGCTCGATGGTGGTTGGGTTGGTTCTGATGATCAGGATATTCACATGGATAAAATCGTCGATATGGCGCGTGAAGCCCAGCCCGGTCTGATCGTTGTCGATCGTGCTATGCGCGGAAAACATGAGAATTACCAGACACCCGAACGGGGAATTCCGGAAAAACAACTAGCATATCCGTGGGAAAGCTGTATTACGTTGAGCAATGACTGGGGATGGGTTCCGAATGCACCTTATAAGTCGGCTACGAAAGTAATTAATATGCTGGCAGAGATTACTGCCAAAGGCGGTAGCTTGTTGTTGGGCGTTGGTCCGACTCCACAAGGTTTGATTGAACAACCGGCTATTGATCGACTGCATCAAGTAGGAGAGTGGTTGCGCGCTAATGGTAAAGCCATTTACAATACAACCATTACTCCGTATTATCAGGAAGGTAATATTTGGTTTACGGCCGATAAAGACGGAAAGACCTTATATGCCATTTATGCATTGCCTGACGGAGAGAAGTTACCGAAAGAGTTGACATGGAATACCAATGTACCGAAAGGAAAAATGACTGTTTTGGCTAATGGCAAGCGTGCTTCTTATCAGGTAGATGGAAATACGGTGAAAGTTTCGTTGCCGAATAATTTACCCAACGAACCATTGGTGCTGAAATTTACTTTGAAGAAATAAGTCTTGCTACCCCGAATAAAAAAATATGCCGGAATAACTGTATGGCTGTTCCGGCATATTTTTATGTTATGGATAGCGATTGATTATTTATTTCTTCAGTTCGAATCCTACTTTCATGCCGTCATATTGTTCAGCTAAAGAATTGACGGCCTTTAAAGTTGCATTATCCGAAATAGAAGATAGTTTGCCAAGGAAATCAAGCAGTTTGTCGGCATTGAACAGTAACGATAATTGATCATCTGTCACTACAACTTGTGCTGATAGCGTGTTGAATTTTAAATTACCGAAATTGCCATATTTGAGTTCGATTGTTTTTTCGGCTTCTTGTAAAGTATATGTGCCGTTTAAAGTTTTTCCTTTAAAAACGCAGGTAAAGCTGTTATCGGTATTAAATGTATAACTAAATGTTCCTGATTTAATACCAATTTTATCGCAATAAGATTGTAGTTTCTTTTCTATTTCGCCCGAAGCGGCACTGGCGGCAACATTCTTGAGCGCATTATCACCTTCCAGTAAAACAGCCGGATTAACATAATTCCAAGTACCTGCCAGGTTTGCTGCAGTTACATTTTTCCCTCCGGTTAATGAAGTGACGGCGTCTTTTACTGTTGATGAAGATAGGATATCTTTCAATGACTGAGCGTGTGAATAAACGGTTAAATTAGACACCAGAAGGATGCTTAAAAATACAATAATCTGTTTCATAGTTGATCAATTTATAAAGTAAGACAAAAAAAGCGCACTTCTTCGGTGCGCTTTTCATAAAGGATAAACTGGATATTATAATTTATCGTTAGAACCCAAAACGTTGATGATTTTGTGTTTGTACAGTTTTTCCATGTTGTCACGAGCCGGACCCAGATATTTACGAGGATCGAATTCTTCAGGATGTTCAGCAAATACCTTACGGATAGCAGCAGTCATAGCCAGACGAGAGTCTGAGTCGATGTTGATCTTGCAAACAGCAGACTTAGCAGCCTTACGCAATTCATCTTCAGGAATACCGATAGCAGCTTCCAGCTTACCACCATATTTGTTGATTGTATCAACTTCTTCCTGAGGAACTGAAGAAGATCCGTGCAATACGATTGGGAATCCAGGTAATTCTTTCATTACACCATCCAATACATCGAATGCCAATGGAGGAGGAACCAAACGACCAGTAGCCGGATCAACGTGGCACTGTTCCGGTTTGAATTTGTATGCACCGTGAGAAGTACCGATTGAGATAGCCAATGAATCGCAACCAGTCTTTGTAACGAAGTCAACAACTTCTTCCGGTTTAGTATACGTGTGATGTTCAGCAACTACTTCATCTTCTACACCTGCCAATACGCCAAGTTCACCTTCAACAGTTACATCATACTGATGAGCGTAATCAACAACTTTCTTAGTTAAAGCTACATTTTCATCATAAGGCAGATGAGAACCATCGATCATAACTGAAGAGAAGCCCATGTCAACGCAGCTCTTGCACAATTCAAATGAATCACCGTGATCCAAGTGAAGTACGATCTGAGGATTAGGACAACCTAATTCTTTTGCATATTGAACTGCACCTTCAGCCATGTAACGCAGCAAAGTCTGGTTTGCATAGTTACGAGCACCTTTAGAAACCTGCAGAATAACCGGAGATTTAGTTTCGACAGCTGCTTTGATAATAGCCTGCAACTGTTCCATGTTGTTAAAATTGAATGCAGGGATAGCATAACCACCCTTGATGGCTTTAGCAAACATTTCTCTTGTGTTTACCAAGCCTAAATCTTTGTAACTTACCATAGTTGTAATATGTATTACGTTAATGATTAAAAATCTGAGACAAAGATATAATATTCTTACCGAACAAAACTATTATGGATGTAAAATATCGCAAAAAAACAATGTCAATGAAAAAAATAGGGGAAATACTTTTTTTATTCGAGGCTTCTTCATACTTTTGCAAGCCAAAATACCGGTTACCAGATTAAAAGAAGTATAATTAAAAGAACAAATAAAACAATGAAAAAAGGTATTCATCCAGAAAGTTATCGTCCTGTAGTATTCAAGGACATGTCAAACGATGATATGTTTATCACTCGTTCTACTATCAATGCGAAAGAAACAATCGAAATCGATGGCGTTACTTATCCGTTGGTAAAGGTTGAAATCTCTAACACTTCTCACCCGTTCTATACAGGTAAGTCTAAGTTGGTTGATACTGCCGGACGTGTTGATAAGTTCATGAGCCGCTACGGTAACCGTAACAAGAAATAATTCGGTCCTATTACATAATTGGAAATATAAAGGACAGGCTTTTGGAGTTTTCTCAGAGAGCCTGTCCTTTTTTTGTTCAGAATCGAAATGACTGTTTCTGTTTTTCAGTTCTACTTTTTTTTGTACTTTTAGAGCCGATTAGTAAAAGTATCTGATCGGGATGGATTCTGATCAAAAACAATAAGAAAATGAGTGAAAAGAAGCGTTTGCTTGGAATGACTCTGAACGAGTTGAAAGCTGTGGCAGCTGAGGCCGGACTCCCCGGATTTGCTGCAAAACAGATGGCCGATTGGCTGTACAAAAAGAGAGTTTCCAGTATTGACGAGATGACAAATATTTCTCTCGCTAAAAGAAACTGGCTGTCAGATTCGTATGAGATCGGGAAAGTTCCTCCAGTAGACTTTCAGAAGTCGGTAGATGGTACGATTAAATATCTATATCCTGCCGGACCGGGCAATTTTGTGGAATCTGTATATATTCCTACAAGTGACCGGGCTACGCTTTGTGTCTCTTCTCAAGTGGGCTGTAAGATGAACTGCCTTTTCTGCATGACCGGAAAGCAGGGTTTTACGAAGAATCTTTCGGCCAATGAGATTTTAAATCAGATACAGGCATTGCCCGAAAATGATGAATTGACCAATCTGGTCTTCATGGGAATGGGAGAACCGCTCGATAATACGGATGAGCTGTTTAAAGTCCTTGAGATTCTGACGGCTCCATACGGATATGCCTGGAGTCCGAAGCGGATTACCGTTTCAACAATTGGAGCGAAAGGCTTGAAGCGTTTTCTGGATGAGAGTGATTGTCATCTGGCTGTCAGCCTGCATTCTCCTTATCCTGCCGAACGGTTGTCGTTAATGTCGGTTGAAAAGGCATTTCCGATGCACGGTGTGCTCGATTTGATTCGTCAATATGACTTTACGCACCAACGCCGGGTGTCGTTTGAATATATCGTATTCAAGGGACTTAATGATAGCGTACAGCATGCAAAGGCTTTGGCCGGTCTACTGAAAGATATACCCTGCCGGGTGAATCTGATCCGTTTTCATGCTATTCCCAATGTGCCTTTACAAACTTCCGATTTGAGTAAGATGGAAGCTTTTCGGGATATCTTGAATGATCGGGGTGTTACATGTACGATTCGGGCTTCGCGTGGTGAAGATATTTTCGCGGCATGCGGTATGCTGTCGACAGCGAAGAAAGAAAAGGAAAATAAATAAGATAACTAATCATAAAAGTAAAGATGAAAAAGATTGTATGTAGCTTGTTTCTTTTAATGGCTTTGATGCTGACGGCGTGTAATTCCGGACCCGTTGTTACTCGAGCTACCGGTTTCGCTTATGAAGTAGTTGTTGTAATGGATAAGAATTATTGGGAAGGTACTGCCGGAGATGCTGTTAAGGGACAGTTAACGTCGCCTGTACCAGGATTACCTCAGGCAGAGCCGAGTATGAAGGTCTCTTATTCGCAACCGTCAGACTTTAATGGTCTTCTTACGTATGTAAGGAATATATTGTTGGTTGATATTAATCCGAATATCTATACCAAAACGACCTTAGCTTCCGAAGAAAACCGTTGGGCTTTCGGACAGCTGGTGTTAACATTGAAGGCTCCTTCTCCTGAAGTATTGATAGAATATCTGGAACAACATCCGAATCAGATAACGGATCTGTTTGTCAAGGAAGAAATGAAACGGGCAACCGAACAGATGGAAGAAACCTACAGTTCGGTAGTCATGGATGTCTTGAAGAAGAATCATCAGCTCTCTTTGAATGTGCCGGAAGAAATGGTTTATTATAAAGATACGACCGATTTCTTTTGGACTACCAATAATGCAAGTACGGGTCGTATGGATGTCGTAGTATATACATTCCCATATACTGATCCGAATACTTTTACGCCTGAATATTTGGTTGCCAAGCGCGATTCAGTAATGAAAGCCAATTTGCCGGGTGCTTTCCCGGGATCGTACATGGCTACAGAAACAAAGTATTTTGATGTTGATTATTCAGCCATTACAGTTCATGATAAATATTGCGGTGTCATGCGTGGACTTTGGAAGATGGTGGGCGATATGATGGGCGGCCCGTTTGTTGCGCATGTACGGTTGGATGAAAAGAACCAGCGTGTAGTAGTGGCCGAAGGTTTTGTTTATGCTCCCGAAACGGATAAGCGTAACTTTATCCGTCGTATCGAGGCGGCCCTTTATACGTTGCGTTTGCCGGGAGAATATGATGTTCCGGAAGAAAAGACAAAATAAGAACAACCGTCACACTTGCTTTGAGGAATAGAAATTCCCGGTCTTTATCAGTATAGGTAATAGATGTGCGGAAGATTTCCTTCCTGTAGTGTGGAAATAAAATAAACGAGAATCGAAAACGAAATTGATGAGAAATGTTTTCGATTCTCGTTTATTTTTAAGGAGAAATCCGAAAGGTAAATGTCAAACCTTTATTGGATGTATTTTGCATACTTGTGAATAAAACCGGAAAAGGCCGGTATCCGCATCAGTATCCGTTCGAAGATCAGGATACCGATTAATGCGCAGGCGATTCCCAATGTTACATCGATGATGTAGTGATGTCCGGTATAAACAGCCGTAAACCAGATTCCGGCCATGATGAAGGCGAAAACAATCCGGAGCCATGTTTTGCATCTTGCCCGGAAAGAATAGAACAAGGTCACTACCATATACGCTGAATGTAACGAAGGAACTGCAGCAAATACATTCGCATTTCGCCCGTACAGACTTTGGAAAACAGATAATCCTGTCATTTCATCAAATCGTCCTAATCCGGCCACATCGCCGGGTGTGTTTAATATCGGTTCGAAACCATAGTTCATCACATACCAGGGCGGAGCTGCCGGATGAATATAATATCCTATAAATCCAATCAGATTGACAAACAGGAATACCAACGCAAAATGCAGATACGTTGTGCGCTGGTGCGTGAAATAAAGTCCTAATCCGAACAGAATAGGAACCGGAACCCAACAGAGATAAAAGATTCCTGCCATAAAATCGAGTAAGGCACAATGATGTATCTGGAAGAATTCGTTGGGAGTAAGCAATCCTTCTGAAGTCATGATGCCGAAAAGACTCTTTTCGGTATCGTATAAGCCTTTCACATCAATAGGATTTACTTCGTAATTTGGAACAATTCGCATCCAGTCGTAGGAAATTCCGAATAAGGCAAAAGGCAGCAAGGCTACTACCAGTTTACGGGTTCCCTGACTGGAAAAGAATAAAACGGCTATGAGTAGGGCCATAACTCCATGTTCAGGACGTATCCCTACAAAAAGAGTAGTTACAATAATCCATACGACTAAAGAAATGAACAGGATCTTCATTTCTTTAGCCGATGGTCTATCGGCAAGAATATTCATCGCACTTATTTTTTCAGAAGTTGTTTACGGCTATATTCTATGCGGGCAAAAGCTGTCAGATTGGCAAATATGGCAATAAATCCCAGCGGTGCAATCAATATATACATCGGATCGAACGACAGATCCTTTGCTTGTGTTGCTGTAATCCCGCAGATCAGTAATCCCAGGCAGGTTAAGACAACACGTTCCGGACGCTGCATGAATCCGATCTTACATTCCAGTCCTAAGCCTTCCGCTCTGGCTCTGACATAGCTGACCATTAACGATCCGATTAAGGCGGCAAATGTGATAACTGCTCCGACTGGATAACCGTTTTCAGATAAACAGAAGCAGATTGCTCCTAAGGTTACCAGTTCGCTGTACCGGTCGAGGACGGAATCATACATAGCACCGAATGTCGAAGCCATGCCACCGATACGGGCCACTTGCCCGTCCATCATGTCGAAGAGAGAGGATATCAGAATAATACCTCCGGCCCATCCGATCAGACTGTAAAGATTTCCTTCTTTATGCATGCCGGCATAAATTAAAATACAAGCACCTGCCAGGTTTCCCAAGAAGCCGATCGTTGTAACAATATTGGGGGTAATGCCCATTTTAATCATTCCGTGAACTACAGGGCTAATGATTTTGTAAATAAGTTGTTGCAATTGATCTCGCAACTTCTTGGCTCTTTTTTTTATTTCCATGTCTTTGCATCTAATTTTTATGTAGTACGTAAAAGAAAATGTAATGTTCTGATTTTTTGAGTGTGTATATAAGTTATGCACTAATAAGTCTGAAGGCGTATAAAACAATCAGGCCGTAAATTCCTGATAAAATATCATCGGCCATGATACCATAGCCTCCGGGAAGCTTTTCCATTTTTCTTATTCCCAGGGGTTTTAGTATATCAAAGAACCGGAACAAGATAAATGCTGCTAACATATATCCCCATGCTTGACCATTGGGAACAGCCAGTAATGCAATCCATGTCCCAACCATTTCGTCGATAACTACCCGGGAAGGATCTTTTCCCCAGTATTTTTCAGCAATACCTGACGACCATATACCTAAGATAGTAAAAATAAAGACTATAATCAGTGTGCATAAAAAAGTGGAATAAGCGTTAGTTAGAATCGTCGCATATCCCCACCAGATTAACGTAGCAAGACACGCCCCGGCAGTACCGGGCGCTATCGGGCAATAACCAGATCCGAAACCACTGGCTATTACTTGATGAAATACGGGTATTTTTGTCATTTCCTTGTACTTTGACGGAACATTTTTCCGAATAAATATGCAAACGTACTGCATTTCTTCGAAGTTTCTTTTGTATTGCTCCGTTAAATTAGATTAAATCGAATTTGGAACATTTTATAATGCAAGATGATTTTTGGTTGTTTGTGTATGAAATTCGCCAATTTTTGTAACTTTGTCAGACTGATTTTATTCAATAGAAGTTTTTTGTAACATGGAAGATAGAATGATAAGAGTGGGTATTACCCACGGCGATATAAATGGAATCGGATATGAAGTGATTCTGAAGACGTTTTCCGATCAGCGGATGACAGAGTTGTGTGTACCTATTATTTATGGGGCATCCAAAGTAGCTGCTTATCATCGGAAAGCGTTGGATTTGCCTCCTGTCAATATAAATGTGGTTTCACGTGCGGAAGAAGCCGGATTGAACCGCGTTAATATCATTAATTGTGTAGAAGATGATATTAAGGTGGAATTAACGCAATCTACTCCAACCGCAGGAAGAGCAGCTTATAAAGCTTTGGAAGCGGCTGTAGCTGATTTGAAGAGTGGAGCCATTGATGTACTGGTTACGGCACCGATCAATAAGTATAACATTCAGAATGCCCAGTTCCATTTTCCCGGTCATACGGAATATCTGGAGCAGACATTAGGGGATGGGCAGAAAGCCTTGATGATATTAATGACCGATACGTTGCGAGTAGCTTTAGTTACAGGGCATATTCCAGTATCAGAGATACCATCACAGATTACGGTTGATAATATAGTGACGAAACTGCAGGTATTTAATCAGTCTTTGAAGCAAGATTTTACGATTATCAAACCGAGAATAGCTGTGCTGGCTTTAAATCCGCATGCAGGGGATAATGGGGTAATTGGAAATGAAGAAAAAGAAATTATCAAACCGGCTATGGAAGAAGCCGAACGCTTAGGTGTTATGTCGTTTGGTCCGTTCCCGGCAGATGGATTCTTTGGTTCCAAGATGTATGAAGAGTTTGATGGTGTCTTAGCCATGTATCATGATCAGGGATTAGCTCCGTTTAAGGCTTTAGCCATGGAAGAAGGCGTTAATTATACAGCCGGTCTGCCTTTTGTTCGGACTTCTCCGGCGCATGGTACGGCTTATAATATTGCCGGTCAGAATATAGCTTCCGAATCATCGTTCCGTCAGGCCGTTTATACAGCCTTGGATGTCTATCGCAGTCGGAAGTCATACCAGGAAGCTACGGCTCATCCATTACGGAAACAGTATTTTGATAAAGGCAGTGATAATGTTAAACTGGATTTGACAAAAGATGAAGATGCTGAATTGTAAATTAGTAGAGTAGCATATTTTGTTATATAATAAAAAGACACAATAAATCAGTCAGATGTGAAAAATAAGTAAATAGGACTGTTTTGTTGTGTCTTTCTTATATGTTCAAATTGTTGTTTCTTTTTATTGTTCAATTTCTTTGATTGAATGTTCTATTACTTGACAGCAAGCTCTTTTTCGGAATATTTTTTTTTAGATAGCGAAAGATTATGTAAGTTTGCGGCTTAAAAACAAGTTTATAACCATGTTTAAGGATAAAACAATTGTATATACATCTGGAACATTTGATATGTTTCATTATAATCATCTCCGAATGATCAATTATGCGCGGAGTTTGGCGGATATTCTGATCGTAGGAGTAAGTACAGACGAATTGGTTGAATCATATAAACCCAAACCAATCATTCCGTTTCATGAGCGGTTACAGATTATTGAGGCCTTGAAAACACCGGATATCGTTATTCCTCAACACACATTAGACCATACAGAAATTGTCAAGAAATTAAATATTGATGCTTTTGTTGTAGGTGATGACTGGTATGGTAAGTATGATTACCTGAAAGACTTAGGCGTACAAGTTTTTTATTTCCCGTATGGAACAGGTGTATCGTCGTCAAATTTAAAGAAGACGATACACGATTCGTATGAAGCAAATTTGCGTTCTCAGCGCCAGGCGAAACCGCAGTCAGTAAAGGGCTTTTCTGAAAAATAAACGGTTATGAGTAAATGTGTATTTATAACCGGTGGAACAAAAGGTATTGGAAAAGCTGTTGCAGCTTGTTTGGCTAAGTCTGGTTATCAGTTAATATTAACGTATGCCGCTGATCAGGAAACAGCGATTAATACTCAAAAAGAACTTCAAGCAGAATACGGTGTTTCGGTTTCCGTTGTTCAGGCCGATAACTCAGATATTCATGCGATTGATACTATTGCCACGTATCTGGCAGACAACGATATATTCCTGGACGCAGTCGTTATGAATGCAGGGACAACCTGTCGAGATTCATTTGAACAGATGCAATATAAGGATTGGGAACGTGTGTTTTGCACAAATGTACATTTCCCGGTATTTTTATTGCAGCGGATAGTATCTCGGATCAAGAAAGGTGGAAGCGTTGTGTTTACCGGTTCACTTATGGGTATTGAGCCACATTCAGTTTCATTGGCTTATGGAGTAACTAAAAGTGCAGTTCATAGTCTGGTAAAGAACTTGGTTAAGTTTCTGGTTCCTTATGAAGTGCGGGTTAATGGCGTTGCTCCGGGGTTTGTTGATACGGAATGGCAGAAAAACAAACCGAAAGAAATTCGTCAGAACATAGAACGGAAGGTCGCTTTAGGACGATTCTGCGATCCGGAAGAAATCGCTGAAGTATATAAAATGTTGATTGAGAATGGTTATTTTAATGGCGAAGTAGTCGTCGTGGATGGCGGTTATTCTTATAAATAAAGAATCATGGGAGAATTGAACAAAGAATATGAGGCTTCCTTGAAGTCTATAGAAACAGAGAATTTGGTAGATCGTATATTTTATCGTCCTATCGGTTTTCAGATTGCAAAAGCCTTACGTAATACGGGAGTTACACCCAATATGATTACGGTTATATCCATCTTTGTAGGTGCGGCAACCGGTTTTTTATTTTATCATAGCGATTTGAAATACAATATTTATGGTATTTTATGCTTGATTTTTGCTAATATATTGGATTGTGTAGACGGCCAGTTGGCTCGTCTGACAGGTATCAAATCAAAGATTGGTAGAATATTGGATGGTTTTGCCGGAGATATTTGGTTTGCCAGTATATATATCGGATTAGCTTTGCGTTTGGCTAATGAAACAGGTTCTTACGCGTTTTTTATCTTAGCCGTATTGTCAGGTATGTCGCATTTGTTGCAGGCAAATATTACTGACTATTATAAGACCTTGCATCTTTATTTTATCAGTAAGGATAAAGGGGCCGAATTTCAATCTCTCGAGCAAGTCGTTGCCCAACATAAGGAAATGAAGTATGGCATTACTAAATTTTTCTATTTTCTGTATCGTTGGTATACTTTGATACAAGTGAAGGCAACGCCAACTTTACAACAGATGTTGAAAAATCTGCATGCTAAATACGGTGATGATTTCCCACAGGATGTCCGGCTTGATTTCCGTCGTCAGAGCAAGCAGTTGATGAAAATGATAGATTTGTTGACGTTTAACGGACGAACGATTGTTATGTTTATCATCGTGTTGTCTGGTTATGTATGGGCTTACTATTTGTATGAGATTATAGTCTTGAACATTGTATTGGGCATCAGCATGCGACGCCATGAGAAAATGTGCAGATCTTTCTTGAACAGATAATTCATAAATCATGAAAGAGACCGTTATTGATAGTAATGATTTAAAGGCTATGTCGCCTTTTTTTAATACGGGCTTTGGCTCGTGGGTTGGAAAATTGCTTATCAAATGGCTGGAAATAGATAAAGTTAATCAAGCGCATAAGAATAGCTGTCATTTGAAAGGCGCAGCTTTTACCTCGGCCCTATTGAGAGATCCTTTGATAGATTTGAAGTACAGGCTTCATGGAGCCGAGTTATTGGATCATTTGCCAGAAGGTTCTTTTATAACGGTCTCGAATCATCCGATTGGTTCTTTGGACGGGATTATGCTGATTGATATAATGGCTGCTCGACGTCCGGATTTTAAGGTAATGGTAAATGGTATCTTGTCGAAAATAGGTGCCATGAATGATAATTTCATTACGGTTCATCCAGATACCAAGCGTAATGGTAAAGGAAATTTGAGTAGTATGAACGGTGTCCGGCTTTGCTTGCAGCATATCAAAGAAGGACATCCGATGGGTTTTTTCCCTGCCGGAGCAATGTCCTTTTATAATAGTAAATACCATGCAGTGCGCGATCTTCCGTGGACCCGGAGTGTGATTCGTTTGATCCAGAAGGCAAATGTTCCTGTTTATCCGGTTTATTTTGACTTTCTCAACTCTAAATATTTTTATTTCTTAGGTTGGCTGAACTGGCGGCTACGGACGATCCGGATAGTTCCCGAAGTCTTTAATAAGAAAGGGAAAACTGTTGATGTTTATATAGGAGATCCTGTCCCAGCTGAAAAGATACGTTCATTTGCGACAGAGGAAGAATTGGGCAAATATCTCTATGATTTGACCTATGCTTGTAAGAATAGTCGGTCCTGAATAACTATTTGGCATATTTTAAAAGTCAAAAATACGGGAATTTGACAGATTATTTATACTTTTGATACATTAATCAGTATCATTGGAAAATGAAAATAGATCTTCAGCAAATAAAACAGCGTTTTGGCATTATTGGGAATAGTGTCGGTCTGAATCGGGCTATTGATGTGGCTTTGCAGGTAGCTCCAACAGATTTGTCTGTATTGATTACCGGAGAGAGTGGTGTAGGTAAAGAAGTTTTCCCGCAAATTATACATCAGAACAGTGCCCGTAAGCATGGTCCGTATATCGCTGTCAATTGCGGCGCCATTCCGGAAGGTACTATTGATTCTGAATTATTCGGTCATGAAAAAGGATCTTTTACGGGTGCTTTGGCAGATCGTAAAGGTTATTTTGAAGTAGCCGACGGAGGAACTATTTTCTTGGATGAGGCCGGCGAATTGCCTATGCCTACTCAAGCCCGCTTATTACGTGTACTGGAAACAGGAGAGTTTATAAAAGTAGGTTCATCGAAGGTACAGAAGACGAATGTTCGTATTGTGGCTGCTACCAATGTTAATTTGGTACAGGCTGTGAGCGATGGAAAATTCCGTGAAGACTTGTATTACCGCTTAAACACAGTCCCTATTCAAATCCCTCCATTAAGAGACAGGTCTGAAGATATTATATTATTGTTCCGTAAGTTTGCTTCAGATTGTGCGGAAAAATACAGAATGCCAGCTGTCCGTTTGGACGATGATGCACGTCAGTTATTGACTTCTTACCGCTGGCCGGGTAATATCCGTGAACTGAAGAATGTTACAGAACGAATCTCTGTGATAGAAGAAAAAAGAGAAATAACCGCTGATATTCTTCGGCAATATTTACCGAATGTCAATGTAGCCAAATATCCGGTTTTGGTGAAACAAGAGAATGAACAGCGCTCATTTAATAATGAAAGGGAAATCTTGTACCAGATTCTCTTTGATATGCGTAAGGATGTTAATGATCTGAAGAAACTGGTTCATGATATTATAGGCGGTACAGTACCGGTCTCTGTTGATAAGGATGAATCATTTGCATCGACTATTCATCCGGTGACGACAATTCAGCCACCGGTGCAGGAAGCCGAGACGGTAGAAGAGGAATCGATGTCATTGGAAGATGTTGAGAAAGATATGATCCGCCGGGCTTTGGAGCGCCATAATGGAAAGCGGAAAAATGCGGCTGCTGATCTGAAAATCTCTGAGCGGACACTGTACAGAAAAATTAAAGAATATAATTTGGAGTAATCTATGAAGAAAACTGGATTCGTTTATCTGTTTCTTGTCTTGTCGGTTATTCTGACAGGATGTACCATATCTTATAAATTTAATGGGGCTTCGATTGACTATACGAAGGTGAAAACTATTTGCATCAAAGATTTTCCTAATCAGGCTCCTTTGGTTTATCCTCCGTTGGCACAACAGTTCACGGAAGGGGTAAAAGATATTTATGTCCGTCAGACCCGCTTGTCGTTGGTGCGAGATAACGGCGATCTGGAGCTGGAAGGAGAAATAACCGGTTATGATTTGACGCCAATGGCTGTAAAAGAAGATGCTTATTCTTCTCAGACGAAATTGACGATCACGGTGAAAGTCAGATATACCAATCGGACCAACGCTGACGAAGATTTTGAACAGTCGTTTTCTGCATATCGGGAATTTGATAGTAATGTCATGCTGCAGGATGTACAAGATCAGTTGTGTTCGGAAATTATTGAAGAACTGGCCGATCAGATCTATAATTCTACGGTAGCCAATTGGTAGAAGAGCGAGGCATGAATGCGGTTGAACTACATCAATATATACAGAATCCGGATTTACTGACGTCGGAAACATTACCTGGCATAAAACAGGCATTGTCATCTTATCCTTATTTCCAAGCATTACAAATGCTTTATTTACTGAATTTGTGGAAAATTGATAGTCCGGATTTTAGAACCGAGTTGGAGCGTTTGGCTACAGGTATTACCAATCGGAAAGTTTTATATCGTTTGTTGAAAAATTCTCCTGATCTTTCGGGAGGGAATAATGCTGTCCCTGATTCGGCTGCTGATTCTTTTGCGTTGATCGATGCTTTCCTGGCTGGAACTGAATCTTCTGAGTCTGAAAAGAAAGAAAGCCAGGCGTTGTTGCTTGAGCCGTCGGTCTCGGCAGATTACTTTCAGTGGAAAGAAGTGGCGCAGTCTGATCCTGTTTCCCAACCGGAATCCGAGCAAAAAGAGGTTAAATTAAAACATCAGGATTTGATTGATTCATTTCTTGAGAATGATATGGCTCACAAACCGATGTGGAAGGATAACGAGCAAGTTGAGGATTCGGTTCAGGAAGAGGACGAAGAGGAGGATGTTTCACTTAAACAGTTGGACGATTCCTATTTTACGGAGACTTTGGCTCGAATTTACGTGAAACAGAAAAGATATGATAAAGCTTTGCAAATTATTAAAAACTTAAGCTTGAAATATCCAGAAAAAAATATTTACTTTGCAGACCAAATTAGATTTCTTGAGAAATTGATTATTAACACTAAAAAATAAATTAAAAAATGTACGTATTTATTTCGATCTTGATTCTGATCGCTTCAATCTTATTGATTTTGATTGTCTTGATTCAGAATTCTAAAGGCGGTGGTTTGGCTTCAGGATTTTCTTCTTCTAACCAGATCATGGGCGTTCGTAAGACAACTGATTTTTTGGAAAAAGCTACGTGGACACTGGCTGGTGCAGTGATTGTATTGAGTATCATTATTACAGCGTTTATTCCTCGCGCTGAGCAAAATGGAAATCAGTCTGAAATTAAGCAGCAGGTAAATGATGCTGTAACGATCGATCCGAATGCTGTTTCTCCTGATTTTGGTACAGCACAACAAGCAGAAACTCCGGCACAGGAAACTCCGGCTCCAGCAGCGGAACAGAAGTAAGCAACTGTCTGAGAAAAAATATAGAAGGCTGTTCGGCTCAAAAAGCTGTGCAGCCTTTATTCGTTTTATAACCAAATAGAATTGATTCATGTGATGAACTGGAATGGATTATTGATAGGTGTAGTTACTTTTTTGGTCATAGGCTTATTTCATCCACTTGTGGTAAAGGCAGAATATTATTGGGGAACAAAAAGCTGGTGGTTGTTCTTAATCGGAGGAATTTTGGCTGCCGCAGCTTCTTTGTTTATTGAAAATATATTGGGCTCTACTGTTTGTGGGGTAATTGCCTTTTCTTCATTTTGGTCTATTAAGGAAGTCTTTGAGCAGGAAGAACGGGTTTTGAAAGGTTGGTTCCCTAAAAATCCGAATCGGACGTACCCGGATCGGAAATAAATCTTCTTGTCAGAGCTTTTCAGATATCCAACCTCTGTAAATGATTCCAACGAGTTTCAAAAACGATTCCCGTTATTTCCGTTTTTGATTCTCGGGAGTTTTATTTGCCGTCATTAAATTAGTTGGGCGGTAAAACCGATTTATATCTTTATATAAACTAAGCGTATGAAAGAAGTGGATCCCAAAGATACCTCGCGGGCCTATGCCTTTGAAATGTGGATGAATGCGCCAATGCCGATGGTTACCTTTTTCAGGACATTGAATGTAACCTTTTAGTTTCTTTTCAGTTTCATCATGCACAAATGGATGGAGCTCATGCTGCCCGTTTTTTAGATAACTTGCAACATGAAATAGATATATTAGGCGCATAGAAATTAAATGCCTTTTATACCTTTGTGCTCCTGTTACGAATTATCAATAAATCGCCATTATATGAAACTCAAAAAGATTGTTTGTACTTTGTTTAAAGTATTGCTTGTTCTTGTGGTCATTGTTTTTGCTTACTTCATGTATGCTGTTGTTTGGATTTACCGGTTTAATGCAGATCAGAAAAGAACAGTAGAAAATGTTGATCCCGATTTTTATCAAACTTCGCAGCTGGTTCGTGATCCGAATGGATATTTCGGGATAATTACCACAATCAACAATCAATGTGCGGATACATTGCTGATAGATACGCAAGCATCTACTTCACTTGCCAAGCAAGAAGTACTTGACCGATATGAGGCGGAATATTGGAAACGAAAACCCATACCGACTTTTAACTTTTACAAGCAGGCCTATTTCTCGAAACTGTATAGGGTAAATGAAATAGGTATTGGCGATTGTATGCTGAAAGATGTAGTTTTTACTTCCGTTCCGAAAGATAACGGTATGTATAATGCATTATACCGTACGGTATTAGGACGTACTATAATCGAAAATATGGGTTGGAAGTTCGATTTAGATAAAAATGAAATGACTTTGTTCTCTCTTACAAATGAGGAGTTACTGAAACGGGAAACAGAAGGCTTCACGCTTGTAAAGAATGGAATAAATGATTTATCGCTTTATGGTGAACAGACCGATAGTTTGCAGCTGATGTTTGATTTGGGTTCGAATTATGATCTGCTAATCGATAAGACTGTTTATGAGAAATTGCGTAAACAGCAGACACCAAGGCGATATGCCTTCTTTCGTAGAGAAGGATTAATAGATACGGTTGAAGAGTTCCAAGGTATTACTATGTATTGCAACGGGATCGCTATTCCGGATTGTACATTAGATTATATACCTTCAATTAATAAAAATGTTGCAGGAAATATCTTTGCCGGGAAATTGAACTTCATACTGGTTGGGGAAGACTTATATATTAAGCAGCGAACAGATATAGTTCCGACTGATCAGGCCCAACTTTCTGTACTCGGTTTACGCCTTAATCTCCGCAACAATGCTGTTTGTGTTACCGCATTGGAAATAAACGGATTGGCAGAAACAGCAGGATTAATGTTAGGCGATAAGGTCATCGCAGTCGACAATGGGGCGGTTTCTATAGATGAAATGTCTGTATCAAGCGGTAAATTAGAAAGATATATTCAACAAGCTGATAGTCTTACCCTGGAAATAGAACGCAATGGGGAAAGGAAAAATTACATGATCGTACATAATGAGTGATTAAAATATATCAAACACTTTCAGAAAGAGCAAAAAAGATAACTCTTTTACTCTTTCTGTTTTGAGGTAGATTGTTCCTAATATTCCTTAAGACCATATTTCGCACCGTAAAGCTGCAGTGCATCTTTAACTGCCTTCTCTCCGAATATTTTTATCATATCCTCCAAATCGTATTTCATCGCTTCTTCGTTCAGAGGAGTGAGACACATGACGCGCGACTCCATGTCGCGGTAGTCAGGCAGTCTGAGGAACATTCCTTTTGTAGATTGACCACACAGTCGCCATGCCGTTATCGACTGACGGAACGAGGTCGCTTCGCAGAACATATAGGCCATATCTTTGACATTTGAGATGTCCCATTTGTCGAGCGGCTGATTAAAACTTTTCGCCTCGTTGAACATACAGTACATATTCTGTACGTTCGAGACATTCCAATCGTTTAATGGTTGGTTGAAGTTTGATGCTTCGCTAAACATCTCGCGCATATCCTGCACATTTGAGACATCCCAATCGTTCAACGGCTGGTTAAAACTCGTTGCTTCGCAGAACATCTCACGCATGTTTTGTACATTCGAGACATTCCAACTGTTCAGAGGCTGGTTAAATGCCGATGCCCTTACAAACATCTCTCTCATATTTGTGACGGCAGATACGTTCCACGCACCGACAGATTGGTTGAAGCTCTTTGCCATATCGAACATGTGGCACATGTCGGTAACACTGGAGACATCCCACGAGTTAAGATTCTGATTGAAGGAGAAGGCACGGTAGAACATGCACTTCATGCTTCGAACTTTTGAAACGTCCCAGCCATCGAGCGGCTGGTTGAAGTGCTCTGCGCAGGAGAACATATTACTCATGTCTGTTACGCTGATCACGTTCCATTTCCGTAAAGGCTGGTTAAAGCGTTCGGCTTCGTTGAACATGAAACTCATATCCGTAACAGATGAAACGTCCCAAGCTTCAAGCGGCTTGTTAAATCTGTGCGCCCCTTCGAACATGTGGGACATATCCCGCACGTTGGAGACATCCCATCCACTTATGTCGTGGTTGAAGTAGATTGCGCCGGCAAACATATGCTTCATCGTTACGACATTTGACGTATCCCATGTCTCGATACCGGTAAAGTTATTGCGTTTAGACTTTCGAAAGAGGCCTTCCATGTCTGTTATCAGAGAAGTGTCAATATTGGCAAGCGGTATTTTTGCGCCCATGTCCAAGAGTTCTATAAGCTCGCGTTTTGAGCGGGGCTTGTGCTTCTCCGCATCCGTGCTTGCGCTGACGAAGCCTTGCAGCTCCGGATGGGCAGTTTCAAGCTCACGCTTATATTCTGCTGTGTGCTCGCTGCCGTAATGTGAAAGTTCAGTGCATACTTCCGCAGGGTTGAGTTTATCCAGCTTTTCTTTCAGCCTTGCGCGGCAATTCTTTCTGGTTGTAAGGTGGAAACAGAGTGTCAACGTCTTGACGTCGGTGAAGAGCGGAGTGTAAAGGAACATGTTGTTTACGTCACAGAACCGCGGTATCAGCCACATATCTAGCGGCTGGTTGAAACTTCGTGCGTTTTTAAACATACGTTCGGCATCTTCGATGCGGCTTACGTCCCAGCGGTCGAGCGGCTGATTGAAGCTTTTCGCACCGTCGAACATGCGTAACATATACCGCACGTTCGAGACGTCCCAATCGTTCAGAGGCTGGTTGAAACGTACCGCCCCTTCAAACATTCCTTCCATTCTAAAGACGTTCGACGTATTCCACAAACTGATATTCTGATTGAACTTGGTGCAACCGGCGAATGTCCATGCCATTTCACGAACTTCCGACGTATCCCATTTGTCGAGCGGCTGGTTAAAACTCTCGGCTTCGCAGAACATACATGAAATGTTACGGACATTTGAGATGTCCCAATCGTTTAGCGGCTGATTAAATTTACCGCAGGTACCGAACATCGACTCCATATTCGTTACGGACGAAACGTCCCAATCCTCTAACGGCTGATTAAAATCACTGCAGCCACAAAATATGCACTCCATGTTCGTCACGGATGAAACATTCCAGTTTCCAATGGGATGGTTAAAATGCTTTACCCTGTGAAACAAGCGTTCCATCGTAGTGACGTTCGACGTGTCCCACGTTTCAAGCCCGTCGAAGTTTGTGCGTATTGAATCGCAAAACAGCCAACTCATATCAGTTATCAGAGAAGTGTCGATGTCACCGAGGTAAATGCTATCATCTTTCACTAACTCCCTTAGTTCCTTACTACAGCGAGGTTTGTATTTTTTAATCATAATTACTCTCCATTATTTTTGTAAATACTCATTAAGACCATATTTCGCGCCATAAAGCCGCAGCGCGTCCTGAACTTCCTTCTCTCCTAATATTTCTATCATCTCCTGAAGTTCGTATTCCCGGTTGTTCCCGTCAAGCGCAGCAAGGCACATGACGCGTGATTCCATATCGCGATAGTCAGGCAAATCAAGGAAAATACCCCTCGTAGACTGACCGCGCAGCTTCCATGCTGTTATTGGCTGCCGGAACGAGGTTGCACCGTAGAACATACAGGTCATATCTTTGACTTTCGACATGTTCCAGTGGTCGAGCGGCTGGTTAAAACTCGACGCATCGTCGAACATCTGTACCATATTCTCGACATTCGATACATTCCAATCGTTCAGTGGTTGGTTAAAGCTCGATGCTTTACAAAACATCTTGCTCATGTCCTGCACGTTCGAGACGTCCCATTCATTCAGCGGCTGATTAAATTTTTCCGCCCCATCGAACATCTGTGTCATATTCTTGACGTTTGAAACATTCCAATTATTCAGAGGTTGATTAAAGCTCGACGCATTACAAAACATCTTGCTCATGTCCTGCACGTTCGATACGTTCCAATCATTCAGGGGTTGATTAAATTTTTCTGCCCCGTTGAACATCTGCATCATATTCGTAACGGCGGAAACGTTCCACGAGCCGACAGGCTTGTTGAAACTAGATGCACCGTAAAACATGAGAGACATATTCCGCACATTTGAAACGTCCCAATTGTTCAGTGGCTGATTAAAGCTTGACGCGTTGTAAAACATCTCGAGCATGTTCTGCACGTTCGAGACGTTCCAATCGTTCAGCGGCTTGTTGAATTTTTCTGCCCCGCCGAACATACGGCACATATTCTGTACATTAGAAACATTCCAATTATTCAAAGGCTGATTGAATTTTTCCGCGTAATAAAACATCTCAAACATGTTCTGTACATTCGAGACATTCCAATCGTTCAACGGCTTATTGAATTTGGATGCCCAGGCGAACATGCGAGACATATTCTGCACGTTCGAGACGTTCCAATTGTTCAGTGGCTGATTAAATGTTCTCGCCCAGGCAAACATCTCGTACATGTTCTGCACATTTGATACATTCCAATCGTTCAACGGCTGATTAAATCTTCTCGCCCCATCGAACATGTGCGACATATCCCGTACGTTTGAGACATCCCAGCCGCTTATGTTGTGGTTGAAGTATTCCGCGCCGGCAAACATGTTCTTCATCGTTACGACATTTGACGTATCCCACGTCTCGATACCGGTAAAGTCTCTGCTCTTAGAGTATTGAAAGAGACCTTCCATGTCGGTTATGCACGACGTATCAATCTTATCAAGCGGTATTTGAATGCCCATATTCAATAGCTCTATCAACTCTGGTTTTGAGCGAGGTTTGTACTTTCCCGTTCCCGTAACGGCGTGGATTGGGCCTTTCAGTTCCGGATGAGCAGCTTCAAGCTCGCGCTTATATTTCGCCGTGTGCTTATCGCTGTAACCCAAGAGCTCGGCGTACACCTGCGCAGCGTCGAATCTTCCGAGAACTTCTTTCAGATACTCGCGGTATCTCATTTTGTTGGTATGAGCGAAGTTGAGCGTCAAAATCTTGACGTCGGAGAAGCACGGAGCGTTCAGGAACATGTCGTTGATATCGCAGTCTCTCGATATCTGCCACATATCGAGAGGCTGGTTGAAGCTCGTCGCGTTCTTGAACATCATTTCTGCTGTTTCAACACGGCTTACATCCCATTTGTCGAGCGGCTGATTGAAGCTCGACGCCCCTTGGAACATACGCCTCATAAATTTTACATTGCCCGTCTTCCACGAGTTAAGCGGTTGGTTGAAGTTTTTTGCACCGTCGAACATTCCATCCATATATGTGACCTCCGACGTATCCCACGAATCGATATTCTGGTTGAACTCATAACATTCGAAGAAAGCGTACGCCATTTCTTGGATTCCTGATGTATCCCATTTGTCGAGCGGCTGGTTAAAGCTTTTCGCACCACCCAATATGCATGTGATGGTATAAACCTTTGAGACATTCCAAGCGTTAAGTGGCTGATTGAAACTCTTTGCGAAATACAGCATCGCTTTCATGTTATATACGTTTGAGACGTCCCAGCGCTCAATTGGCTGGTTGAAGCTGTACGCCCAAGCGAACATGGAATTCATACAGTGGACATTCGAGACGTTCCATTTCTCAAGTGGTTGGTTGAAGGCCGGTGCTTCGCAAAACATGAATGTCATATCCTCCACCTTCGAAACATCCCAGTCCCCAATGGGATGGTTGAAATATTTCGCCCTATAAAACATTCCCTTCATTGTGGTCACGTTTGAGGTGTCCCATGTTTCAAGTCCGTCGAAGTTTTTACGTTTTGAGTCTTTAAACAGCTCTGTCATATCCGTAATCAGGGAAGTGTCAATATCACCGAGATGAACGCTTTTGTCGTTCACTAACTCCTTCAACTCCTGCAGAGACTTGGGTTTGTATATTTTAGCCATCATTAATTCCCTTATTTTGTAAATACCAAATAAAAAGTACACATTCTACTAACTGAAAAGTGCACCAACAAAAGATATCTAAAGAAATAAAAGAAAGGCGAATAAATCAATTGGATAAATTAAATTTGAGTTTCTTTAACTGAAAAGGATTGTTTGGTAATTATTGATAAGAAAAACTGTATGGGTGAGTTTGACTACCATGAGAGTTACTAGATAGGCAAGGCGTACTTTTTATCTTTTGTTTTTGAGTTATGCAGAATATGTTTAATATAATGCTCTTTTATCAATTAAATAACTAATTTTGTATTTGAATAGAGGCAACTCTTTTCAGGACATATTAAAATATGAAGAAGCGTTATGCTTATCTTGTAATTGGAAACCTGAGAAATTTTCAAATGAGCAAAGATAGCATAGTGGTTCTCACGCTATAGCGTGGGCTGCTATTGTTGTATCTGCTCATTAGGTTTTCTCAGGACCTCCAATTAAGTCCATATTACCCAATCTATGAAGTCAGGCGAAGAACTTGGTTATGCGCTCATCCTTGCCAATGTTCACAAAATAGGACTTCAAAAATTGGAATTTATGATAAAGAAACAATAACACATAGCCATGATGAATAAAAACTTATCAACCCGATTCTTTTTATCATGTGACTGTTTGTTAAAGCGATAATAACGGAAATGAACCGATTACTCCAATCAGTCTTGATAAGACTGATTGAAACGGACTTCTACCATTATTAACGTAACAAATGGAAGTGGCAACACTAGTTTGTCAATAAAAAATGAAAACATATTAAATGCGGATCAACGTAAAAATATGAGGGGTAAATTCGATAAAATCGTATCTTTGCCAACAACAAATCATTATCAGTTATGGAAACCAACGGTTATCGTCTCCTTCTTCCGGAAGGGACATTGGATTATTTCATCATCTCTGATGTAAAGGAAAGTAGTACCGACATTATCATTTTCCTGGAAGAGAAAAATGAGGTTCCCAGTGAATACTCGAATATGAAAGTGGAAAGCAAGGGATTTTATGACCCGGTAGTGGTTCAGGACTTCCCGATACGTGGCAAGAAACTTTTCCTGAACATCCGACGTCGCCGATGGATTGTTAAGGATGATGGACGCTATGTAAGCCGTAACTGGAAACTGGTCGCTGAGGGCTGCCGTATGACGCATGATTTTGCGTCTTTTTTAAAAGAACTATATTGATACACTTCCGGTAAGCTGCAAGCTTTTAGGTTTTCTCTTCGGTGTAAACGGAGAGCTGCTTGAACGTCAATACCGAAACCATCTGAGCGGTTACTTGAGCTGGGAACAGCTCTCACATGCGGAAGAGTGGATTCTTTTCGAGAAGAATATTGGTACATATGTTACCTGCTGGAGAACGAGAAGTTCCGTCTGTACTACACCTCGCAATGCGATGAAACACAGAATTTCATAGTGGTCGTGGAGGATAACTTCGGCAACTCCCATGAAATGGAGTTTGATTTCAACAACTCCAACACTTCAGAAACGGAAAGCGACAGTGTGCCAGCCGTCAGTCCGTCCACTTCCAAACAAATCCGTGAATGAGGTACAGGATGTTGTTACTGCTCTGTTTCCTTTCGTTGGGCTGCACTTTGTCGGCACAGGAACCTGAAAGGGAAACAGCCAAGGAAGCAAGGATTTTCAGGTTGCCGGAATTTGAGAGGGCATTTTTGTGTGTACGCTATTTTGAGGGCTGGCACTCGGAAAAGAACCATCCTTATGTCGGCTGGGGGCATTGCCTCCAGCCGGGCGAGAAATACTCGGCACGCACCATGACAAGACAGCAGGCTGACGAGCTGCTGCGGAAAGACCTTCGGAAGTTCTGCGCCATGTTCCGGCATCTGGGAAAGGATTCGCTGCTCCTGGGTACATTAGCTTATAATGTGGGACCGTTCCGGCTCTTGGGCAGCGGAAAGATATCCAAAAGCAAGCTGATCCGAAAGCTGGAAGCCGGTGACAGGGACATCTATAAGGAGTATATATCCTACTGCCACTACAAGGGGCGGAAAATCCGCTCGATAGAGCGGCGACGGAAGATGGAGTTTTTGCTGCTGTATGAACCGTAAAAACTGACAAAATGGCATAAAATAATTGTCATTATATAATTGGCACAGTTTTAGTATATATAGTTTTAGATTTTAGGTGTGTAAGCCACTAAGCACCTAAGTATAGATTAGTGGTACGGAGAAGTCCGGATAAACATAACCTTAACATCTTGTGATTATGAAATTTGAAATTTCAGAAAATGAGTTTGCCAAGGTGATAGAAGTAGTCTTGGCATTTATTGCTGGACTGCTTTGCTAAAAGCTAAAAAGAGGTTGTTTCAATGAAACAACCTCTTTCATATTATTGGAGATGGGAACAGCGGTTTCTTTGCTACTTTCTTTGTCCGCCTTCTGCTCACCGAAAGAAAGTAGGGCGGCTCTCGCCGCCTCTGCCTAAAGTCGGGTGTAAAGTCCCGTTATATCCGTGAAAATCTGCTGGAGCATATCAAAGTACACTCCCTCGTATTTGGCTATCTCCTTGACCCTGATGTCCGCATACTTCGTCAGTGTCTGACGATAGAAATACATGGTGTATGTATCCGTATCCTCGTCCAATATGATTTTCAGTCTGTTGGCTGACGTCTTGTTCCTTGCAAGGCTCATTTGTAGTCCGTTGCCCAAATTGATATAGTTACGGCTTCCCGTCATGACGGTAAATCCATGACCGCCCAACTGCTGTAAGATTGTATTCGCTATCATCTGTATATGAATTTAAGTTATTGCCAATGGATGGCTTTTGCCACCCGATTTTTTTATACGTTCATGCTCTGCCTTATATGTTCCAATGTGCGCTCGGCAATGGGTCGTGTTTCCTCCGTCCAAAGGTCATAGTCATGTACGGATATTCCCACACTCCGCAAGTCACGGATATAGCCGGACACATAATCTCCCGTAGGGAGGTAAACGAACTGCATCCATGCGTCCCTGCTGTCTGTCAATATAAAATAGTATTTCATGCTCTTTCTTTTTTATGGGTTGTCTGTTTCGGGTGCGGGCGGTATTGTGTACCGCCACACCTTTAGTATTCTTTCATTTCGGCAATGGGGGTATATTTTCTGAGCCATTCCACCACATGCACCATGTTGTATTCTGAAGTGATGACTGCCGTATGTTCGCTTATCGGGGTCATTCTTGTACTTTCGTAGCTCTCTATCCACTCCTTTAGTGTTGCCACATCACAAGTATCGGTACACATCATATCCAAAATTCCGATAGGGTCGCTGAATGTCACAATCAAAGTATCATAGTATGCTGTCATAATCTGTCCTCCTTTCCTTTTATCCATTCGTCACGCAGGTGTCTGCACTCCTCCAATGTCGGTCTCACGCAGGAGAAAAGTTCTCCGTCCGTGTGTCGGTAGTCATATTGGAAAAGGGTTGTTCTTTTCCGTCTGATAGTCGTTTGGTACTTTTCGTACTTCTCAGTACCTGCCGTCTGGCAGGTACTTACTCCGTTGATGGTCATTCTTGTTGTCATGGTCATTTCCTTTTAATGGTTATCTTTCCTATTTCTTTTTCGGGGTGGGTATCGAAATCCCAGTCCACTTCTTCATCATCCAATGTGGTGTGAATGTTTCCGCCCATTACCAAACCGCACTCTTTCATTACGAGTTCTCTTGCTTTCGTTCTGCTATCGGCTTCTACCTCGAACACTCCCGAAAATACAAATCTTGTATTTACTACATATTTTGCCATATCTGTATCGGTTAAAATTCAACAATCAGCAGTCGGTTCTCCATTACCTTTTCAGGGTTGGTTATCATCCTTTGGGCTACCCAAAGGTGATGCGCTCCGAAGCCGTAGGCGAACAGCCTTCCGAAGTTCTCGTTTTCTGAAAGTTTCGCCATTGAATTGCGGATTTCCTTTTCACTGAAACTCAAGGACAAGGTGTTTATCAGACTGACAAAGATGTCGGTAACTTTCTCGTCCCATAATATCAGTATGTTTTCTATCTTTATTTCCATATCATGTATATTTTGAAGTCTATAAATCAAGCACTCATCCGTTTGCGGATAAGTTCGGCATTGCTCTCTACAAGGCTGATTATGCGGTCGTGGTATTCGGTATTGGAATTACATACACCTCTGCTCTGTACCACCTTGAATGTTGTCAGTGAAACCTCTACCGTTTCAATGCGTTTGCCGTTAATGGTTGCGGATAGGATAAGGGAGTCTGTCCTCTTGTGATAGCTTCCCACACAATGGTGCATCAGTTTTCCTTCAAGTTGCATTTCCGCCACACTCTCAATGACCTTTACAAGAATAAGGTTGTCGGTAAACACAAGTCCGAAAAACTTGCCTTTGGACTTCAGATAATTCTTTTCGTCCTTGACCAACTGCTCCCTGCGTTGCTCCGCTCTTTCCCTTTCAATCTGTTCTTCACGTTTTCTGACAAGTCGGTCATGTGCCTTTTTCAAGTCTGTCGGACAAACATATTTTGGGCAGTGGGTGTCTTTCCCGAAATGTCGGAGCAGTCTTACAAGGTCACACCACATGGAGGCATCTGCAATATGATAGCCGTTTCGGATACAGATTTTTATGGAGTTCCAATATTCATGCAAATTGACATTTGAAATGACGGCATATCTGAACATTTCTGTCTGTCCCGCTTTAAGCAATGTTTCCTTTTTGCTGTCCGTCAGAATGGCGGTAAAAAATTCGTATGGGGTCAGTTTGTGGAATGCTCCCTTGAAGCCGTTCCGCCTTAATTCGGGAATGATGCGCATTGCCGGATAAGTCTTGTATGCGTCTATGTTGTATGCTTTCAGCATCTTGTTGCTGCGCAATTCCATATCGCTCCATTCAGTCCAAAAGTCATAGTACATCGTGTGCATGGCTCTCAGTCGGGCAATAACCTCGGTCTTTCCGTTTGGGGCAATCCACCACTGCACCACCTCCCGAATGGAATACTCTGCCTTCTGTCCCACCTTGCATGTTACACTTACCATAAAGTAGCGCAACACTTGATAGCCTTTTCGGGTCGTAATGATTTCATAATATGTGCTGTCCCTGAAAACTCTCTTTCGGGTATCAAGCATTTCAAGTTCCTTTCCGCAAAGGGGACAGCTACAGCCACATATAGTTTCCGCAAGAGTGTGTCCGCCTTTCCAACGATGTCCACATTCCGAACAAGTGATAGTTCCGCCTTTTGTGCGGTAGGCATGATGCTTGAAGCAATGTTCAAAAGCGTATGCTTTCTGCTTGTCTGTCAGTTCGGGCAGTCCGCTTGACAAACGGACTACCTCTTTCTGTATGCGTGTTCTCGGTTTCATATCAAAAATCAAATAATGAGGGTTGGACTTGTGTTTCTTTTTTCGCTGTCGGCTTGTTGCGGTTCTGTAGCTTTTGGAGTTCCATCTGCTGATATTGGGCAACCGCCTTTCTCCTTGCTTCCTGCTTTTCCTCTTCTGTCAGTTCCACCACATGGTTTACAACTACTTGACATTGTATAGGCTTGCCTACTTCAATCTCGTTTTCATCGTAATAGTGAATGGCTTGTCCGTATATCTCTCCGTCTGAAAAGCCGTTGCAACCACTTTTCTGCACATAGTTCAGAATGTATGTGACACAATCGTCTATGTTCTTGGCTGGGTTGCGGTAGCTTTTGGCGAATAGTTCATCTTCCGCTGCTCTCTGCTCCAAAAACATCTGTATGGTTCGTTTGAAATGGTCTGTTCCTTTCATCATAATCTCAAATTTTAGTCGGGTTGTCGTTCAAATAAAGTATCTCGCAATCTTCCACTTCTGTGGGAAGTCCGAAAAGGGGGTAATGGGTGAAATAAGGCTGTGCGTTCCCTTCTTCATCTGTGGGGGGTGAAACATCTTGTACTTGCCATTGCTTCATCCATCTGTCTATTGTCTGAACTTCATCGTCTGTGAGTGTGGTTACATCACCATTGATGATGTAGGCTAAACTCCATGTGGGTATCTTTTCCGTTGTCCTGTTCATATCCGTTCCTTTATGTGGTCAGACAATCTCTTGTAAAATCTCCGTGTGGTATTGTGGAGGACATTCCACCAAAAGAAAACCGATAAAGTCCTTTCTCGCTTCCTTGTTGAGTTCGTGGTATAGCCTTCTTAGGGTTGAATGGTTGCCGTTGATGTAGGTTTCCACCATATACTCAAAGATGTTGTCCACCTCGTAAAATCTGCATTGCTGCGCTGCTGTCTTGCTGTATCGTTTCATAATGTTATGCTTTTGGGAGTTAATTCAAAGTGTCAGTAGCCATAGGAGAAAGCCGAAAATGGCAATGAGGAATATGATGAATACCATTACATTGATAACCATTCGGAATACTCCACAGACTATTTCTCTGATGATGTACCAAAGGATATTGACTATCCAAAGGAAACAGCGCAACAGAAATGCGAATACTGCAAGTCCAATGGATTGCGCTGTCTGTCTTATGTTCATTGCTGCTGTCATTTTGGGTGTCGTTTGTCAAGTTCTACAATTCTGTCAATTCTTCCGTACAATATCTTACGGAGTGCCGTCTTGTCCATAGCCTTGTATTCTCTCCATTGTCCGTACTGGCTTACAAGGAATGTCCTCAGTATGTCGGAGAAGTCAAACCGCCATCCTTGCAATGGTATCGCACTTTTGAAATAGGTATTGCCGTTTACCTTTTCGGTTATCCAATTCTTTTCCTCTCTGTTCAGCACCTCGCCATTGTTCACTTTCATACGAAGTCTGTAAACCTTACACTCATGTAGGCTTTCCAATGTCGGAACTTCCCACTTCACGAATTTTGTTGCTACTGCTGCTTCCATATCCATTTGTTTTTATTTTTAATGCGGATTCGAGAGCTGAGGGAGTTGAGTTTCCAACCTTATATGCCTCCCGTTTATCCGACATTTTTTTTAATGCGTCTTTCTGTCGCTTCGGTCGTTTTCGTTTCGGGTGCTTCAAAAAAGGTAGGGAGTGGGTAGAGCAAGGGTTTTCAAAGAAAAAATACTACCCGTAGGGCTGGAGATTTTTTCTAAAAACCATTGAGCATCCCAATCCTGGATTTACCTTTGCACCCAGAACGGGAACGATCCACCTGATGCGACTGCCTGAAAGACCATCAAAATGGAGGTAAACGGATATGGAGGCATATTGGATATGAAATGTTTCGGGAAAAGAAAGAAAGGAAATCTCAAAAAGAAGGGATACGGAGAAAACGTGAAACCGGCAAACATTCCAAGAAAGTATGTTGCAACCGTGTGGCTAAACCTGTTTAGTTATGCGGTTGCAATTTTCTTTCCGGTTTGCCGTCATGGGTAATGGCACTTTTCATTTATGGAAGGTGTGGTTACCCATGACTTCCGTTTTCGATTAGAGGAACCGACAAAAAAAGAAAATCAACAGGTAACAGCCGTAAAAGCACCGCTTGTGGCATAAGCAAAAAAAAGAAAGGGGCCTTGCATCATCAGTCTGAACATGGTTCAGGCGTGACGCAAAGCCCTTTTCTATGCTTATGCAATAGTAGGAACATGGTCGTCAATTTATTGATGATGATGTCTTTACGGAAAATTCACTTTCCAAAAATTGGGTCTGTAGAGGTTAAAAAGCTGGACTTTTATTTCTAAATAAGCTATTTATATGTTACTTTTGCATACAGAGAACACACATGTAATATGAAGATTTACAAAGTATAAGTAATCTATTACATTAATATGTATTTGATTGTTTTTCTGTTTTCCTAAAATCAACTAATAGTGTGATAAGAAATCAGAAAATTAATTAGAATATATAGTAGAAGAAACATATTAGAAACAAAATAAGATTCAAAATGAATATACATTATTCGATTTTGCATATATCTGATTTACATAAAGGTGAAAACAATAATTTTGACCATTTGTTTGCGTCTCTATGTAATGATGCGGATTTATATGATCGAGATATACCTAAACCTGAAATAATTGTAGTCAGTGGTGATTTAGCTGAGGGAGCCAATGGAGATGGTGCTGAAGAAAAAATAATAAAGCAATATGAGGAAGTCGAATGCTTTCTAAACAGATTGGTTAAGCATTTTCTTAAAGGTGATAAATCTAGGATAATTATTGTTCCAGGAAATCATGATATCTATAGGGGAGCAACAATTAGAAGTATGGAAGCAATACCAGAAGACTTAAGAGAAGAAGCAAAAGGACGATATCTAAATGGTGATCCTAATTATCGTTGGAGTTGGAATGATTTTTGTTTCTACTTTATCAATAATATGGCTGAATACGTGTCTCGCTTTAAATTTTTTATTGAATTTTATAATCGGTTTTATGACGGTATTCGCACTATAGATGATTGTGATATGTTAAACTTAGTCATAGATTTACCCCAATATAATATTGCATTTGCAACATTTAATAGTTGCTATAGAATTGATCATCTAAATCAGATTGGAGCAATAAACACTAATGCAATTGCGCAATCTCAACCCCAATTGTCAAAGGCATACAAATATGGTAGATTCATTGTCGGTGTATGGCATCATAATATATCTGGAATACCAACTCAAACTAACTATTTAGATCCAAGGATTCTTCATAGTCTTATGGATTTCCATATACAATTAGGCTTGTATGGACATCAACACCATACCGAAGCTCTATATCAATATCATGATATTTTTAAGCAAGGTCAAATGACTTTGATCAGTTCTGGTTGTTTGTATGGACGTGGTAAAACTATGCCTGAAGGAACACATTGCCAGTACAATATTTTAGAAATAGAGCAAAGCGATGAAAAAGTAAATGTTACATTACATGTTAGAGAAGATGAAACTGGATGGGATATTCCGTCGTGGGGAAGGAAACAGATAAATAGCAAAGAGTCTTATTTAATGGAGTTTAGTTTGCCCAAGATTGACTATATAAAAATTTTATCAGATAATATAGAACTTGCAAAAGAGGGTAAAGATTATAAAAATGCAATAAGGAATCTTATCTCTATTCGTGATAAAGAAACTTCGGCTAACAAGTTTATAGATGAGTTCTTAAAAGAGTTAAGTAACGATGAAATATACAATATTAAGTTTGTGCCACAGACAATTTCTCAGAAAATCTCTATTTTGGGAGCTTGTCTTGAAGCGCGTGATTGGTCTTCTTTTGATAAAATTGTTGATGAAGTGAAAAAAGATGGCATTAAAAATTTGAATATTGATTTATTAATTGAAGAAGCTGAGAAAATTAGATAATATTATGAGCGATATACCATTTAACGTACAAATTGATCATGTTTTGGATCTTTTGTGCTCACAAATATATGATTCACCACTCTCTTTACTCCGAGAGAATGTACAGAATGCTTATGATGCAATTCTACAGAGACGTCATAAAGATTCTAATTTCAAAAATCCTGAAATTCGTATTACGATAGATGGTCATACTCTTTCAATTTATGACAATGGAATTGGCATGGATGATAAGGGTTTGAAAAGTCATTATTGGACGGCAGGTTCCAGTGGTAAAAATAATCCAGAAGCACGGGCGGCAGGAGTTGTTGGAACGTTTGGTGTTGGTGCAATGGCTAATTTTGGAGTTTGTACAGAGTTGAAAGTTGAATCTAGATTATATGGTACAGATATTACATGGACTTCTGGCGTTAAAAAGGCAGATTTATCTCTTACAAATAATTGTATTTATATATCAGAAAGCAAGGAACAACGTTCTGATTATGGTACAACCGTTATTGTAACAATATCTACTGACTTTATTTTAACAAAAGAAAAAGCTCTTAATTACCTTAAACCATATGTCTGTTATCTATCAGTTCCTGTATATTTGAATGATGATTTAATTAGTAAAGATTCGTATGATTTAACTATAAGTGCAAATTGTGTAGATAGTAATGTCTTACATTATAAAAATACTTCATTTGAGTTTGATTATAGAGTAATTCTTAATAATGGTGTACCAATATTACCACAATGTAAAATAACAAACATCATTTATAATCATTATAAAATAGAAGGTGATATTTGCTTAAAAGCATCAGATACGGTTTTATTTGGATTGAGAAACTCCTTTGGCTTGGCACCAATTGCAGTTAATTCAACATTTCATTTAAATGGAATTGTGAATCTTCTTACTTTAGTGCCAACAGCTGGTAGAGAAGCTGTTAGTAGAGAAAGTACTTCTTTTGTATCAAAGATTATTAGAATTGCAGATGATATAGTAGCTAATGAAATAGCGAAGCATCCAATGGCGAATAATTCACGTGAATTGCATGCTTATATTAGAAGTAACAGAAGATATGATTTAGCTGGATTCATTGAAATACCTGTTGGTAAAACTGAAGTAAGTATTAAATTGAAAGATGTACAAAAAGTAATAGATGGTAAAACTGTATATTACTTTAAAGGTAACAGTAAAGATGCATTAGAAGCTTTAAAAGATAATTCAAATATAATTCTGACATTTAGTAATGATTATAATCGTGCACATATTCAGCAACAAGTTTTGATACAAAAGTCAATTCCTGAAATAAAAGATGATGTACGTATAAAAAAAATATACAATGATCTCGAATTGGAATCTGCAGAAATTGCAATTTTAATGAGAACGCGTATGGTTATAGAGGATGACTACTCATTAAGTAATTTCAAGTTGTCATATGCAGATATTAGTCATAACTTATCTATTTACCTACAAGAAGAGGACGGTATTATTCACATACTTTTTTCACGTTCTTCAACTGAGTTTGATTATCTAAAAACTGTATATAAAGATAATTATGCACTTTTTGAGCAGTTTATAAAAGATATGGTAAGAACTAGATTATATCCTAGATTTTCCAATTTTCTTCCTTCTGCAACAAAGGAAGGGGCAGATGCATTGTTTGCTTACTTTCAAAAGAAGCGAGAACTTTTCACTATTGAAAATGGAGATCTTGGAGATGTAGAAGATATGATGAGTGATTATCTTGCTGGTAAAAGGAGCATGCAGGATATTATAAATGTAGCTCGTGCTAATAAACAAAAGCAAAAACAAGAAGTAAATGCACGAAGTGTAGGTAGTGTTTCAGATGTACTAGGAGAGCATATCGAACCTAAAGTTAATTCATTAAATAATGATATCGATCCTTGTATGCCTATGCCTCCCATTATGCGATTAGACAAAAATATAGACTTTAAAGTGTTAAGAACTGATGCTATTAATCATGATTTGAATAATATTAAGTTGTTCCTTTCTTTGTCTGATAAGTTATATAGAGATTATGCAGAATTCTTTTATCAACCGCACACTACCAATGTAATTTGGAGTATGCATCGTGTTATTTTCTTTTTTACACATGCATCAAATAATCTAACTCTATATTATCAGTTGGATTTAGATAAGCCTCTTGGAGATAATGTAAAAGGAGCTAAAACAATCCCAACAACAACTATTATCACTAAGAATAAGATTTTTATACCAATTGTAGATGATATGGTTGATTATTTCAATGTAAAACAAGGTGTATTAAAATTTATGGTAAAATATGATTCTGTTAGAAACACAGATGACAGAAGTTAAAATAAATTTGCAAGAATATATATGGTTAATTTTGATACATATTGCATTGATAGAAGGAATCCAACACCATCTGAATATTACCTATATTTAGAGGAAGTTGATAGCTGTTGTCCTAAATGCGGAGCTCCATTTTCTATAACTAAAGCGGGTAGATATGTTAAGGGTTGTGAGATAGCTCATGTGTTTCCTAATAGTCCAACTCCTGCGGAAAAAGTTATGTTGAGAGATGTACGGACAGCAGGAGTTAATTCAGAAGATCCATTAAACAAAATAGCTTTGTGCCATAATTGTCACAAATTTTATGATGATAATAAAAGCGTTGAATTGTATAATGAGATGTTTGATTTAAAAGCTGCAAAACATAGAGCATTAGAAGCAAAAAAACTTATTGCCGATAAAAATATAGAATCTGAAATTTCAAAAATCATTAATAGACTTGGCATTATTTCTGATTCTGAAATAGGAGAATTAGAAAAATTGGAGTATAACGCTTTGAAAGTCTCAGAAAAGATAGAAGATAAATATATGTTAATGCGACGAAGAATCGAAAATGAAGTCTTATTATACTTTACATTTATAAGGCAAGAATTTTCAAATTTACCTTATGGATCGTTTAGTTTTGACACTATGGCTTTCAATATTAGACATGCATATTGTATGTTAAGAGATAAAGGATTAGATAAAAAAGAAATTTATAAACAAATGACAAATTGGTTTGAACGTAAGACAGGCTGTGATGTAGAAGCTTGTCAGATTATGGTGTCATTTTTTGTCCAAGATTGTGAAATTTATGAAGAACTTTCCAAGTAAGCTAATACCTGTAAAAGATAGTATATTAATGTCTATGCTTGAAATTGTTAAATTAATACCTACTGATGGTATTTCATGCATTCAATTACAAAATTCAGTATCTCATACTATGGATGTTGTAGAATTTGTTGAGGCCATGACAAATCTTTATGCGATTTCTTATATATCCATAGATGAAAATCAAATAATTAGAACGATATGTTAAAAGAAATAAAATGCGAGCAATTTGCTCAAAAGACTATATATCTGCATAATGGTCTCAATGTAATTTCAGGTGATGAAAATGCTTCAAATTCAATAGGAAAATCTAGTGCTTTATTAGTTATAGATTTTGCTTTTGGTGGATTTACTTATGCCAGACAGGATGACATTTTGACTAATGTAGGTCATCATGATATATTTTTCTGTCACGTTTTTAATGGAATAGGATATTATTTTAAAAGGAATACATCTACACCAAATACTATTTATGTTTGTAATGATCAATATGAGGTAATAGAAGAATATTCCATTGAAAAATTTTATTCTTTTCTGTTGCGAAATTATAAAATAAGTCATAATTCCCTTTCTTTCCGAGATTATGTTAGTCTTTTTTCTCGTATTTATGGAAAAGAAAACCTAAATGAAAAGAAACCTTTGGATTTAATAACAGGTGAAGCTGGAAATAAATCAATTATTCGTGTTCTTAAAATATTTGATAAATTTGATGATGTAGAGGAACAAAAATTGGTTAAAGAAGAAACAGCAAGGCGTTTGAAGACGTTTAAATCTGCTCAAGGTATGAAACTTGTTAGTCAAACACTTTCAAAAAAAGACAGAATAGAAAAAGAACGTGAAATAGAAATATGTAATACAGGGATTGAAAGTATTACTTCTCAATTGTCCAGTATGTCTGTTAATTTAAGTAATCAGCAATTGGAAGCGATCTCTATTCAAAAACAGCAACAGCATATACTTGAAACATTATTGTCAAAGCAAAAATATAAACTTTATAGATTGGAGAGGAGCTTAAATTTATCAAAAGAAAAATGTGTTGTTGATACAACGCAATTATCTATTTATTTTCCAACTATAAATATTAAAGAAGTAGATAAAATAAATGATTTTCATGAACGGTTAATAGGAATATTAAAAACAAAAATTATTTCAGAAATAAAAACATGTAAAAATCTCATATCTGATTATAATATTCAAATGGAGCATCTGAATAAAGATATTGAGAGTATTTTAAATAGCAAAAATGCTGTATCCTTGGCTGTTGATAACTTAATAAAGCTGAAAACGCAAAAAGATAAACTAATTAAAAACATTGAAGATTCCGATAAATATAATCAATATAATCAGGATAAAAAAACAGCTGCGGAAAATTTTTCAGTAATGATCCATAAGGTACTAACTGATATTCAACAACAATTAAACAATGAATTATCTGCACTAAGTGAGAGCGTTAGTCCGCGAAAAAACTCACCTCAATTTGCATTACATGAATCTTCATACGATTTCTTTATACCCAATGACACGGGGGCTGGCTCTAAATACAAAAGTACAATTTTAACAGATTTGAGTTTTCTACATCTAACAGATTTGCCTTTTGTTATTCATGATACAATTCTTTTTAAGAACATTGAAGATGATACTATAGATAACATTATTATGAATTATGCCTCTTTCAAATCAAAACAAGTATTTATAGCATTTGATCATATCAATTCATTTTCTAAAAGAACTGTTGATATATTAAAAAAATGTACAGTTTTAAATATAGCACCAGGGGGAATGGAACTATATGGAAAATCATGGAATATTCAAACAAATAATAAGTGATAATAATGGTATTTTAGAATATGTAGATTAAAAGGAATTTATTAGATGTTTAAACTTTTATTGTATAAATACTTACACTTGAAGCAATATTAAAATATAAATCAATATAAAAAGCTATATATTTTAATAAATATAAAAAAGGGTCGTATTAGGTCTTTCGAAATGATATGACTCTTTTTATTTGAAGAATATATAGCCAAATATTTTGTTTACAGAACAGAAAAATGTAACTTTACACATGCAAATATACGTTTTTTGAATGATGCAGAATAAGGAAGAAAATGTAAATTAGCTCGTTTCTAAATCGTTACCTTAGTCTATAAATGTACTTTGTAAGTTCTTTATTTTCAATAAATAAGAAAAGATACAATGCCTAGCCAGGTGGAAGGTAATATTTTTATTTATACCGCACAAATCCGCAATCTCTTTTAAGTATGAATTAAGTTTTTGATTGCTCAGCACAGGCAGCAACTGACCTTCATATTTCTGGAGTATCGCCTGCGGTATCTTCAGCAGCGGTACGTTTACCGAGTATCTGTCTTATGACGGTGCGTCATGATCCACGGCTTCCCGTCAAACGAGATTCTGATGTCGCTTGCCTTCAGTTCCTTCACGTCCACATATGACAATCCCGTATAACAGGAGAACAGGAACACGTCCCGTACCTGTTCCAGTCTTTTAGTCGGGAACTTCTTCTTCATTATCTTTTGCAGTTCCGCATCCGTCAGATAGCCCCTGTCCACACGTTTCAGTCTGATTTTATAATTTGAAAACGGGTCAGTATAAATCCAACCGTTGTTTTTGGCGATGATTACAATCATCTTGAACGTCTGCATGAATTTTGCCGTAGTATTCTCATTGCATTTGCTTTCCGTTCTCAGATAGTTCTCGAAGTCCGTAATGAACATGTGGCCGATTTCCTTCAGTGATATATCCGAAATATTGTATTTCACTTTCATAAATTCCTCCAGCCTCCGGTAGCAGCGGTCATATTTCGCGAGGGTAGCAGGAGTCTTGCTGATGCCGACCAGTTTTCTTGCATCCTCATTGTGTTTCTTGAAAAGTTCCAGCAGTGTTCTTTGTTTCGCCGTTATTCCCAAAAACGCATTGCGTATTTTTTCTACCGTTACGAATGACTCATGCACTTCAATATCCCGGTAGTGGTTTTTCAGCGAAGCACGGATGTCCTCCAATGTTTCATTCAACTGGCGGGCTTTCTGTGTATTTCCTTTCGCCTTGCCCAAAACTGTATCCCAGGCATCCGGCTTCACGCTCAGTTTAGAACTGAACTGTGTGATTTCACCGTTAAGTGACAAACGAATCATAATACAAACTGTTCCGTCTTTGTTTACCTGATTCTTTCTTAGATAGAATAGAATCTTAAATGTACTCTTACTCATATCCTTTTTTAATTTAGCTCCGTTACAGTGGGTGTAATGACTTCCCTCTGCAAAGGAATAATTAATAATTGGGTTACAAGCAGACATTTGAACGTCAATGAGCGACAAATCAAGGACTTACATCGAAAATCGTTACTATTTTTATAGGCTATTTTTTAGTAACGATTTAGTAACGGAACTTTGTCTGAAGTGGGCATTTTAATGTCTTTCGGTTGTCCACCGGATAAATAGAAAAAGTCCCGTAAAACGTTGATTTTACGGGACTTGTCTTAATTTGACTACCTAATGTCTTAGGTTTCAGCGGAGAGAGAGGGATTCGAACCCCCGGAACCTCTCAGTTCAACGGTTTTCAAGACCGCCGCAATCGACCACTCTGCCATCTCTCCAGTCGTTTCCAACATGTATTGCAATCGTTTTGTTCTCAATTGCGGTGCAAAGGTAAGGATTATTTTTGATTGTGCAAACTTTCTGAAGGAAAATTTATCATTGGTAGAGGATTTTTCTTCCTTTATAAACCGATAATCCGGTAAAAGCTCCTGTGATAGAGTACTTTTACCGGATTTGTTTATCTATTGAAAAAGCTTCTGCCTTTAACAGTCTGTGTGGATGGCTTGAAGTAGTTTGTCGACTGCCGCATCAATGCTGGGTTCTGTCTTTAGGAGCTGAACAAATTTACTTCCGATAATGCCTCCGAACGAATTTTGGGTAGCAGCGTCGTAAGTGGCCTTGTTGCTGATGCCGAAACCGATCAGATACGGATGTTTTAGCTTCAGTTCCTTGATCCGTTTGAAGTAATGTTGCTTTTGTGACTCAAAGTCTTTTTGCATACCTGTCGTAGCGGCGCTGGATACCATGTAGATGAATCCGTCGGTATGTTCGTCGATTTGGCGGATGCGTTCATCGGATGTTTCGGGAGTAATCAGCATGATCATGTTCAGACCGTATTGGTCGGCAACCGGTTTGTAGTTTTCCAGGTAATCGGCGAAAGGAAGATCCGGAATGATAATACCGTCTATTCCGATTTCAGCACAGGTTTGGCAGAAGGGTTCAAAGCCGAATTGCATGATCGGATTCAGATAACCCATCAGAATAACAGGCATGGTAATGCCTTCTTTACGGATGTCTTTTATTTGCTGGAAAAGTAACCGCAGACTGATACCGTTGCGTAGTGCCTTGGTAGAAGCTTCCTGAATGACAGGACCGTCGGCCATCGGATCTGAAAAAGGAATACCGATTTCTACCAGGTCAATACCTTTCTGCTGCAAGGTATGCAGAACGGTCGTTGTGTCATTTAAGTTGGGATAACCGGCCGGATAATAAATGGAAAGTACCGGTTTTGTTCTATCTTGAAATAATTGATTAATTCGGTTCATACGTTTGTTTGTTTTAATTGGTTGATAAATGATTGAATACGTGTCGCGTCTTTAAGACCGGGCGCTGACTCAAAACCACTGTTCAGGTCGAATCCGATGAGTTGCGGATGACTGAAACGGAGCAGTTGCGGAAGCAGCTCGAGGCGGATTCCTCCACTGAGCAGGAAAGGTGTCTGACCTTTGTAATGCTTCAGCACGGACCAGTCGAAGGCTTGTCCGGAACCTCCATAACCTGTGCAGCGGGTATCGAACAGAAAGTAATCGACTGCCGGTTCATAGGCTTCGGTTTTGCGGATGTCTTCTTCGGTAGAGACAGAGATTGCTTTGATGATTCTGTATCCTTTCTCCCGAAGCTCTTGGCATAACTCCGGCGATTCGTTCCCGTGCAGCTGGAGATAATCCAGCTTATACCTATTATATATAGGTAGCATTTCTGCCGAATCGGCATTGACAAAGACGCCGACTTTACGGATGTTATCCGGGAGTTCAATGCTTGTCTCCTGGAAATACCGCGGAGACTTTGGATAGAAGATGAATCCCATCCATTGAATGCCGCAGGCGGCAACATCGCGTATATTGGCAGCCTGGCGCATGCCACAAACTTTAATCAGCATGACTCGTACATGTTTGGATGAAGCTTCGTAAAGTTTCACCCGGATTTTCAGTTTTCATAAAGGTCTCTCCAATCAGAAAGCCCCGGAATCCTTCCTGACGCAGACGGATTACATCCTTGGGGTCGCGAATGCCACTTTCGGTAATCAGCAACGGCGTGTATACCTTTTCCTTTTGTAAGTAGGCTTGTACAGCCGGGAGCAAATCGAGGGAGTGATTGACTTGTGTGTCAAACGATCCCAAGTTCCGGTTGTTGATTCCTAACATATCGACGTAAGGATTCAGGCATTTCAGTTCTTCTTCCCGGTGGATTTCGAGGAGTACTTCCAGACCTAATGTATGCGCTGTATTGGCAAGCATCTCGCAGTCTTCCGGATTCAGAATGGCAGCAATCAGCAAGACGGCATCAGCTCCCATGGCTTTTGCCTGGAACAGCTGGTAACTCTCGAGGACAAAATCTTTGCGGAGCAACGGTAACGTCGTCAGCTGGCGGGCTTTTTTCAGATCGCCTAATGAACCTCCGAAGAAATGCTCGTCTGTCAGGATGGAGCAGGCTGATGCTCCGTTGGCCTGATAGGCGGGGATGATGTCTGAAACCACAGCTTTCGGGTGCAGCCATCCTTTTGACGGACTCTTTCTCTTGAACTCTGCAATGATGCTGCTGTCTGATTTCTCTAACGATTCCCGCATGGAGTAGGTGGGCCGATCCATATTTTCGCTGGCCAGGCCTAGCATAATATGCAACGGAACCGCCTTTTTCTGGTGCTGCAGTTCAATTTTCTTATGAGCGACAATCTCTTCTAAAATATCGTGTTTCATTGATTTACTGATTTAAGCTCAAAAACTTCCGAAAGGTAGCCAATGCCTGCTTACTTTCCAAAGATTGACGAGCTTCGTACAAACATTCTTCTATCTTTTTCTCCGGATGGATGACCTGAATGGCAAAAGCAGCGTTGGCTATAACGCAGTTGGTTTGTGCTTCAGTCGCATGTCCTTCCAGAATGGCATCGAAGATACGGGCTGCGGCTTCGGCTGTTTCTCCTCCGTCCAGGTCGGCTTCCTGGCATCTCTTGAAACCTAACATCTCCGGTGTATAGAGTTTTTCTTTATCCGGCGTAGCCAATTTGAATTCGCCTGTCAATGATATTTCATCATATCCGTCCAGACTGTGAACAATGGCAAAGCGTGTACCGCTTTCCTGATAGGTATAGTTATACAAACGGAGAAGCGGCAAGTTGTAAACACCTAACAACTGATAGGTCGGAATGACCGGATTGACGAGCGGACCCAGCATATTGAAGAAACTGCGGACACCGAGGTTCTTGCGAACGGGTGCGACAGCTTTCAACGCCGGATTGAACAATGGCGCATGCAGGTAAGCAATGTGACATACATCCAACGACTGTCTGAGGCGGTTTATGTCGGTTGTAAACTTAACCCCGTGCTGTTCCATGACGTTACTGGCTCCACTTACCGAAGTAGCTCCGTAGTTTCCATGCTTGACTACATTGTAACCGGCACCGGCTACGACGAAGCAGGCAGTCGTACTGATGTTGAACGTGTTCTTGCCGTCACCACCGGTCCCTACAATATCGATGGGTTTGTATTCATTCAGATCTACCGGTTTACGCATTTCCAGCAGAGCTTCCCTGAATCCGCAGAGTTCTTCTACCGAGATGTTTCGCATCAGGAAAACCGTGATCAGACTGGCAATCTGTGCGTCGTTGTACTTTCCCAAGGCTATTTGCTGCAGAATCTGCCGGGATTCTTCTTTTCCGAGATATTGATGTTCGAAAAGTCTATATAATATATCTTTCATGTCTTTAAGCTTTTAACCAGTTACTAATAATTTGTTTGCCGTTAGGAGTCAGCACCGATTCGGGATGAAACTGAATTCCCTTTACATCGTAGGTCTTATGTCTGAGACCCATGATTTGTCCGCCTTCCGCGTCTTTGGCGATTACTTCGAGGCACGAAGGCAAATCGGTGGGATCGACTACCCATGAGTGGTAACGTCCGGCGGTAAAGGTTTCGCCCATGCCGGCAAAGAGCGGGTCGGGAACGGTTACCTGTATCGGAGAAGCGATGCCATGATAAACGTCTTTCAAGTTAATCAGACGGGCACCAAAGGCCTGTCCGATGGCCTGTTCGCCCAGACAAACACCTAAAATACTTTTCGTGGGTGCATATTCTTTGATCAGCGGTAGCAGGATACCGGCTTCTTCGGGAATGCCCGGACCTGGTGATAAAAGTATTTTGTCGTATTCCCGGACTTCTTCCAGCCGGATCTTGTCATTGCGTCTGACGTCGACCGTTGCTCCCTGTTCTTTTAGTATATGCAACAGGTTGTATGTAAATGAATCATAATTGTCGAATAATAATACCTTCATAAGTCTTCTTCTTCTATAAATGGATAGATACCGATTAATTGTTTATTTGCTTCCGACGGAAACTTCCAAAGGATACGGATAATTCTTTAGTTCACGCTGCGGATTACTTAGTTCACGTCGTGAATTACTTAGTTCGCGCCGTGGATTACTTAATTCACGCCGTGAACTAAAGAATTTCATCCGGGATTGATAAGAATTTCCAATTGCTTTCATCTGATTTGTCAGAATACATTTTCATTTTATCCAGTGAATAAATCCGTATCGGAAGTGAATTCAGGCAGTGAAATCAGTTCTCGAGTGATTCAGCCAAGATGATGGCCTTTTTAAGAGCCCCCAGTTTGTTGTTGACTTCCTGCAGTTCGCGTTCGTCACGGCTTTTGGCTACGATGCCGGCGCCAGCCTGATAGTACAAGACATTGCCGCGGCTGACAAACGAACGAATGGTTATTGCCTGGTTCAAGTCGCCGTTCAGACCGATGAATCCGATACATCCGCCATAAGCACCCCGGTTATGATGTTCGATTTCCGTAATCAATTGCATGGCCCGGACTTTCGGAGCGCCGCTTAAAGTACCGGCCGGGAATGTATCCATATAGGTCTTGATCGGATTACTTTCCGGGTTTATATCTCCGCTCACCCTTGAAACCAAGTGGATAACATGGCTGTAATACTGTACTTCCTTATAGAAATCAACCTGTACGTGCTGACAGTTGCGGGAAAGGTCGTTGCGTGCCAGATCGACCAGCATGACGTGTTCGGCATTTTCCTTCGGGTCTTTCAGCAAGGCATTTGTCCGTTTGCGGTCGGTTTCCACATCACCGCTGCGGAAAGCTGTCCCGGCAATGGGGTCGATGCTGGCATGGCGGTTGGTAATCTTGCAGTGCGTTTCAGGAGAAGAACCGAAGATACGGAATCCACCGAAGTCGAAGTAGAACAAATAAGGGGAAGGATTGATACTGCGCAATGCCCGGTAGACTTTGAAATCGTCTCCCTTAAAGGCCTGTTCGAAACGACGACTCAGGACAATCTGGAAAACATCGCCCCGCAGACAATGCTGAACCCCTTGGCGAACCATGGCTTTATACGTTTCATCACTGATAGGAGAGTGTTCTTCTCCTACGGTATGGAAGTTATAAGAAGCGAAGTTCCGGTTGTTAATCAAGGTCTCAATATCTTTCAGATGCGGTATTTCTCCTTCAGAAAGCAGCTCGATCAGCGTCAGTTCATTCTTGAAATGATCAAATACGATGAGGTATTTGTACAGGATGTACAGAATATCCGGTGCGTCATTCTCTTCATGGTGCGATTCAATGACAGGAATTG